>NZ_JBXWRM010000011.1:0-175748 GCF_059612905.1 Ruegeria sp. YKSD163
GGGCGCGGCGCCATGGGTCAGGTGGCCGCCCGCGTCCAGGCTCATGCCCAGGATGGTGTCGCCCGGCTTGATCAGCGCCTGGAACACGCCCTGGTTGGCCTGGCTGCCCGAGTTGGGCTGCACATTGGCAAAGCCGCAGCCAAACAGCTGCTTGGCCCGCTCGATCGCCAGGTTTTCGGCGATGTCGACATATTGGCAGCCGCCGTAATAACGCCGGCCGGGGTACCCTTCGGCGTATTTGTTGGTCATCACCGAGCCCTGCGCCTGCATCACGGCGGCCGAGACGATGTTTTCGGACGCGATCAGCTCGATCTCGTCGCGCTGGCGCCCCAGCTCGGAGGTGATCGCCCCGAACAGCTCGGGATCACGCTCCGAAAGCGCCTCTGTGAAAAATCCGGGGTCCTGGTGGCTCGCGTTCATGACAGCTCCGCATGAGAAGGGTCGATTTCCGCGATTTCCTATCGGAAACCGGGGCAACGCAAAAGGCTGTAAAGCGACGAATTGGCCAACTGCGGCGTCAAGTCTGGCCACTGGGGGAAAGGTGTGGTTGTTTCGGAACCGAATGCGCAACACCGGAAACCTCGATAGATGCCCAAAAGAATCGCCTTTCTCGCCAGCGACGCGCCGGTGGCCCAGACCGCGCGTGCCGCGTTGATTGGCCGCTACGGCAACGTGGCCCCCCGCGACGCCGAGGTGATCGTCGCACTGGGCGGGGATGGCTACATGCTGCGCACCTTGCACAGCACCCAGCATCTGGATGTGCCGGTCTATGGCATGAACCGGGGCACCATCGGCTTTCTGATGAACGAATATGCCGAGACCAACCTGCTGGAGCGTCTGGCGGAGGCCGAGGAAGAGATCATCAACCCCTTGTCGATGACCGCGATGGATCAGGCGGGGCAGATACATCGGGCACTGGCGATCAACGAGGTGTCGCTGCTTCGCGCGGGGCCACAGGCGGCGCGGTTGAAAATTTCGGTCGACGGGCGGCTCAGGCTGGCGGAACTGGTTTGCGATGGGGCGCTGGTGGCGACGCCGGCGGGGTCGACCGCCTATAACTATTCGGCGCATGGGCCGATCTTGCCGATCGGGTCGGATGTGCTGGCGCTGACCGCCATTGCCGCCTTTCGGCCGCGCCGCTGGCGTGGGGCGCTGTTGCCAAAGACCGCCAAGGTCCGGTTCGATGTGGTCGATGCCGACAAGCGCCCGGTCATGGCCGATGCCGATTCAACGTCGATCCCGGATATCGACTGGGTCGAGATCCAGTCCGAGCCCACGATCCGTCACCGGATCCTGTTCGATCCCGGCCACGGCCTCGAAGAGCGGCTGATTTCCGAACAATTCACCTGATCTGTCATCCGTTTACGGAAATTTCGCAGATATGTGACCAACTTCACAGGAAAGTGTGCGGCTTTCTGGCAGCTTAGATCATGCCGATACATCGCATGGAGTGGAAGTGAGTGGCTGCTTCGTGTCGGGTGTTGGGACGAGTTCGCATGGTAAGCAGCGGACGCAGGTTTAGGCTTGCGTCCGCGCGTCCATCGACCGTCTAATTTTACTGAAGAGATGGCCCCGGGCAGTTCCCGTACCCCTTGCCCGGGGTCAATTTCGGCAAAACATCCCTTCGACTGTCATGCCATTAGTGCCCACAGATGCGGCGCCATGCGACCGACGCGCGCCTCGATCGCGGCGGCGGCGTCCACCGCCATATCCTCGCGCCAGCGGCGGGAGGTGATCTGCACGTTGATCGGTTGCGGCCCCTTCGGCAGAACCGCCAAGCGCGACGGCAGACAGGCGGCAGGCAGGCCCATGAAGTTCATCGCGTAGGACCAGACCGCGGCGCCCAGAACCTCGTGGACGCCCTCGGCGCCCTCGGTGTCGCGGTCGGGACCAAAGAAGGGCTGCGGCAGGAACGGACCCAGCACAAGGGGATAGCGTTCCAGAAAGAGTGACCATTCGCGCGCATAATGGCTGCGTTTGGCCATCACCTGCAAAAGTTCCGTACCGTGGAAGGGCGGGAATTCCTGGAAATAGACCTCGAAGATATCGCGCACGGTGTGCGAGCCAGAAGCGTCGACATCCGCCTTCATCAGCGCCCAGACCTCGCCCATCAGCGCACGGTATCCGGCGCGCCCGGCCTCGAAGGCGTCGGGGGTCTCGACCTCTTCGACCAGATAACCGGCATCGCGCAGCGCGTCGCGGGCGGTGTCCAGCGCCGCCTCGACCTCGGGATGCAGGTCATAGCCATAGGTAGCCTTGGTAAAGGCAACCCGGATCGGCCCTTCGACCGGCGCGCCGCGCCAGGGCAGGGGCACGTGGAACGGATCGCGCGGATCGGGGGCGATCAGGCTGGGCATGGCCAGGTGCAGATCGGCGGCCGAGCGGGTGATCAGCCCCTGTACCGACATTGATTGCGCCAGCATGCCACGCTCGGCCTTCTGGCTGGGGTTCCAGGCAGGCACGCGACCCAGACCGGGTTTCACGGTGACGGCGCCATTCGCTGCTGCCGGAAAGCGCAGCGAACCGCCGATATCGTTGCCATGGGCCAGCGCGCCGATCCCCGCCATCACCGCCGATCCGGCCCCGCCCGAGGAGCCACCGGGCGAGATATGCCGCCCCCAGGGGTTATGGGTCCGGCCATATAGCGGATTGTCGGTATCGGCGCGGAACGAGAACTCGGGCGTGTTGGTGCGCCCGATCACCACCGCGCCCGCATCTTGCAGGTTGCGCACCACGGGTGCGTCATCTGGCGCGATCATGTCCTTCAGCGCGGTCACACCGTTGGTGGTGGCATAGCCGGTCTGATCCACATTGACCTTGATGGTGACCGGCACTCCGTGCAGCGGCCCGCAGGGCTTGCCCGCGGCGCGGGCCTTGTCCAGCGCGCGGGCGCGGTCCATCGCCGCCTCGGCGCAGCTGTCGACCACCGCGTTCAGGTCAGGGTTCACCGCCTGCATCCGGTCGATGGCGGCACCGACCGCCTGTTCGGCGCTCAGCGCGCCGGTTGTGGTATGTTCCGCGATCTGGGTCGCGTCCAATTGCCAAAGCGCTGTCTCTGTCATGTCCGGGGCCTCCTGCCATCAGGTTAGGCGGCCCTTTGTCCAAACGCTACGCCCGGAACCGAAGGTGACGCTAGGTTACAACCCCTCGCTGCCCAGGTATTTGCGCGCCAGTTCCACCACCCGGTCCGAGCTGAGGATGGGCGGGAACAGGCTCAGCACCTCGCCCTTGGCGTCCAGCAGATAGATAAAGGCACCATGGGTATAGACCGGCCCGTATTCGGGATCGACATAGGCCAGTTCGCGCTCGACCGAATAGGCGCTATAGGCCGTCTGCAATTCGGCCTCCGATCCGGTCAGGCCGATGAAATCCGGGTGATAGCGCGCCAGGGGCGCGTTCATCTCGCCGGGGCGGTCGCGTTCGGGGTCGACCGTGATCATCACCGGGGTGACGGGGATGCCCGCATCCGCCAGCCGGTCCACCGCGTCGGCCATCATCGGCATTGCCGCCGAGCAGATGCCGGGGCAGGTGGCATAGCCAAAGAACAGAAGCTGCCCGTGCCCCTGAGGATCGGCCTGACTGCGCCTTGCGCCATACTGATCAGTCAGTTCGAAAGGACCGCCCACAGCGAAAGGCAACGGAGCGTTGCCCGCCTGTGCGGGAGCCGTCAGAACGGCCCCCATCAGCAGCGCGGCCCGAAGCAGGAGACGCATCAGAACCACTCCTTGATAAAGGCCTCGTCAGTTTCCAGACCCAGGCCCAGATAGCCCTTGTCCTCGATATGATTGAGAATGCGCGGATCGCGGCGGAACCAGGGGCCCTTGCCGGTGGCCTCGGGGTTCTCTTCCTCCCAGACCTTGGTGAACCGATTGGCGGTTTCCCATTCACTGCCGGGCAGGCGGATCTTTTGCACCTGATAGACATGCTTGGCGCCTAGATCGGGGTCGTCGATCAGCAGCCCGTCCACCTCGACCGTCTGGCCGCAATAGGGCGCCAGATCGGCGGCGGCGCCAGAAAACACCGGTTGGCCGTTCTTGAGCGGCAGGACCATCACGTTATCGGCGCTGCGCAACAGGCCCAACTGCCGCTTGCCCGCGCCGCAATCGGCGGGGCAGTCTCCGGTCAGCTCACACAGCAGATCGACCACCTTGGCCTCGAAAAACGCGGGCTGTTCGGCATAGAGGTTCCAGGGCTTGGCGGTGGACCCGGCCGAGAAATCCTGGGCGAAGGCGGGGCTGGCCAAGAGGGCCAATGCAAGCGAGAGGCGCTTCATTCCTTGGGCTCCGGAATGGCGAAACCGGGCACGGGACCATAGTCTTCGTGATTGAGGTTGGTAATGTCGAGATCGCTGATTACCTGATCGACGATCAGGTAATTGATACCGTCGCGCTGGTAATGCATCCCGTCCGCCTCGACCGTGTGCGAGGCGAGACGAAGCGCGGTATCGCCCCCGGCCAGCTGGTCGTCCTGCTCGATCTTGAGCACCATGTAGATGGTGCCGTCCTCGGCCTGCAATCCCACCGGGATGCCACCCGCCGAGCACCACAGGGCGCAGGTGTGATGTGCCGAGCCGACCACCGCCTCGGGGCCGCCCATGACACCGGAATAATAGCACCAGGTATCGATCAGTTCTCCGGTGACCTGGATGCGGTGCCCTTCGCTTGCCAGGGCGGGCAAGGCGGGCAGGGCGGCGGAACAGGCCAGTGCGGTCAGGAATGCACGCATGGGTAACCTCGTCAGTTGCAGCGATTGCGGTCAGGGTAGAAAACGGCCCAGAGTCTGGCAATCGCCGGGGCGATGACGGGCGATCACAAGCTGTTGGGCGGATGCGATGCGGGCAACAAAAAAGGCGCCACCCCGGGGGGGGCGGCGCCTGTTTTTGCGGTTGCGCTAGGGGTTACTTGGCGTAGCCCAGCGATTGCAGCGCGACCTTGATCTCGTCCAGGATGGCCGGATCGTCGATGGTGGCAGGCATCTTGTAGTCCTTGCCATCCGCGATCGAAACCATGGTGCCACGCAGGATCTTGCCCGAGCGGGTCTTGGGCAGGCGGTCGACCACGACGGCCAGCTTGAAGGCCGCGACGGGACCGATCTTGTCGCGCACCAGCTTGACCACCTCTTTCACCACATCCCCATGGTCGCGGTTGCAACCGTTGTTGAGGCAGAGGAACCCCAGCGGCATCTGACCCTTGAGGTCGTCGCTGACGCCGATCACCGCGCATTCGGCCACATCCTCATGGCTGGCCAGCACTTCCTCCATGCCACCGGTGGACAGACGGTGGCCCGCAACGTTGATGACGTCATCGGTGCGCGCCATGATATAGAGGTATCCGTCCTCGTCGATCATGCCCGCATCGCCGGTCTCATAGTAACCGGGGAAATGCTCCAGATAGGATTTCCTGAACCGCGCCTCGGCGTTCCAAAGGCCGGGCAGGGTGCCCGGCGGCAGCGGCAGTTTCACCGCGATGGCGCCCAGCTCGCCCGGTTTCATCTGGTGGCCGCCCTCGTCGAGGATCTGCACGTCATAGCCGGGCATTGCCTTGGCGGGCGAGCCCAGTTTTGTCGGCAGCTCCTCTATCCCCAGCGGGTTGCCGGCGATGGTCCAGCCGGTTTCGGTCTGCCACCAGTGGTCGATCACCGGCACACCCAGCGCCTTTTGTGCCCACACGATGGTGTCCGGGTCGGCCCGTTCGCCCGCCAGATAGAGCGCCTTGAGGCAGCTCAGGTCGTATTTCGCCAGCATCTCGCCCTTGGGATCTTCGCGCTTCACGGCGCGGATCGCGGTGGGGGCGGTGAAGAAGCTCTTGACCTTGTGCTCGGAAATCACCCGCCAGAAGGTGCCCGCATCGGGGGTGCCCACGGGCTTGCCCTCGAACACGATGGTGGTGTTGCCGTGGATCAGCGGGCCATAGCAGATATAGCTGTGGCCGACGACCCAGCCCACATCCGAGGCGGCCCAGAACACATCGCCCGGATCGACGTTATAGATGTTCTTCATCGTCCAGTTCAGCGCCACCAGATGACCCGCGGTCGGACGCAGCACCCCCTTGGGCGCGCCGGTGGTGCCAGAGGTATAGAGGATATAGGCCGGATGGTTGCCCTCTACGGGGACGCATTCGGCCGGTTCGACGCCATACTGGAACCCGTGCCAGTTGTAATCGCGGCCCTCGATGAGTTGGGCCACTTCCTGTTCGCGCTGGAAGATGACGCAGAACTCAGGCTTGTGCTTGGCCAGTTCGATGGCGCCGTCGAGAAGGGGCTTGTAATGCACCACGCGCCCCGGCTCCAACCCGCAGGATGCGGCGATGATCGCCTTGGGCTGGGCGTCGTCGATACGCACGGCCAGTTCGTTGGCGGCAAACCCTCCGAAGACCACAGAATGCACGGCGCCCAGACGGGCACAGGCCAGCATCGCCTCCAGCGCCTCGGGGATCATTGGCATGTAGATGATGACGCGGTCGCCCTTTTCCACACCCTTGGCGCGCAGGGCACCGGCCAGCATGGCCACGCGGTTGCGCAGCTCGACATAGGAAATCTGCCGCTTGGTATGGGTGATCGGGCTGTCATAGATGATCGCGATCTGCTCACCTCGCCCGGCCTCGACATGGCGGTCGACCGCGTTCCAGCAGGTGTTGACCTTGGCATCGGTGAACCATTCATAGAGCGGCGCGTTGCTGTCATCGAGCGCACGGCTGGGCGCCTCGACCCAGTCGATGCTCTTGGCGGCCTCCATCCAGAAGGCTTCGGGATCGCTCTTCCAGCTCTCGTAAACGTCCTGATATGCCATGGCGTCCTCCTCACGTTCGGCTGGATGGTGTGTTAGGCATAGCGGCGCCACCGGGCAAGCCGGACAAAGGACGTCGCGTCACATTATCGCAAGAAATTTGCAGAGGTTTCCTGATCGGGACTGCAAATTTTTGCAAAGCCGCTTTTCTCGTCTGGTTTGTCGGAAAATTCGAGCCTCTTTGCAAAGTTGCAAATGATTGATCTGCAAAGGTGCCGGAATCGCTTTTAGTCGGTCGTGCGGTCGAAGCGACGCAGATCGTCCTGCAAGTTCAGCCAGGGAAGTCGCGCGGCATGAAAGACGTGAAACCGGGGTGGGAGCACCGACGGGTCCTTCAGCGTTGCGGTATAAAGATGGATGTTCACGCGATCATCGGCGTTGCGATAGGCCATCTGGGTGCCGCAGGAGCCGCAGAACAGCCGCTCGACACGGTCTGATGAACGATAGATGCGCGGGGTATCGCCGCTCCACACGACGCTCTCATGCGGGAGCCCGAAAAACGCAGTGACAGGGGCAGCGCAATTGCGGCGGCAATCGGCACAGTGGCAATAACAGCTCCACGCGACCTCGCCGTCGCTCTGCCAGCGCACCGCGCCGCAATGGCAATGTCCCTTCATTGCGATCTCTCCCTATTGGCGGCAAGACGCCACCGGGATCAACCGTAGTGAGCGACCGGGGTTCCGGCAATGGCCGCCATGTTCAAAAGCCCGCGCGCGGTGATCGAGGGGGTCACGATATGCGCCTTGTTGCCCATGCCCATCAGGATCGGCCCGACCTCGATACCGCCCGCTTTCATCTTGAGCACGTTGCGGACGCCGCTGGCCGCATCCGCATGAGCAAAGATCAACACATTCGCCGCGCCGCGCAGTCGTGAATTGGGAAAGATGCGCTGGCGCAGTTCGGGGTCCAGCGCGCTGTCGAGGTTCATCTCGCCTTCATAGACAAAGTCACGGGCCTGGCTGTCCAGTATCTCTATCGCCTGCCGCAACCGCAGGCCCGAGCCTTCGGCCTGATTGCCGAATTGCGATTGGGAGCAAAAGGCGATTTGCGGTTCGATGCCGAAGCGGCGCACATGGCGCGCGGCGCCCAGCGTGATCTCGGCCAGTTCCTCGGGGCTGGGGCGGCTGCGCACATGGGTATCGGCAATGAACAGAGGCCCGTCTTCCAGGATCATCAGCGACAGCGCTCCATGCGGGCGCAGATCATGGGTACCCAGTACCTGCTGCACATAGTTCAGGTGCCAGCGATATTCGCCGAAGGTGCCGCAGATCAGGCTGTCAGCCTCGCCCCGATGCACCATGATGGCGCCGATGGCGGTGGTGTTGGTGCGCATGATCGCCTTGGCCAGATCCGGGGTGACGCCGCGCCGCTGCATCAGCTGATGATACGAGGTCCAGTAATCGTAATAGCGCGGGTCGTTTTCCGGGTTCACGATCTGGAAATCCTGGCCAGGGCGCACCGACAGGCCCAGTTTTTCACAGCGCGCCTCGATCACCTCGGGGCGGCCGATCAGGATCGGGGTCTCGGTGGTCTCTTCCAGAATGGCCTGTGCCGCGCGCAGAACGCGTTCGTCCTCGCCCTCGGCAAAGACCAGTCGCCGCGCCGCCTTGGCTGCCGCCTCAAACACCGGGCGCATCAGCAGGGCGGATTTGAACACGCTCTGGTTCAGCTTCTGGCGATAGGCCTCCAGATCGGTGATCGGGCGCCGCGCCACGCCGCTCTCCATCGCGGCGCGCGCTACGGCAGAAGAGACAACCCCGACAAGACGCGGATCGAACGGTTTCGGGATCAGATAGTCGGCCCCGAATGTCAGCTGCTCGCCCTGATAGGCCGCCGCCGCCTCGGCACTGGTGGTGATGCGAGCCAACTCGGCGATCCCCTCGACACAGGCGATCTGCATGGCGTCGTTGATCTCGGTAGCGCCCACATCGAGCGCCCCGCGAAAGATGAAGGGAAAGCAAAGGACGTTGTTGACCTGGTTCGGAAAGTCGCTGCGACCGGTTGCGATGATCGCATCCGGGGCCACTTCGCGCGCCGCATCGGGCAGTATCTCGGGCGTTGGGTTGGCCAAGGCAAAGATGATCGGGCGCTTCGCCATGCGCGCCACCATCTCGGGCTTCAGCACGTTGGGCCCGCTGAGGCCCAGGAACAGGTCAGCGCCCGCGATCACATCGTCTAGCGTGCGCAGGTCGGTGGTCTGGGCAAAGGCCGCCTTTTGCGGGTTCATGTCCTCGACGCGCCCCTCATAGACCAGCCCGTGAATGTCGCAGAGCCAGATATTCTCGCGCTTCACGCCCAGTTTCACGAGCATGTTCAGGCAGGCGATCCCGGCAGCGCCACCGCCGGTCGAAACGATCTTGATATCTTCGAGTGCTTTCCCGGCGACATGCAACGCGTTGCGCGCCGCCGCGCCAACCACGATGGCGGTGCCGTGCTGGTCATCGTGAAAGACGGGGATGTTCATCCGCTCGCGGCACAGTTTCTCGACGATGAAACAGTCGGGCGCCTTGATGTCTTCCAGGTTGATGGCGCCGAAGGTCGGCTCGAGCGCGCAGACGATATCGGCCAGTTTCTCCGGGTCGCTCTCGTTCACCTCAAGGTCGAAACAGTCGATGCCTGCGAACTTCTTGAACAGGACCGCCTTGCCCTCCATCACCGGTTTCGAGGCCAGTGCGCCGATATTGCCCAGACCCAGAACCGCAGTGCCGTTCGACACCACCGCCACAAGGTTGCCGCGCGCGGTATAGGCCTCGGCGCTGCTGGCATCCGCCTTGATTTCCAGACAGGCCTCGGCCACACCTGGCGAATAGGCGCGCGCCAGATCGCGGCCGTTGGCCATCGGTTTGGTGGCCCTGATCTCCAGCTTTCCGGGCTTGGGAAAGGCGTGGTAGTCTAGCGCCGCTTGGCGCTGGCTGGGCTGGTCGGACATCTCGGAAAATCCTCCTCGGGGAGCTAGTTTAGTATTAAACTAAATTTGACGCCGGGGAAACCGGGATTTTCGAGCAACAAGGTCGCAGCCCGGCTTGCCAAAGCGGTACTCTGCCGCCACTCTCGCGACCCGAGGGAGGATCCGATGACCGATACGATAGCCGAGATGCGCCTGCCGACGCAGGAACTGCGCGATGATATCCCTTTTTATACCAAGGTTCTGGGCATGCGGATGGACATGATCTATCCCGCTGACGACCCGCGCATCGCGGTGTTCTCGGGCCACGGCCTGCGCTTGCGCATCGAAAAGGGCGCGCCCGAGGCGCCCGGCACCCTGCGCATCCTTACCGAGAACCCGGATGAATTCGCCGATGGCCAACGCAGCCTGACCGCGCCCAACGGCACACGGATCGAGATCGAGGAACGCCACCCGCCGCTGGTGATGCCGCAGACCGAACACAGCTTTGTCGTGCGCCGGCTCAAGGATCAGGCGCCCTGGATCATCGGCCGCGCCGGCATGCATTACCGCGATCTGGTGCCCTCGCGCCTAGGTGGCTCGATCATCGCCAGCCATATCCGTATTCCCGATGGTGGGCCAGTGCCGGACATGGTGCATTTCCACCGCGTGGGCTTTCAGCTGATCTTCTGCATCCATGGCTGGGTCGATGTTGTGTACGAGGATCAGGGCGACAAGATGCGCCTGACCGCCGGGGATTGCTTCATCCAGCCGCCCGAAATCCGCCATCGCGTGCTCGAGGCCAGCGACAACGTGCAGGTGATCGAGATTGGCGTGCCGGCCGAGCATGTCACCGAGATCGACCACGAGATGACCCTGCCCACACCGCACCTGCGCCCCGACCGCGAGTGGCAGGGCCAGCGCTTTGTCTATAACCGCGCCGAGGGCGCCGAATGGGGCTCCTTCCGCTTGCCGGGCTATATCTGCCGCGACACTACCATCGCCGAGAATACCAAGGGCGTGGCCGGGGTGCAGGTGGTGCGCCGGGGGCAGGGCGCGCCGCAATGGACGGCCCATGACACCGATATCCTGTTCACCTTCGTGATGAACGGCACCGTGACGCTGATGGGCGAGGGGCGCGATCCCTTCCCGCTGGAACAGGGCGACGCATTCGTCATCCCGCCGGGCATGCGCACCTGCCTGTCCGACCCTTCGGATGATATCGAACTGCTTGAGGTCACCTTGCCCGGAACCTTCAATACCACGCTGGGCTAAAGCCGCTTCATTTCGCCAAAAATACTCCGGGGGAGTCCGCTGGACGGGGGCAGCGCCCCCTTGCCCGGCGGTTCCTCTCGCGCGCGGGTGCGGGATAGGCTATGCATTTCCGACCAGATGATCAAAAACCGGGGAATCGCCATGAGCCTCAAATCCGCCGCCCTGACCGTTCGTGAAAACGCCCATGCGCCCTATTCCCGGTTCAAGGTGGGCGCGGCGATCCGGGCCGCCTCGGGCGTGGTCTATGCCGGTTGCAACGTGGAGAACATCGCCTATCCCGAAGGCACCTGCGCCGAAGCGGGTGCCATCGCTGCAATGGTTGCCGCGGGCGAAAGCCGCCTGACCGAGGTCTATGTGGTCGCCGATAGCCCGGCGCCGGTGCCGCCCTGCGGTGGCTGCCGACAGAAACTGGCCGAATTCGGGGATCCGGATGTGGTCGTGACCATGGCCAATCTCGATGGGATCGAAACCGCGATGACCATCGGTCAGCTCCTGCCCGGCGCCTTCGGCGCGGCCCATATGGACAAAAGCTGAACCATGGATGCACGTGCCATCATTGCCCGGCTCAGACGGCACGAGGTGCCCAGTGCGGCTGAGCTGGCCTGGTTTGCCCAGGGCCTTGCCGACGGTTCAGTCAGCGATGCCCAGGCGGGCGCCTTTGCCATGGGAGTCTGCATGGGGCGGCTTGGCCCCGAGGGGCGCGCGGCGCTGACGCTGGCCATGCGCGATACCGGCGATGTGCTCCACTGGGATTTCGACGGGCCGGTGATCGACAAGCATTCCACCGGTGGCGTCGGTGATTGCGTCAGCCTGGTGCTGGCGCCCGCGCTGGCCGAATGTAGCGCCTATGTGCCGATGATCTCGGGCCGGGGGCTGGGCCATACCGGCGGCACGCTCGACAAGATGGAGGCGATCCCCGGCGTCACCACCCAGCTTGGGCCCGACCGACTGGCGCAGGTGGTGCGCGACACCGGGGCCGCTATTGTCGGCGCCACCGCCCGCATCGCGCCCGCCGACAAGCGGCTCTATGCCATCCGCGATGTGACCGCCACGGTCGAAAGCCTCGATCTGATCACCGCCTCGATCCTGTCCAAGAAACTGGCAGCCAGCCCCGATGCGCTGGTGCTGGACGTGAAACTGGGCAGCGGCGCATTCATGAAATCAGCGGACGAGGCCCGCGCGCTGGCCCACGCCCTGACCGAGACCGCCAATGCCGCCGGATGCAGGACCTCGGCCCTGATCACTGATATGAACCAGCCGCTGGCGCCGAGCCTCGGCAATGCGCTTGAAGTGGGCGAGGTGATGCGGGTGTTGACCGGCGGTCATGCCAACGACCCGCTGGCGCAGCTTTCGGCGGAACTGGGCGGCGTGCTGCTGACGGACGCGGGGCTGGCCTCGGATGCGGCCAGCGGCGCCGTGCGCCTTGCCGAAATCATCGCTGACGGGCGCGCCGCCGAACGCTTTGGCCGGATGATCGCGGCCGTCGGCGGGCCGGTGCAATTTGTCGAGAACTGGCAGCGCTTCCTGCCCGAGGCGACCGTCATCCGCGAGGTCACTGCGCGTGCATCAGGCTATGTCACCGCCATTGATGGCGAGGCGCTGGGCCTTGCCGTTGTGGCGCTGGGCGGCGGGCGGCAGGTCGAAAGCGATACCGTCGATCCTTCGGTCGGCCTGTCCCGCGTGATCCGTCTGGGCGCACCAGTCAGCGCCGGAACCCCACTCGCCACCATCCACGCCGCAAGGCAAGAGGCGGCAGAGGTCGCCGAGGCCACCCTGCGCGCGGCGATCACCATCGGGCCCGAGCGGGTGGCCGCGCCACCGCTGATCCATGAAAGGATCACGCCATGACCCGTGCCTTTCTGGTGGTGATGGATTCGGTTGGCATCGGCGGTGCGCCGGATGCCGGTACCTTCTTCAACGGCGACCGCCCCGATACCGGCGCCAACACGCTGGCTCATATCGCCCAGGCCTGCGCGCGGGGCGAGGCGGAGGAGGGGCGCAGCGGCCCGCTGCATCTGCCCCATCTCGACCGGCTGGGGCTGGGCGCGGCCACGCGATTGTCTTCGGGCGCGGCCACGCCGGGGCTGGCGGCGGACCCTTCGGGCCTCTGGGGTTGCGCGCGCGAACACAGCCGGGGCAAGGACACGCCCTCGGGCCATTGGGAACTGGCGGGCCTGCCGGTGCCGTGGGACTGGCACTATTTCCCCGACACCATTCCCGCCTTCTCGAATGATCTGGTACAGGCGGTGGCCGATGCCGCTGGCAGCGACGGCATCCTTGGCAATTGCCACGCCTCGGGCACGGTGATCATCGACCGCCACGGGGCCGAGCACATGCGGACGGGCCAGCCCATCTGCTATACCTCAGCCGACAGCGTGTTCCAGATCGCCGCGCATGAGGAAACCTTCGGCCTCGACCGCCTCTTGGAGCTGTGCAAGGCCGTCGCGCCGCGCCTGCATGCGATGAAAGTGGGGCGGGTGATCGCGCGGCCCTTTGTCGGCACGCCAGAGACCGGGTTCACCCGCACCACCAACCGCAAGGATTTTGCCATCACTCCGCCCGCGCCGGTGCTGACCAACTGGGCGCAGGATGCGGGCCGCCATGTGCACGGTGTCGGCAAGATCGGCGATATCTTCTCGATGCAGGGGATCGACGATGTGGTCAAAGGGTCGGATGCTGATCTGATGACCCATTTCGCCCGTTTGCTCGAAACCGCCGAAGAGGGCAGCCTGACCTTTGCCAATTTCGTGGAATTCGATAGCCTTTATGGCCACCGCCGCGACATTAGCGGATATGCACGGGCGCTGGAGTGGTTTGACCGCGAGATCGGACAAATCCTGCAAAGCCTACGGCCCGGCGACCTGATGGTTCTGACCGCCGATCATGGCAACGATCCCAGCTGGAGCGGTACCGATCACACCCGCGAACAGGTGCCGGTTCTGGTGGCCGGACGCGGGGCAGGGCAGATCGGACAAGTGAATTTCGCCGATATCGCAGCCTCGGTCGCGGCACATCTGGGCATTCCGGCACAGGGACCGGGGAGGAGTTTTCTGTGAGCGAAGAACAGCCCCCGGTTGCCGACCTGCCCAAGGTCGAATTGCACCTGCATCACGAAGGCGCCGCACCGCCCGCCCTGATCCGGCAGCTGGCGCATGAGAAAAAGATCGACCTGCGCGGCATTTTCAAGCCGGACGGGACCTATGATTTCCGCGATTTTACCCATTTCCTGAGCATCTACGAGGTCGCCTCCTCGGTGCTGACAGGACCCGAGGAATTCCGCCGCCTGACCTGGGCGATCCTGGAACAAAGCGCCGAGAACGGGGTGGTCTATTCCGAGACCTTCCTCAGTCCTGATTTCTGTGGCGGCGGCGATGTCGCCGCCTGGCGCGATTACCTGGCCGCCATCCGCGACGCGGCGGACGAGGCCGAGGCGAAATTGGGCATCACCCTGCGTGGGGTCGTCACCTGTGTGCGCCATTTCGGCCCCGATCAGGCCAAGCGCGCCGCCCGCTGCGCGGCCGAGACAGCGGGCGACTGGATCGTTGGGTTCGGCATGGGCGGCAACGAGGGCGTGGGCAAACAGGGCGACTATTCCTGGTCCTTCGACTGCGCGCGCGAGGCGGGCTTGCGGCTCACCACCCACGCGGGCGAATTCGGCGGACCGCAGAGCGTGCGCGACGCGGTGCGCGTGCTGGGGGTCGAGCGCATCGGTCATGGCGTGCGCGCCATAGAGGACGCCGACCTGGTACATGAACTGGCCGACCGGGGCATCACGCTCGAAGTCTGTCCCGGCTCGAACGTGGTGCTGGGCCTTTACCCCTCGTTTGCGGCCCATCCCATCGCGCGGCTACGCGATGCGGGCGTCCGCGTCACCATTTCCACCGACGATCCGCCGTTTTTCCATACCACGATGCGGCGCGAATATGAGATGCTGGCCAAGGCCTTTGGCTGGGGGGCTGAGGATTTCGCCGACCTGAACGCCACGGCGCTCGGCGCAGCATTCTGCGATGAAGACACCCGGAGCCGGGTTGCAAGGAGACTGGAGACAACATGAGCCAACATCTGACCGTCGTCGACCACCCGCTGGTGCAGCACAAACTGACCCTGATGCGGGACAAGGGCACCTCGACCGCATCATTCCGCCAGCTTCTGCGCGAGATCACATTGCTCCTGGCCTATGAGGTCACCCGCGAGTTGCCGCTGACGACGCGCGGCATCGAAACCCCGCTGGAAGAGATGGAGGCCCCCATCCTGGCGGGCAAGAAACTGGCGCTGGTGTCGATCCTGAGGGCGGGCAACGGCATGCTGGACGGGGTGCTGGAGCTGATCCCTTCGGCGCGGGTCGGCTTTGTCGGGCTCTATCGCGACGAGAAGACGCTGCAACCGGTGCAATACTATTTCAAGGTGCCCGAAGGTTTGCAGGACCGGCTGGTGATCGCGGTCGATCCGATGCTGGCCACGGGCAACAGCTCGGCCGCCGCCATCGACCTGCTGAAACAGGCGGGCGCCAACGATATTCGGTTCCTGTGCCTGCTGGCCGCCCCCGAAGGCGTGGCGCGGATGAAAGAGGCGCACCCCGATGTGCCCATCGTCACCGCCTCGCTGGACCGGGCACTGAACTCCAAGGGCTATATCATGCCCGGTCTGGGCGATGCCGGAGACCGCATGTTCGGCACGAAATAGGGCGAAACTGAGGCAAGTGCCGCTTTACTATCAATAGGTTTTGCGGCATCCTGACTTCCATATCTTGTGGGGGCAGGCATGAGAGTTACAAGGATTATTGCACTTTCGGTCATCGGTCTGAGCGTCGGGTTCAGCACGCTGAACGCTCAGACCTTGCGAAATGCCTCGCCGCCAGCGGAGTTTCCGCCTGCCTCCTACAAGGGAAAGCAATATGTGGACAGCCGCGGCTGTATTTATATCCGCGCCGGGATCGACGGCAATGTGACATGGGTGCCGCGTGTCTCGCGCGAGCGCAAGCAGGTCTGCGGATACAAGCCCACCGCCGTGGCGGGGGCGACCAGCACCGCGCCGCAACAGGCCGCGCCCAAGGTGATCAGCCTGGACCAACCCACCGCGAAACCCGCCGCCGCAGCGGCACCGAAGCCGCAGGTGCGGACAACGGCCAGCCCCGCACCCCGCACGGCGTCCACGCCCACGGTTCGGGCCACCACCGTGCGCCCTGCCGCTGTTCCAACCACGCGGACCACCACCGCACGCCCGACGCCCGTTATCGTGCCGGTCGCTCCGGCCCCGGCCCCGGCCCCGGTCAAGCCGCGCGCGGTGGCTCCGGCGGCGTCCTCGGGGGGCTGTCCCAATGCCTCGCCACTAAGCCAACGGTATATCAATCAGACCGGTGTGCGCTGTGGTCCGCAGGCAGAGCCGCCGATCACCTATGGTACCCGCAAGAGTTCCTCGCTGAAGGTAGGGGATACCGGTGTCAGGGTCTCGCTCAACACCCGCGTGGTGCCGCAGCATGTCTATGACAAGCGGCAGAACACCACCAATGTTCAGGTGCCTGCCGGATACCGTCCTGTGTGGAACGATGATCGGCTCAACCCGCATCGCGCCGAACGCACCCTGCGCCCGGCGATCCAGTACAGCAACTTTCGGACCCCCGCCGGGTTTCGGGCCGTCGATCGCGAGGATGACCGGCTGAACCCGATGCGCGGCATGCGTACCGCCGAGGGGGACGCGCAGATGGAACAGCTCTGGTCGCGCGATCTTCCGCGCACCTTGCTGCCGGTCGAGACCAATCCCAGAACCGTTACCGTCGTACATAGCGAGCGCTCTTACACCAATGGCGCCAAACCGCCATGGAACCTGCGCCTGTCGACGCGGAACGCTCCAGCCAAGGAACCCCCGGCGCCAACGCGCGGCCGCCGCTAAAGCGGAAGCGACCGAAATGGAACCGATCAGGCCGCCCAATGAGGCGGCCTGATCCGTTTTGTCCTTAGCCGCCGCAGATATCCTGCAATCGGACCCAGTCGCGGTCGGCCAGAATGGGTTCCAGCTTGCGCCCCGTCATCGGGTCTGCCTCGATCAGGCCAAGTACCGACTCGCCGGTGATGTCGAGGGCATAGGCATAGGGGGAAGAAGGGATGGCTGCCTGGCTGAACATCGCCAGCAACGCTTCGTCCGGCTGGTCGGGGCGCGTCTCGGCCAGCACCCGCTCGGCGTAACTGTCGAGAATTCCGGGCGTCAGCCCGCCTGTGGTCAAGAGCCGAAACGAGGCGAGCGGCCCCGCGCGATAGAGAAGGTCATCCAGCGGATCCTGCGCCTTGGCGCGGGCGCGCTCGGCCAGGATATAGCCGGCGGCGACCGAGCTGTCCTCGTGATCACCGATCAGCGCATGGTTCAGCACCACGATGCCGCCGGGCAGGAACAGGCTGTCGGCGCGTCCGCCGGGCACCACGACAAGCCGCTGTACGCCGGTGCGTTGGGCCAGACGGGACAGGATTGCGTCGGTATCCTCGCCCATGCAAGCCTGGCCGGTGACCCGCTCGATCCGGTTCAGCACGGCGCGGCCGATCTCGGCCCGCTTGATCTCGGGCACCACGGCGACCACATGTCGTCGCAAGGCACCCGGCAGCCAGAGTGTCAGGACTGCCAGCACAACCGTCACCATCACCGCCACCGTGATCCAGCGGATGCGTCCGGGATGCGCCCGGCGGCTGTCGATGGCCCGCTGCAACCGGTCGATGGCGGTGATCATTGTTGTCTCGCTCTCGGCCAGTTCCAGCGTCTCGCCGGGGTCGCCGTCGGGACAATAGATCGCCGGAAAAGCGCCGGGGTTCTGCCGTTCCAGCGCCGCCAGCGACCAATGCGTCAACGCGCGGTCGTTGAAGTCGGAAATCGTCAGCGTCGCCTCGCCGATCGAGACCACAACCTCGCGCCGTTGCGCATCGGGGGTGGGGCGCCAGAGGCCGGTTGCCTCGATCCGCTCGTATTGCTTGAGAGCTGTCATGCCTGGTACGGGATGCTCGTTCTTGTTTTTTGCCCAGACTACACCTTTGACGGGCCAGCGGCAAACGGCTTGCGCGGCGCCCGAAGTCGCAGGCAAAAACCCCTCTCAGGTGTCGCTACGGGACAAGACCGGGGTCCATGGCCCGGCTATCAGCTTGGGATGCAGGCAGAAAATCCTTCGGCCCCTCTGGCGGCGGCACTCTACATGATCGCGGCGATGAGCATCATCGGCGTGATCGATAATTTCGTGATCCGGCTGGCCGAGAGCATCGGGCTGTGGCAGTTCCATTTCACCCGCGCGGTGATGATGCTGCCCCTGGTGGCGCTGATGTCTCTGATGGGTCTGGGCGGGTTGTTGCCACGCCGCAAGGGCTGGGTGCTGCTGCGCAGCCTGTTGTTGACGGTGGCGATGCTGTTCTATTTCAGTGCTTTGGCCTTCATGCCGATCGCGCAGGCGCTGGCGGGGTTGTTCACCTCGCCGATCTTCGTGCTGCTGATCACCGCCTTTGGATTGCGTCAGCGGATCGGACCCTGGCGCATCCTGGCGGTTCTGATGGGCTTTGCCGGTATCCTGTTCGTGTTGCAACCCGATCCGAGCGCCTTCGATGCGACGGTGCTGATCCCGGTTGCGGGAGGGTTCTTCTATGCACTGGGTGCGGTGGTCACCCGCAACCACTGCGCGGGCGAGAGCACGGCGGCGCTGCTGGCGGCGATGGTGACGGCGCTGGGCCTGACCGGTCTGGCGGGATTGATCTGGCTGACGTTCTTTCCTGCGGCGCCGGTGCCTGGGCCGGACGGGTTCGTCGCGCGCGGTTGGGTATGGCCGATGGCCGAGGCATTGCCCTGGGTCGCGTTGCAGGCGGTGGGGTCGGCCACTGCGGTGTTCATGCTGATCCGTGCCTATCAACTGGGCGAGCCGTCCTATGTCTCGGTCTTTGAGTTTTCGGTGATGATCTTTGGTCCGCTCTTTGCGTGGGTCGTGCTGGGTGTGGGATTGGGGCCCTGGCAAATGCTGGGCATCGGGCTGATTGTGCTGGCGGGCGCGATCATCGCGCTCAGATCGGGTTGAGGGCCGCTGCCCGCGCCGCTACCGTGACGGCATGATCATCTCACCGGGTCGCGGCTATATCTTCGTGCATATTCCCAAGACGGGCGGCACCTCGCTGGCGCTGGCGCTTGAGGCGCGGGCGATGAAGGATGACATCCTGATCGGCGACACGCCCAAGGCGATCCGCCGGCGCGGTCGTCTGAAAGGGGTTCGGGCGCGCGGTCGGTTGTGGAAACATTCGACCCTGGCCGATATCGACGGGCTGATCGCGCCCGAGGTGCTGGCCGACCTCTTTGCCTTCACCCTTGTGCGCAATCCCTGGGACCGGGCCGTCAGCTATTATCACTGGCTGCGGGTGCAGGACTTCGACCATCCGGCGGTACATCTGGCCCGGCGGGTGGGGTTCGAGGCGTTTGTCACCGATCCCCAGACGCTGGCGGCCTTTCAGGCCACGCCCGCGGCCAGCTACATGCGCCGTGCCGACGGCGAGGAGCAATGCGCGGCCTATGTTCGGCTGGAGCATCTTGAGGCGGATCTGGCGCCGGTCACCGCGCATCTGGGTTTTGCGCTCAACCTGTCGCGGGCGAACCGGTCCGACCGCGCCGCCGATTACCGCGACTATTACTCGGACCGCGCCGCCGAAATGCTGGGTGCAGCCTGTGCAAGCGATATCGCGCGATTTGGTTATCGCTTCGATTGAGGCGCTGTTGCGCCCGTGGCGCCAATCCTCTGCCAGGTGGTGTATTGTCTGAAAAGACCCGGCCAATGCCACAAACTCGCCCTTGTCGTGGCATGGTTCTGGCATCCGAATCGCGTGTCCTGACCTCATAAATTGGTTAATCCGGCAAGCCAGGCTCTTGCTGCTGCCACATGTAGGGACGGCGCGAATGTTCGGATGGAAAAACAGGAAAGCGGGGGTGAGCCCGGCCGGTGGGGAAGCCATGGCGACCCTAGACGGGTTGCTCATTACCGGGCAATCGGGATTTTTGGCGGGGACAATGGTTGCCTCGAATCTCGGCTGGCGACCGGTCGAGACGCTCAAGGTCGGCGACAAGGTGCTGACCTTTGATCACGCGATGCAGACAGTCGCCGATATCCAGCGGGAAACGGTTTTGCTCCCGCATGGGCTGCCTGCGACGCTGCGTCCGGTGCGACTGCCTCGGGGCGTATGTCACAATCGGCGTGACCTGTGGCTGATGCCCGATCAGGGCCTGCTGGTGGAATGCGAGGCGGCACTGGACGTGTTGGGGGATCCTTTTGCGGTGGTCCCCGTACGGTTGCTGTGCGGTTATCGCGGCATCGATGCCGGTCGGCCCAGCGAGCGGGTCGAGATCACCACGCTGGCCTTTCACCAGGACGAGGTCGTCTATGTCGAGGGCGGTTTGCTTGCCCATTGTCCTGCGCCTCGGCAGGTGCTGGACGAAACCGATTCGTTGCAGCCCGCGCTCTATGAGCGGCTCACCGGGGCGGCGGCGCGGTTTCTGGTGAACTGTCTGATCGACGATGGTGACGATGACGCGCTGGGTTGCAATCCTGCCGATTTGCCGGGCCTGCCAATACGCCCCCCGCGCCCTGGCCGCCCGATTGCCGCGAACCCTTTCGGCTGACCGGTATGCGCGCGCGACATTTTCTTGCAAAGAAAATGTCTAAAGAAAATTTCAATTTTCTTTAGCAGAATTTCGCGGAAATTCTGCGCAGCTCCGATACGCTCGGGTATCAGCCTTTCATCAACCGGTCGGCCTTCTTGCGGACCAGCACCGAGCGCAGGTCGTGCATGGCCAGCAGCAGCGCATCAGTGACCTCTTCGAGTTGCGCGTCGCTTGCCTTGGACTGGACCCAATGGGTGGTCAGGTTCAGGTAATCCACCGCCCGGTGGATATCGTCGATATCACGCCGGGCGAGCAGATCGGTGCGCTCGGTCATCCAGCGCTTGATCTCTCGCAGATCCTCGGGGCTGAGCGTGCGCCCGCCCTGGGGCTTGATATCGCCATTCTTGATGTTGACGACGGCAATGTGATCCATTTCGATCCGGCGCTGGCGGTTTTCCGTGTCGACGCGAAAGACAAAGGCGCCATTTTCCCGGACCCGGAAGTAATAGTCTGGCAATTCGGCGCCCATTCCGGTGTCTCCCGTTTCAGGTCAGTGACGCGCAGAAGCGCTGGATGCGGGTGCAGGCCTCGGTCAGGGCCGCATCGGAGGCAGCGTAGCTGACACGGAAATTCGGGGAAAGCCCGAAGGCCGCACCAAACACCACCGCCACGTCGGCCTCTTCCAGCAATGCGGTGCAAAAGGTCTCGTCACTGTCGATCACGGTACCCCTGGGCGTGGTCTTGCCGATCAGGCCGGCAATCGAGGGATAGACATAGAACGCGCCCTCGGGGGTGGGGCATTCGATGCCGTCGATGGCATTCAGCATCGAGATCACCAAGTCGCGGCGGCGTTTGAAAAGCGTCGCGTTCGGGGCCAGGAATTCTTGCGTGCCGTTCAATGCTTCGACCGCTGCCCATTGGCTGATGGTGCATGGGTTCGAGGTGGATTGCGACTGGATCTTGCGCATGGCGGCAATCAGCTCCACCGGCCCGGCCGCATAGCCGATCCGCCAGCCGGTCATCGCATAGGCCTTGGAAACGCCATTGCAGGTCAGCGTGCGGTCATACAGGCCCGGCTCCACCTGTGCGGGGGTGCAGAATTCGAACCCGTCATAGGCGAGATGTTCATACATATCGTCGGACATCACCCAGACATGCGGGTGACGCATCAGCACATCAGTCAGGCCCTTCAACTCGTCCCGGCTGTAGCCCGCGCCGGTCGGGTTCGAGGGCGAGTTGAAGATGAACCATTTCGTGCGCGGCGTGATTGCGGCCTCAAGTTGCGCGGGCGTCAGCTTGAATGCGGTCTCCAGCGCGGTTTCCACCACCACCGGCGTGCCGCCGCCCAGCAGTACCATGTCGGGATAGCTGACCCAATAGGGGGCGGGGATGATCACCTCGTCACCGGGATTAAGCGTTGCCATCAGCGCGTTGTACAGCGTCTGTTTGCCGCCGCTGCCGACCGAGACCTGGGCGGGTGTGTAGCTCAGCCCGTGATCGCGCTGCATCTTGGCGCAGACCGCCTGCTTCAGCTCGATGATGCCGTCGGGCGCGGTATATTTGGTCTTGCCCGCCGCGATGGCGGCGGTTGCGGCGTCCTTGATGTTCTGCGGCGTGTCGAAATCCGGCTCGCCCGCGCTCAGCCCGATGATGTCGCGGCCTTCGGCCTTGAGTTCGGCCGCCTTGGCCGTCATGGCAACGGTGGGCGAGGGTTTGACGCGGGACAATGTCGCAGACAGGAAACTCATGGCGGCCTCGGTTTGAATGTTGCGCGTCCCTGTCATAGGGTGCGCCCAACCGACGATCAAGCAGGTTGCGGAGGCAACCGGAAAGGACCGCTATGAGCGACGAAACCGATTGGTACGGACCCGAGGCCGCGACCTTTGGCGACCGTCTGGCTGCGGCGCGCGAGGCCGCGGACATGACCCAGGCGCAACTGGCCCGCCGTCTTGGGGTGAAGAAGAGCACGATCAGCGGCTGGGAAAACGACCTGTCCGAGCCGCGCGCCAATCGTCTGTCGATGCTGGCGGGGCTGCTGAATGTCTCGATCGTCTGGCTGATCACCGGCGAGGGGCAGGGTGGTGAGGCGCTGAACGAGACCGATGAAACCGCCCGCGACATGGCGGCCTTGCTGACCGAATTGCGCAGCCTGCGCGCCGATCTTCAGGCCAGCGGCCAGCGTGCCGCGCGGCTGGAAAAGCAGCTGCGCCAGATCATGGAGCAAACCGAGTGAGCGAAAGCCGCGAAACCCGGATCAAACGGATGCGCATGCGCTCGATGCGGCGCGGGATCAAGGAGATGGACCTGATCCTGTCCGCTTATGCCGACCGCAATATCGAGGCGATGGATGCGGGCGCGCTCGATCTTTACGACGCGCTGCTGCACGAGAACGATCAGGATCTCTATCAATGGGTCACGGGGCAGGTTTCTGCCCCGGACCGCTATCGGGATTTGATCGCGGATATCGCGCAAACGTTTCAAAAATAACACAGTTTTCAACTTAACTGATTCTTTGGGTTTTCGTCTGAGAGTATTCGGCAAGCAGCAGCGAGTCGGAGAGACGGATGAGTATGGAGAGGCAGATCGCCCAGGCCGGCGCCAAAGGCTTCATGGCAAACTATCTGGAGGCGCTGTCGCTGGTCGAGCGGTTGCACCGGCTGCTGCTCGACGTCATCAAGGACGAGTTCGAGCGGGTCGGCGTGCTGGAAATCAACGCGGTACAGGCGCTTTTGCTGTTCAATATCGGCGATAACGAGGTGACTGCGGGCGAATTGAAAAGCCGCGGATATTACCAGGGCAGCAATGTCAGCTACAACCTCAAGAAGCTGGTCGACATGGGCTATATGCACCACCAGCGCTGCGAGATCGACCGCCGCTCGGTTCGGGTCAGGCTGACCCAGCGGGGGCGCGAGATCCGCGATGTGGTCGCCGAGTTGTTCATGCGCCATGCCGAGGGGCTGCAAAGCCGAGGCGTGCTGGGTCCCGACGGGATCGAGGAGATCACCTCGGCCCTGAAGCGGGTGGAGCGGTACTGGACCGATCAGATCCGGTACATTTATTGAGGCAGGACAGGCCTAGGCAGGACAGGCGCGTGTAGCTGCGTCGCGGTGCGGGCGGGAAGGGCAGAGAGAACCAGCCCCTCCAGCTCGCGCCTCAGTTTGCGCTCCATTGCGGCCTGATAGTCGTCATATCCCAGCGCAACCTCGACAAAGGCGCCGGGTCCCAGGATCACCCAGGCGCCGTAATAGGCCGACAGCTCTCCAATCTGGGTCTGGCGGAGGTCCGTGGAGGTCATGCTGTCCGCGCCAATGACCAGCGCGTTGACGGTCAGGCCGGTGTCCTCCAGCGCGGCCTTTACTGCGCGGGGATGCGGGCCCATGTTGTGCTTGCCATCGCCCGACAGGTCGAGCGTGCGTTTCCAGCAGTCAGGTTGTTGAGCCAGCAGGGCGGCACCATGACGCATCGCGGGGCCGATGGCGGTGCCCGGTGGCGCAGCGGCCCGGCGGGTGGCGCGCAGGGTGGCCGCGACCTCCTCAAGATCGGCGGCGGTGTCGATCTGCCGCCAGGGCAGGATCAGGCGCTGAAACCCTGGTTCGCTCCATTCATAGACGGCCAGCCGGATCGGTTGGCCAGGCATCGCAAGCAGGCGCGACTGAACCGCGGGCACCAGCAGCGCCGCGGCCAGCCCGTCGAGCTGCAACCGGTATTCACGCGCATCGACCGAACCGGAGACATCAAGCCCCAGCGCCAGCGCCTGCCGGCATCCGGCCCAGCCGGGCACGGGCAGCAGCAGGACCAGAAGGGCCAACACGCGGATCATCGCAGCCCCCCGATCACCAGCCCGGACAGTTCCCGCTCCAGCTTGCGCCGCATGGCGCGTTCGAAATCGGCAAAGCCCTGTGCCACCTCGAGAAAGGCGCCGGGGCCATGCAGCACCTCGGTCTCGAAATAGGGGATCAGCTGGATCTCGGTTTCGTATTCGGCACCGTTGATCGCCAGCCCATTGACGGTGATGTTGCCAAAGGCCGGGGCGGCATAGGCCGCGCGCGGTTCGAACCCCTCATTATTCTCGCCATCGCCCGACAGGTCGATAGTGCGGAACAGACAGTTTGGACCGCGCTCCAGCAGTGCGGCACCATAGGCAAGCGCGTGCCCCATGGCGGTAGGCGCTTCGGTCGTTGCTCGACGAGAGGCGCCCAGACGGGCGGCGGCAGCTTCCATATCGGCGCGCGTGCGTATGACTGTCCAGTCGAGCAGCAATTGCTGATCGGCCGGTCCACTCCATTCATAGGCGGCGAGTGCAACCGGCTGCGGTGTTGAAAAGGCGGCGCGCACCACCTCGGGGGCCAGCAACGCCGTCGCCAGCCCCTGCCGCTGCAACCGGTCCTCGCGCGCGTCGATCGAACGCGACACATCAAGCGCCAGGGCAAGGGCCAAGCGGCATTCCAAAGCCGACGCCTGCGTTGCCAGCAGTGCTAGCAGACAGGCAGCGGTGGCCCGGCACATCACCAGTGGCCGGTGCTGTCCATGCTGACCCAGGGCTCGGCCGGGTCCAGCGCGGCACCGTTCTGCAGCAATTCGATCGAGATATTGTCAGGCGAACGGACAAAGGCCATGCGCCCGTCGCGCGGTGGCCGGTTGATGGTTATGCCGTTCTCTTGCAGCATCGCGCAGGTTGCATAGATGTCGTCGACCCCGTAGGCCAGATGCCCGAAATGGCGGCTGTCGCTGGGCAGCCCGTCGTCACCATCCCAGTTATAGGTCAGCTCCAGCGGGGTCTCGTCCTGGCCGGGCGCGGCCAGATAGACCAGTGTGAACCGTCCCTCTTCGCTGTCGTAGCGGCGGATCTCGCGCAGGCCGAGCAATTCGTAGAAGGCCATGGATTTTTCCAGGTCCTTAACGCGGACCATGACGTGCAGATATTTGAGCGGCATCGCTTGTTTTCCTGTTCTGGGTGTCGCGACGAAGCCTAGCGCAGTGGCCGTCAATGTCGAGCCGCCTAGAACGCGGATTGGATGCCGAAATTCACCCCGAACCGGCGCGCATCATAAAGCGCGATGTTGCTTTCGGTGCGCGAGGCGCTGATGCGCATGGTGGGGTTGAAGCCATAATAGTCTATCTTGTTGAAGATCAGCGTGAAATCCGCCTCGTACTTGTCTTCCTGCCGGCCGTTGCGATCATGTGGCGACACGTCATAGTCGCGGCTGCGGGCCCACAGCCCCAGCTGCGCGGTGGCGCCAAGGATCGGTTTGGCAAAGGTGATCTGGGCGCGCAGCGCGATTTCGTCGAACTCGTCGGCGGCCAGGTTCGAGGTCGCCACCGCCCCGGTCAGATTGGTCCACAGCGTTGTCCCCCCCGCGAGCGGCAGGGTATAGGACAGATCGGCGCGTATCGTGTCCTGATCACTGCGGGTGACACCCCATTGCCGCTCGGTGGCGATGCGGGCGTTGATCTGGCGCCCCCTGTCCAGCTTGTAGCTTTGCCCCAGGCTGAGCCGCGCAAACCGGGCATATTCGTTGCCGCCATACCAGCTCTGCCCGACATCGACAAAGAAACGGTATTCGCCGCGCCGGTCGAAATTGATGCCGCGCTGGCCATAGCCCAGCGTGTAGGAGGCGAAGGAGAAATCGCTGGCACGGGCGGTGGGGGCAATGGCCTTGGCCTCGGAGGACAGCGAATAGGCGCGCAGATCGACCGACAGGATCAGGTCATGCGCGCGGGTCGGCAACTCGCGAAAACGGTAGCGGGTGGTCAGGCCCAGTGCGTATTCGATCCCCGACAGCGCCCGTGCCGATCCGCCCAGCTGATATTCGACTGGTTGGCCATAAAGGACTTCGGACAGTTTGTAGTTCAGGAACGAGGATCGTTGTGACGAGCCGTTGTTGATATTGCTGTCCGGGGTGATCGCAAAGGACAGCCTCGTCAGCCAGGGGTTGCGCGCCCGCACATAGCGGAAATCGCGCACGGCGATCCGGCTCAACTCCTCGGTGGGGGCGTGTTCGACGGCGCGGCGCAGCCACCATTGAGCCAATGTGCGGCGGTCATCCGAGGCGAGTGCCTGGGCCATGACCATCGAGCTTGCGAATTTCTGCTCGTCGGTTTCGGACAGCCGCCAGGCCTGTTGGGCAGAGCTGCGCGCCTCGTCAAAGCGGCCAAGCGTGCGGGCCGCGCGAGAATGTACCAGCAGCGCCTGCCGGTCCGCTGGATCGCGCTGCAACAAAGCATGAGCATAGCTATAGGCCTGTTCAGGCGCCCCGATGCGGAGCGCCTGGACGGCGGTGGCCCTGAGTTCATCGGGGCTCAGCTTGACCGGCGCCTCGGCACCGAGCACAGAGGGCAGCAACCCGGTCAGAAGGGCCAGAGCCGCGATGGGGCGGCGTATCTTTCCCCACGGCCGCATCACCGGCCTCAGTTGTAGACGATGAAGCCGCCGGTCTCGCGAACCGAGGTCGCAGCCGGGTCACGTTTGGTTTCCAGCACCACCACGCCCACGATCTCTTGTGCCCTGTCACCCGAGACGATGGCATAGTAATTGCCTTCCTCGAACAGCAGCGCCTGGCCTTCGTTGTTCACGAAATAGCTGGTCATCTGGCCCAGGATCTCGCCATTGTCGTCCATCACGCCGGGGCCGACGGTGAATGTGGCGGTCGGGATTTCCCTCAGGGTGGCGTTGTTCTGGGTGTTGATCCGGTTCAGCGTGGTTTCGGTAACGTCGTTGCCGTCCATGTCAAAGATGCGGCGATTGCGGATTTCGCCGCGTACCGCGTCCCCTCGGGTGCCGGTGCTATCGTTGAAATCGTCAAAGTCGATGGCGATGCGGATATCACCGGTGGTGTATTCCAGCGCACCGATACCGTTGTAGTCGCGCAAGCCCGCAACATTACCCGAGAACAGCGCCTGGCCGGTGGTCGGCAGGTTCACCTCGTTGTTGCGCTGGTAGATGAAACCGCCAAACCCATAGCCAACATAGGCGCCGGTCCGCACGATGGCGAATTGCGTATTGCCCGAGGTCGAGACGCCATAAATGGCACGGTGGCGGAACTGGTTGACCGGCTGGCCATCGAAACTGTCCAGGAACTGTGCGTCGGCCTCGTAGACCGCATAGGGGCCGAGGCTGCCGACTGTGGTTCCGCGGGAATAGGTATTGTCGCCGTCAAAGCCGAGGTTGTCGACCGAGAAGGTGTCGTCGGCGGCATTGTAACGGACATCACGGGCAAAACCGTTACCATTGTAGGCGGTTTCGGTGCTGGTGGGCTCGCTTCTGAAGATCCCGGTTCTTGCGGTGGGCGAAGTTGTTCCCGGCGGAAGCGTACGATCACCTTGAATGGGCGAACCTGTATCGCCGCCAGTGTCGCCACCGCTGCCACCGTCGCCGGTTCCATCACCAGTTCCAAATACGGCATCGGAGCCACCGCACGCTGCCAGCACAACGCACGTTGCGACCGCAACGAGATGGGGTTTCATAACTGCCTGCCTCTGCTCTTTTGTCAGATCATTTTGGCCGATAGTCCGGTCTGCTGACGCGAAAGTCAATCGCAACCTGAGCGGGTTGTCGGAAAGCGAAACAGGGTGTCCGAAAAGCCATACCTCATATGGCGGTTTTGGTACGGGGCGCGGCCATATATAGTATGGCTGCGACTCATGTAGTGAAAGGACACCCGATGCCGCTTTCCCCGGAACAATTGGCCGAGATCGAGGCCCAGCGGGCGCAGAACGCGCCAACCCGCCGTGTCGTGTCGCCGGGGATGGAGGAGCATCTCTATACCGCGCATCCGGTGCTGGATCACGGCTTTGTCCGGGTGATCGACTATATGGGCGACGATGCGGCAATCTGTCAGGCGGCACGCGTCAGCTATGGCAAGGGCACCAAATCGGTGCAGAATGACGAAGGTCTGATCCGCTACCTGATGCGGCATTGGCACTCGACCCCGTTCGAGATGTGCGAGGTCAAGCTGCATGTGAAACTGCCGGTTTTCGTGGCCCGACAGTGGATCCGGCACCGCACCGCCAATGTGAACGAATACTCGGCCCGCTATTCGATCCTGGATCGTGAATTCTATATCCCGGCGCCCGAGCATGTTGCGGCACAATCGGCGGTCAACAACCAGGGCCGGGGTGAGGCGCTGCAGGGAGAAGAGGCGGCGCGCGTGCTGGAGATCCTAAAGGCCGACAGCGCCCGCTGCTACGACAATTACGAAGCGATGATCGGACAGGACGGTCAGCAGGGCCTGGCGCGCGAACTGGCGCGGATGAACCTGCCGGCCAATATCTATACCCAATGGTACTGGAAGGTCGATCTGCACAACCTGTTCCATTTCCTGCGCCTGCGCGCAGATGCGCATGCGCAATACGAGATCCGGGTCTATGCCGAAACCATGTGCCGCCTGGTCGCCGACTGGGTGCCCTTTGCCTATAAGGCGTTCGAGGATTACCGGCTGGGTGCGGTGAACCTGTCGGCGCAGATGGTCGACAGCCTGCGCCGGATGCTGGCAGGCGAGGCGGTGACGCAAGAGACCTCGGGCCTCTCGGCGCGGGAGTGGCGCGAATTTCAGGATGTAATCGGCCGGTAATACGCCCGGAAGTTGAAAAATCGTAGATGATCTGCCATCCTCCCTCTGTTTTCCGGGGGGAGGATCGATGCGTAGATCGTTTCTGGGTTTGTGCCTTGCTGTGCCGCTTGCCGCCTGTGTGCAGCATGAAGGAACCTCGGGGGGAGATACTGCCAGGCTGATATTCTTTGGCGGCGCCAATACCGACAGGATGAACATCGTTCTGCCGGATTTCCCGACCGAACGCTGTGCTCTGCGCAAACCTCCGCCACCGCCGACGGACGGCGACCGAGAAGCGGCGCTGTTGCGGACAGCTCTCTTGTCCATTGTGACCAACGTGTTGACCAATGCGGTGGTCGAGGGAGCGCGAAAATGGGCACAGCGCTATCAGGCGCGCTATGTCGGTTCGGCGAATTTCTCGAATTTCCAGATCGGGCGCACCACAAACGATATCCGCTGCGTCGGTATCGTCCGCATGGGGCCCTTGAGTAGCGACAAGACCCGTCGCGATCTCTATTCGGCGATCGTGCTCGAGCTGAAGGAAATCGGCGATGGTGCCATGTTCGTCAGGCCCGTCTATTCCTATACCCCGGTGCTGAAGGCCGCGACCAGCGTGAAGGCCGAGGAAATCGGATGGGCAGGGGCCGCCGTCACCCTGTCTGTGGCTGCGGTCAATGCCGACGGCGAATTGGTCAGCCACTCGCAAAGCCTGGGATTGAAACCTGCAAGGGCAAATGTCTCATCGCCTTTCGGGGGCGTCCGGCACAGGGCGGTTCCCGAGATCTATCCCGACAGTCCCGAGGGCGGATACGATACGGCGATCATGCCTTATCATCAGGGGCGGCCGGTCACGTTGAGTATCGCCGTTACCGAGGTTGGCGCGGGCGCAAACGATGCCAAGGCCCTTGCCGGCGCGGTAGAGGCGAACAAAGGGGCGATTTCGACCCTGATCAGCGGGTCGCTACAGCGGGCATCCGATTGAGGCCGGAGGCCGCGTCGCGGCCATCGGGTGACCGGCGGCCGTGCGTCCCGGCCGCCGCCAGATGCATGACCCGGAAACAACCGGGCTGGTCCCGTTACAGTGGCTTGATGTCTCCGGCCATCTTGCGGCCGTCACGTCCGTCCAGCATTTCAAAGGACACTTTCTGGTTGTCGGCGAGTCCAGTCAGACCGGACCTTTCGACAGCCGAAATATGTACAAAAACGTCCTTGCCCCCATCATCAGGGGCAATGAACCCGTAACCTTTTGTTGCGTTAAACCATTTCACGGTGCCGGTAGGCATGTCCCGTGTCTCCTTCTACCTTCCAGGTCACCCCTGTAATTGTCGGGGTCGTGATCGGGCGACCGGATAGACGAACGCCCGGTCCAGCATGAACATGCCGGACGCCGACAGGCCGGAAGCTCCGGCCACAAGATTGCACGGTGCGTGCAAAAATCAAGAAAAAGGGGGTGTCGAGGCGCAAAATGCGCGATATTTCCGCAGTAACAAGAAGGGGGCGCCATGCTGATCTATGGTCTGAAGAACTGCGATACCTGCCGCAAGGCGTTGAAATCATTACCTGATGCGCGGCTTGTCGATGTGCGCGCCGATGGCGTCGACCCGGCGGTTCTGGGCCGGGCCTGGGCGCAGTTCGGCGCCGATCTGCTCAATACCCGCTCGACAACCTGGCGCGGGCTGGACGAGGCCGAGCGCGCCGGCGCGCCGCTGGATCTGATCGCGCAATATCCCGCCCTGATGAAGCGGCCGCTGATCGAGGCCGGGGGGGAATTTTACCTCGGTTGGACCCCTGCCACCCGTCAGGCCCTTGGTCTGGGCTAGGCGCCGCCTTATGTCGGACTGGTAGGGAAACGCAGGAGAGAACCCAAGATGCGCAATGCCGCCCTTGTTCTGGGGATCATCGCCGGTCTGATCGGTATGCTGGTCGGCTTTTTCAGCTTTGGCTATGTCGAGGCGATCGAGCATTTCGGCGAGATCGACGGGCTGGCCGAGCAGGTCGAGAATGCCGATCTGGTGCAGATGACCTCGATCATCGCGCCGATGCTGGCGATTGCGGGCGGTGCCATGGCCCGGGCGCGGGCGCTGTGGGGCGGGGTGTTGCTGCTGATCTCGGCGGCAGGCATGTATCACGCCTTTGGCTTCAACGTGTTCACCATGTTCCCCATCGCCTTTGCCGCGGTGGGCGGGGTTCTGGGCGTGGCCGCGGGCAAGCCGGACGAGCCCAAGGCGCATTTCTGAAGGTTTTGGCCCGCGCCGGGAGCGCGGGCCAGCCTGGTGTTCAGGCCATGGCGGCCTGGGTGCGACCACGCATCAGCGCATCGACCGACAGCGCACCGGCGCCCTTGATCACCAGCAGGCTGAGGGTGAACACCCAGAACAGGCGCTGGTCCATGATCACGCCGCTGGCCTGATTGTCGAACCAGGCGCCCAGCGTTGCCAGATCGGTGGCGCCGTGGCCATAGACGTCGGTCAGCGACTGGACCACCACGAAACCGATCATCCCCAGCGCGGCCAGCCGGGTGAACAGTCCGATCACGATCAGCAGCGGCAGGATGAACTCGGCATAGGTGCCCGCCATGACCACGGCCCAATGGAACATCCCCAGTTGCGAGACGTCATAGCCGACCGCTTCGAGCTGTTTGGGGAAAATCTGGCTATAGGCGCCGATCGAGGGGCTGAAGAGACCGAAGATGCCGTCGCCCAGCTTGGTCAGGCCGGAATTCCAGTAATAGACCAGCAAGACGGCGGCAAAGGTGAACCGGGCAAACAGCGGCAACAGCCAGTCTCCGGCGGTTTCCACCAGATCAAAGACACGGTTATGGATCGAGACGAGTGGGTTCATTGTCTTGTCCTTGCTCAGTGAGTGAGGTGATGGCGCCGCCCTGGAGCAGCAGGGAAAGCGTGGCGCCAAGGTCGAAATCGGGGGTCTGTTCGGCGGCGGCCTCATAGGCCGCGCCGATGGTGGCGCCGCCTTGCAGCGTCGCGATCCAGTCGGCGCCGCCGGGGGGCAGCAGCTGCGGGATCGGGTCGTATTCGGGCCGGGTGATCAGCACGTCCTGACCGCCGGGTTCGGGTTTGGGGGCGTCGTCCTCGGTATTGAACCGCCAGATCGCATGGACCGGCCAGGGCGAGCGCAAAAGGCGCATGGCGGGGGCGAAATCCAGCCGTGCAGCCATCAGCGGCTCGGGGTCGATGGCCAGCGCCTGCGGGTCGATGGGCGTGCTGTCGGCGGCGTGATAGGCCTGGCGCAACGCCAGTTCCAGCCGCGCCACATCCGGCAGATAGCCCAGATGCGACAGCTGCTGCATCCCGGCCAGAAACTCGGGGAATGTCTCGCCATAGAACATCATCAGCGGCGATGTGGGGGGATGCTGGCGCAGGTAGATGCCTGCAAGCCCGTCCATGTTCTGCGTGCCCAGCAGTTTGGCGATGACGGGAAAGGCCTGGTGCATCGCCTCGGTCAGCGAGACCGCGACATTGTTGCGATAGACGTCAAACCGCCGGCCCGCCGGCTGCGCGCCAGCGTCGCACAGGCCCTGCGGCACCGCGCTGGCCGGGTCCAGCAGGGCGGTGTGGAACTGGGTTTGCGAGACGCTCATGCCGGGATGCGCTCCAGCGCCTGTTGCGCGCGCGCGGCCTCGGCCCGCAACACGGGCCAGTCCGGCACATCGGTATCCCATTCGATCAGAACCGGTTTCGGTCCCGAGCGGTCGAGCACGTAGTCGAGAAGAGACCAGACCGGGTCCACCACCTCGCGCCCGTGGCTGTCGATCAAGAGAGGGCGGCCGTGGTCGTCGGTATCCTCGTCATGCCCGCCCAGATGAATCTCGCCCACATGTGCCAGCGGATATGCGTCGATATAGCCCTGCGGCGAAAAGTCGAGATTGGTGGCCGAGACAAAGACGTTGTTGACGTCAAGCAGCAGGCCGCAGCCGGTGCGCCTTGCGATCTCGCGCAGGAAATCGGGCTCCGACCAGCTGCTTTCGGCAAAGGCGAGGTAAGAAGAGGGGTTCTCCAGCAGCATCCGCCGCCCGACCACATCCTGCACCTGGTCGATGTGATCACATACACGCGTCAGCGTGGCGTCGGTATAAGGCAGCGGCAGGAGGTCGTTGAGGAAATGGCTGTCATGGGTGGACCAGGCCAGATGTTCCGAGAAACTGGCCGGGTTCAGCCAGCCTACCAGATGTTTGAGCCGGGCCAGATGGTCGGCATCCAGCGCGCCTTCACCGCCGATCGACAGGCCGACCCCATGCACCGAGATCGGGAACCGCTCGGACAGGTGGCGCAGCTGCGCCAGCGGGCGGCCGCCGTCTCCCATGTAGTTCTCGGCATGGATTTCCAGCCAGCCCACCGGGCCGGGCGCCTCGAGGATTTCGGCGAAATGCTGCGGCTTGTACCCGACGCCCGGCTTGGCGGGAAGATGGTTTTCGGTACGGGTGTTGTCGAGCATCTGTCCAATCCTTTGCGGCAATGGGGGATGGGCAAGGGGATAGAAAGAATAGGGGCGGGCCGATGCTCCGGCCCGCCCCGCGATCTGGTGCCGGTTTATGCGGGCAGGTCGCGCTCCAGCGCTTCAAGCGAACCCTTGCGGGCCGAGCCATCGGCCTGGGCCGGCAGTTCCATGCTTTCGCAGGTGCCGGCATCGACCAGAGTCCAGGCGTTGCCCTGGTAATCCACGGTCGAGGTCCCGGCACAGGTGGTGCCGGGGCCGGCGGCACAATCGTTCTTGCCGGCCAGCGAAACGCCATAGCATTTCTCCTTGGCCTGGGCGCTGGCGGTGGTTGTGGTGCCGGCCAGTGCTGCTGCGACGGCGCCTGCGATGGCCAGGGTCTTTGCGGTGTTCGACATGTCGGTCATCCCTTCGTGATCGTGTGATATGTCTGCTTTGGACAAGTCAAAGGTAGTGTGCGGTGGGCGCCGTTTGAATTCACGACCCCGTGTCTCACATTCCCGTCAGAATTCTTGGGCAAGCGTTACGATAAACAAAGGGATTCTTGCGGCGGGGGCCGGAAATGTTACAGGCCAGCCCCCGGTCCGAGGGCTGGCCTGCGCTGCTTTCGTGAGAATTGTTACAGAAGATCGGGGGGCGTCGCGGCCTGTCCCAGCTCTTTTGTAACATCCGCCAGGCTCTGCACGCTGGTTTGTTTCTCGCCCAGCCGACGGACCGATACGGTCCGCTCCTCGACCTCGCGCTGACCGACGGCCAGGATCACCGGAACCTTGCCCACCGAATGTTCGCGGACCTTGTAGTTGATCTTTTCGTTGCGGGTGTCGGCCTCGGCCCGGACGCCCGCGGCGCGCAGTTCGGCCACCACCTGATGCACATAGTCATCCGCCTCCGAGGTGATCGAGGCGACCACCACCTGACGCGGCGCCAGCCAGAAGGGCAGCTTGCCCGCGTGTTCCTCGATCAGGATGCCGATGAAACGCTCAAAGGAGCCAAGCGTTGCGCGGTGCAGCATCACGGGGCGATGCTTGGCCCCGTCGGCGCCGATATAGGTGGCGTCCAGCCGCTCGGGCAGCACGAAATCGACCTGGAAAGTGCCGCATTGCCAGTCGCGCCCGATGGCGTCGGTCAGCACGAATTCCAGTTTCGGGCCGTAGAAGGCGCCTTCGCCCGGATTGAGTTCTGGCTCGATTCCGGCGGCGCGGGTGGCGGACAAGAGGGCGCTTTCGGCCTTGTCCCAGACCGCGTCCGATCCGGCGCGGGTCTCGGGCCGGTCCGAGAACTTGACCTTGAAGCTTTCGAAACCGAGATCCTTGTAGATGGCGCTGAGGAAGCGGATGAATTCGGCGGTTTCCGCCTCGATCTGCTCCTCGGTCGAGAAGATATGCGCGTCATCCTGCGTGAACCCGCGCACCCGCATGATGCCGTGCAAGGCGCCCGAGGGCTCGTAACGGTTGCACGAGCCGAACTCGGCCATCCTGAGCGGCAGGTCACGGTAGGATTTCAGCCCGACCTTGAAGATCTCCACGTGGCAGGGACAGTTCATCGGCTTGAGCGCATTGACCGCCTTTTCGCGGGCGTGTTCCTCGTCCACTTCGACGATGAACATGTTCTCCTGGTATTTCTCCCAATGGCCCGAACGCTCCCACAGCTTGCGGTCGACGACCTGGGGCGTGTTCACCTCGACATAGCCACCGCGGCGCTGTTGGCGACGCATATAGTCCTGCAACTCGGTATAGATCGTCCAGCCGTTGGGGTGCCAGAACACCTGGCCCGGCGCCTCTTCCTGCATGTGAAACAGGTCCATCTCGCGGCCCAGCTTGCGGTGGTCGCGCTTGGCGGCCTCTTCCAGCATGTGCAGATGCGCCTTGAGCTTTTCCTTGCTGGTGAAGGCGACGCCATAGATGCGTTGCAGCATCGGGCGTTTGCTGTCGCCGCGCCAATAGGCGCCGGCGATGGACATCAGCTTGAACGCGTCGCCGGGGACCTGGCCGGTGTGTTGCAGGTGCGGGCCACGGCAGAGGTCCTGCCAGTGGCCGTGCCAGTACATGCGGATCGGCTCGGTGCCGGGAATGGCCTCGATCAGCTCGACCTTGTAGGGCTCGTTGTTGGCCTTGTAGAACTCGATCGCGCGCGCGCGGTCCCAGACCTCGGTGGTGACCGGGTCGCGCTTGTTGATGATTTCCTTCATCTTCTTCTCGATCAGGCCGAGATCTTCGGGGGTGAAGGGTTCGGCGCGGTCGAAGTCATAATACCAGCCATTCTCGATGACCGGGCCGATGGTGACCTTGGTTGCGGGCCAGATCTCCTGCACGGCGCGGGCCATGATATGGGCGAGGTCGTGGCGCACCAGCTCGTTGGCCTGCGCCTCGTCGGCCATGGTGTGAATGGCGATCTTCGCATCGGCTGCAATGGGCCATTGCAGGTCCCAGTGCTTGCCGTCGACGGTGGCCGAGATCGCCTTTTTCGCCAGCGAGGTGGAGATGTCGGCGGCGACCTGCGCGGGCGTTACGCCTGCGTCATAGGATCGTGCATTGCCATCGGGAAAGGTGAGAGAGATCTGTGCCATATCTGGCGGCTCCTCGTCGGTTTGGCGCCCACTGAACGCCCGGTTGCGGGTTATGGTGTCCGCCCGCTTTGGCAGGGGCCGCTGACGAAGTCAAGGCAGCAGACTTTCGCAGAAAGTCTGTGCCCAAAGTTTCGCGAAACTTTGGGCCGGCCGCGCGGTCAGCGCGCGGCAAAGATGGCATAGGCCATCAGCAGGGTGCAGACCCACCCCGCGCTGAACAGGATCGGGCGCAGCGGCATCCGGGCATAGCCCGAGATCATGCCCGCCGCATGCAGCACCCGGATCCAGAAGAAGGCGATCGCGCTCCAGTAGGTCAGCGTCGAGAACCCGTTCATCAGCGCCAGGATGAGCACCAGCACCGCAAAGGGCATCGCCTGTTCCAAAAGGTTCAGATGCGCCCGGTGGGCGCGCTGCACCCAGGGGCGCAGATTGGAAATCTGCGCGGGTCGGGCGAAGGCCTCTTCCTGCGAGGGGTCGGTGGAGATGCCGATCACGTAGGGGATCCAGAGCGAGGCGGCGAGGATCATCAGGCAGGTGAGGATGCCCAGTTCGGTGGGAAAGCTTTCCATCAAGCGGCTCCTTTCAGCGCGGTTCCGGTTTCCAGATAGCTCTTGAGCGAGGCAGCCAGACGCGCCCAGCCTTCGCCGATACCGTCCTGACCGGCGGCGAGGTTGTAGTGTTCGATGGTCAGCTTGCAGATCTCGCCCTGTGGCTCAATCAGGTAAACCATCTCGGACGGTACCGCGCCCGGTCCCATGAAAAGCGGCTCGAAACTCATCTCGATGCGGGATTTCGGGTCCAGCCGCCGGGTCACCTGTCGCAGCATGGCGTCCCCGGCAGGGGTTATGAATTCGACCGTCTTGCCGGGCGAGACCTTGCCCTGCACCTCGTTGCAGAGGAAGTGATAGGCGGCCATCTGCTCTGTCGCAGTCAGCGCCGCCCAAAGCGCATCCTGCGTGCAGCGGATGAATGTCTGCATCATGAAATCGGGCTTTCCCATTCTGTTCTCCGTTTCCAATTTCTCTTTCAGCGCGGCCAACCCCTGTGCGTGCGGTTGCAGGAAGGGCGCCACCCAGCGGTTGATCATGTCCTGCAAGGGCAGGGGGTTGAGGTAATGGTATTTGAACCGCCCCTCGCGCCGGGTGAGGACCAGATGGGCCTCCTCCAGCAGCTTGAGGTGTTTCATGACCCCGAACCGGGTCATGTCGAACTTACTTTCCAACTCGCTCAGGCTTTGCCCGTCCTTCTGGCGCAATTGATCCAGAATGGCGCGGCGGGCGGGGTCGTTGAGAGCTTTGAAAAGTATGTCCATGTTGCGACTATATGTGATTCTATAGTCACGTGACAATATGGTAACTTAATGAGCCTTGCACCCGCCTGCAAAGCGATGGAGGCTTGGGAAAACGACCAGCAAAGGAAAAGCCCGGTGAGCGATACTCTGACAACCGACCAGGGGCGCAGCCTCGCCTATCATCTCACCCCGGGCGACGGCCCCTGCTTCGTGTTCCTTGGCGGGTTGAAGTCGGACATGGAGGGCACCAAGGCGGTGCATCTGGAGGCCTGGGCACGTGGGCGGGGGCATGCGTTTCTGCGGTTCGATTACTCGGGACATGGTGAAAGCTCAGGCATATTCGACGAGGGCGCGATCGGGGATTGGCATCAGGACACGCTGGCCGTTGTGGATGCGCTGACCAAGGGGCCGCTGATCGTGGTGGGCTCGTCGATGGGCGGCTGGCAGGCGCTGCTGCTGGCGCGGGCGCGGGCAGATCGCATCGCGGGCATGGTCACCATCGCCGCCGCGCCGGATTTCACCGAAGACGGCTGGTGGGCCGGGTTCGACGCGGGCCAAAAGGCACAACTGGCCGCCGAGGGCCGGGTGGAGCTGCCCTCGGACTATATGGAACCCTATATCGTCACCCGCCGCATGATCGAGGACGGGCGGAACCATATGGTGTTGCGCGCGCCGCTGCATCTGCCGTTTCCGGTGCGTTTCCTACAAGGCACCGCCGATACGGCGGTGTCGGTCGATACGGCGGTGCGGCTTATGCAACATGCCACCGGGCCCGACATGCGGTTGTTGCTGGTCAAGGACGCGGACCACCGCTTCTCGGACGAGACCTGCCTGAAGATCATCGAGGATGCGGTGATCGACGTTCGGGGCGCGGCCTGATGCGGCGGTTTGGAAAGTTTCTGGGGCGTGCCCTGGCTATTCTTGCACTGGCGGGGGGGCTGGCCTGGTGGTTTGGCCCCTATGAAACCGTCGATCTGAAGGCCCGGTTCGACCCGCGCAAGTTCGGCGAAGGCGTGCAGGTCTATTTCGAGAGTATCGAGTCGCGCTTTGCCGATATCACGCCGGGTGTCGAAAAACGGGTAATCTGGGCGCCGGACGGATATGAGCGTCGGACGCCCTATGCGCTGGTCTACCTGCACGGGTTCTCGGCCACTTCCGAGGAAATCCGCCCGGTTCCCGACCGCATCGCCCAGGCACTGGGCGCCAATCTGGTCTTTACCCGGTTGCAAGGTCATGGGCGCGGCAGCAATGCGATGGAGCAGGGCAGTGCATCAGGCTGGATGCGGGACGCGGCCGAGGCGCTGGCGGCGGGCCGGGCGGTTGGTGAAAAGGTGATCATCCTGTCCACCTCGACCGGCGGCACGCTGGCGGCGGCGGCGGCGCTTGACCCCGAACTGTCGGCCGATGTGGCTGCGATGATCCTTGTCTCGCCCAATTTCGGGGTGAACGATCCGCTGGCCTTTGTTCCGACCCTGCCGGGCGCGCGGTATTGGTTGCCCGCGGTCATGGGCGGCGAGCGGGATGCCAGCAGCCCGGACCCGGAGAAAAACACCTATTGGACGACACGTTACAGTTGGTCGGCTCTGGTGCCGATGGCGGCCTTGGTCAAGACGGTGGTGGCGCTTGATTTCGGACAGGCCCGGATGCCGGCCCTGTTCTGGTTTTCGCCCGACGACAAGGTGGTGCGCCCGGAGCTGACCGGCGAGGTGGCCAGGCGCTGGGGCGGTCCGGCCGAGATGCGCACCGTCACCATGGGGCCGGGGGACGACCCGTCCTCGCATGTGATCGCGGGGGACATCATGTCGCCGGGGCAGACCGATATCGCGGTCGCGGGCATGCTCGCGTGGTTGCGGGAGCAGGGAATCGAGTGATGGAGCAACGGGTGAGCCTGATCACCGTCGGCACCGAGGATATCGAGGCGGCGGCATCCTTTTACGAGGCGCTGGGCTGGCGCCGTGTCGAGACACCCGACGGGGTGATCGCGTTCGACCTGATCGGGCAGGTACTGGGCCTTTACCCGCTGGGCGCGCTGGCCGCGGATATCGGCCTGCCGGTGGCGGCGCTGGGGCAGGGGGCGATGACGCTGAGCCATAATTGCGCCGACCGGGAAACGGTCTCGGCGCTGCTGGAACGCGCACAGGCGGCGGGAGCCGAGATCCTCAAACCCGCGTCAGAGGTATTCTGGGGCGGCTATCACGGCTATTTCCGCGCGCCGGATGGCAGCATCTGGGAAATCGCCCATAACCCGTTTTCGGCACTGGGGCCCAACGGCGAGTTTCGCTGGAACGGGTACGGCTGATGCGCCGCCCGGGCAGCATGTGGAGCCTTGAGACCCTGGGCCGCGTGCGCCTGTCGCGGCATTTCTTCATGCGTGATTTCCTTTATTCCGAGATTGGCCATTACCATGCACAGCAGAACATCCCCGACGATCCCGATCTGGCGATCGAGACCGGGCGGGCGTTTTGCAAAACGCTGCTGGACCCGTTGGAGGAGACGTTTGGCCGTATCGCGGTACGCTCGGGCTATCGCTCGGCATCACTCAACCGGTTCGGCAACGAAAACCGGCTGAACTGTGCCCGCAACGATCATCCGCTGGAATGTCACATCTGGGATCGGGGCAGGGGAGAGCATCGGATTGCCGGGGCCTCGGTGGTGATCCCCTGGTTCGCCGACCGCTATGCGCAGGGGCGCGATTGGCGAGATCTGGCGTGGTGGATGCACGATCATCTGGACTATTCCGAGATCTGGTTCTTTCCCAAACTCTGCGCCTTCAATCTGGTGTGGCGGCCCGTGCCCTTACGCCGGATCGACAGCTATATCGCACCGCGCGGGCGGCTGGTGGTGGCGGGAGAAGAGCCGCCGGTGCCGCTGGACACGCGGCAGGCGGGCTATGCCGATTTTCCGCCCTTCCGTGGCATCGCCTATCCCTGAGAGGGCTTGTTCCGTCGTCGAAAACTGCCCATTCTGCCAGTGGTTGACGGTTCTGGTGCGAAAGGGAAACACATGGATGAACCACTGATTTTCCTGCCCGGCATGTGCTGCGACGCGCGGCTCTTCGCGCCGCAACTGGCGGTTTTCTCGCGTTCGCGCCCGGTCACCGTCTGCCCGGTTGGACAGGCTGATCAGATCAGCCGGATCGTCGAGGACCTGCTGCCGCACCTGCCCGCGCGCTTTGCACTGGCGGGGCTCAGCATGGGTGGTATCGTGGCGATGGAGATGATCCGCCGCGCGCCAGACCGGGTGAGCCGTCTGTGCCTGATGTCCACCGATGCTCAGACCGACACGCCCCAGATTGCCGCCGCGCGCGAACCGCTGATCATAAGCGCCCGCGTGGGCAAGCTGGAGCAGGCGCTGGGCCAAGTGCTGCGCCCCGACAGTCTGGCGCCGGGGCCGGGACGGATGCCGGTTCTGGAGGTGGTGCGCCAGATGGGGCTTGAGGCCGGGCCGGACCAGTTCGTGCGCCAGATGCGAGCGCTTCAGAGACGCCCCGACCAGCAGGGAACATTGCGCCGGATCCGGGTGCCGACCCTGATCCTGTGCGGTGCCCATGACCGGCTGACGCCGGTCAAGCGGCACAGTTTCATGGCCGATCTCGTCGCCGATGCGCGGTTGATGGTGATCGAAGAGGCGGGTCACCTGCCCACGCTTGAGACGCCAGAGGTGGTCACAGAGGCTTTGCAGGAGTGGCTGGCCGAGCCTCAGCGATAGAGCGCGGCGCGCGTTTCCTTGTCCAGCACATGCGGCTTGGCCACCGGTTCACCGGTTTTGCTGTCAAAGAACGGCGTCTTGCGCCAGCGACCCGATAGCCGCCCGGCCAGCATACGCGTCAGCAGTCCATAGACGGCGGGGGCGATATTGCGGTGTTTGCGACTGCCATCGGGCTGCGGCACAAAACCATAGGCGCGGGTGCGGCCCAACGCATCGGGATCGGCCAGCCGACGCACATTCACCCCGACAAACGGCTTCTTGGCCGAATTGAGCGTCGTGGCCAGTGGGCTGTTGCAGCATTTGGCGTACCAGCGGAACAGGCCCTTGGGGGACAGGCGCATCAGTGCAAGATGTTCGGCGCCACGGTCGATCACGAAACCGTCGGGGCTGGTCTGGAAGATATCCACCGGACCCGGCGCCGGGTCCGGCTGATCGAAGTAAAGCTCGGCCGCGCGACAATCGGGGCAGTGGCACCCGACCCTGGTGCCAGTGCGGACAGCATCGGCAGTCAAATGTCCCGCCAGCGCCCCGCATCCGCAGGCAAAGGCAAGCTCGGCCGCCCCGGACCGTGCCATGATCAGGCGGCGCTGTTCTTGTTGGCTGGACGCAGCGATTTGCCCTTGCGGCTGTTGGTGTTCATGAAGTCGATCACCAGCGGCCGGATGTTGTCACGCCAGCTGCGCCCGGCGAAGATGCCGTAATGGCCCGCGCCCGGCTCCAGATGATTGGCCTTCTTGCTGTCGGCCAGTCCGGTACACAGGTCGAGCGCGGCGATGCACTGGCCAGGGGCCGAGATATCGTCATTCGCGCCCTCGACTGTCATCACGGCGACATCGGTGATCTTGCTGATATCGACCTTGTGACCATCGACGATGAATGCGTTGCGCGCGATCTCGCGTTTTTTGAACACCCGCTCGACGGTCGAGAGGTAGAATTCGGCAGTCATATCCATGACGGCCAGATATTCGTCGTAGAACCGGTTATGGGCATCATGGTCCGAGGCCTCGTCGCGCATGACCCGCTGGATCTGATCGGTGAACGCCTTGGAGTGGCGGTCGGCATTCATTGACATGAACGAGGCCAGCTGCAGCAGGCCCGGATAGACCATGCGGCCCACGCCCTTGTATTTGAAGCCAACACGCTGGATCATCGACTGTTCCAGCTGGCCCATGGTGACGCGGCGGCCGAAATCGGTCACCTCGGTCGGGGTGGCGTCGGGGTCGACCGGGCCGCCGATCAGGGTCAGCGTGCTGGGCTGCGCCTTGGGGTCAAGCTCGGCCAGATAGGCGGTGGCGGCCAGTGTCAGGGGGGCGGGCTGGCAGACCGCGATCACATGGGTGTCAGGCCCCAGTTCGCGCATGAAATCGACCAGATAGAGCGTGTAATCCTCGACATCGAACTTGCCGGCCGAGACCGGGATATCACGGGCATTGTGCCAGTCGGTGACATAGACCTCGCAATTGACCAGCAGGCTCTTGACGGTCGAGCGCAGGAGCGTCGCGTAGTGACCCGACATCGGCGCCACCAAAAGCACCTTGCGCGGCTGCGTCTCGCGCCCGGTGACGTTGATGTGGATGAGATCGCCAAAGTCACGCTCGACCACGGTTTTGATCTCGACCAGATGGTCCTTGCCATCCTCGCAGGTAAAGGTGCGGATGCCCCAGTCCGGCTTGACCACCATGCGCTGGAACGTGCGCTCGGTCACCTCGCCCCAGGCAGACATCCAGTTGAAGACAGGGTTCGGAACCATCGAGAACAGCGGATAGGAAGCCATCGAATTGGCCGTCGCCCCCATCCATTGATTGGTATTACGAACGGTTTCCATCCAGTCGTAGGTCATCATGTAACGCATGAAACGGGCCTCCTAAGCCACACCTGGAGATTTCGGACCATTCGTCGCTTTGCCCCCCGCAATGCACGACGTTATTCTGCACAGCAGCGAGGTTAGGGGGGATTCCTTAAAATGACAACAAGTGAAGATATGTCGACGCATTTGACCGGCGAACAATTTGAACAGCTTAAGGAAAACATGACCAAGGTCGAGGAACTCTCGAAGCGTCTGGTCGAGATCATGGCCGGTAAAAAGCCCCATACCCCGGCACTGGATGCCCCGAATCAAGAGCTTTTCGCAAAGGCAGCAACCGCCTATTGGGCCGAGGCCTGGCAGAATCCCGCCAAGCTGCTGGAACAGCAACTGGAATTCTGGGGGAAATCGGTGATGAATTTCGCCGAGGCGCAGCAGGCGCTGATGACCGGCGGGGTCGAGGACGATGAAGAGACCCCCAAGGACCGCCGCTTCTCGCACCCCATGTGGGAGAACAACCCCTATTTCCGCTTCATTCGCCAGCAATATCAAACCAACGCCGCCGCCTTGGCCCAGGCGGTCGCCTCGGTCGATGACCTGCCGGACAAGGACCTCAAGCGGCTCAAGTATTTCTCGCAGCAGATCATCGACATGATGGCGCCCACCAATTTCCTCGCCACCAATCCCGACGCGCTGGAACGCGCCGTCGAAACCGAGGGTCGATCGCTGATCAAGGGTTTGGAGAACCTGATCACCGATCTCGAGGCCAATAATGGAGAATTGGTGGTCAAGCTGGCCGATGAAAAGGCGTTTCAGGTGGGCGGCAATATCGCCACCACCCCCGGCGACGTGGTCTATCGCAACCGGATGATGGAACTGATCCAGTACAAGCCGGTCACGGATACCGTGCACGAGATCCCGATCGTGCTGTTCCCGCCCTGGATCAACAAGTTCTACATCCTCGATCTGAAGGCGCAGAACAGCTTCATCAAGTGGGTGACAGAGCAGGGGTTCACCATCTTTGTGGTCAGCTGGATCAACCCGGATGCCAGCTATGCCGACGTGGGGATGGAGGATTACATCCAGGACGGGTTCCTGGCCGCCATCGACGAGGTCAAGAAGATCTGCAAGGTCAAGCAGGTCAACGCGGTGGGCTATTGCATCGCGGGCACCACGTTGAGCCTGACGCTGTCGCTGATGAAACAGACCGGCGACAAGTCGGTTAAATCCGCGACCTTCTTTACCGCGCTCACCGATTTCTCGGATCAGGGAGAGTTCACCCCCTTCCTGCAAGACGATTTCATCGACGGAATCGAGGAAGAGGTCACCCGCGAGGGCGTGCTGCGCTCGTGGATCATGGCGCGGACTTTCTCTTATCTGCGCTCGAACGACCTGATCTACAAACCCGCGATCCAGAGCTACATGCTGGGCGAAACGCCGCCCGCCTTCGATCTGCTCTATTGGAACGGTGATGGCGCCAACTTGCCGGCCAAGATGGCCGTGCAGTATCTGCGCAGTCTCTGCCAGCGGAATGAATTCGCGGGCGAGGGGTTCGAGTTGATGGGCCATACGCTGCATGTGCGCGATGTGGATGTGCCGCTGATGGCGATCACCTGCGAAACCGACCATATCGCCGCCTGGAAGGACTGTTATCGCGGCGTGCAGAAGATGGGGTCGCGCTCGAAAACCTTTGTGGTGTCCGAATCCGGCCATATCGCTGGCATCGTGAACCCGCCCTCGAAGAAGAAATACGGCCATTACACCAATCCTGATCTCAAGGCCGATGCGGACACGTGGCTGGCCGAGGCCGATTTCAACGAAGGGTCCTGGTGGCCGATGTGGGCGGCCTGGCTGAAACCGCGCGCGGGCAAGCAAATTCCGGCGCGCGACACCGGCGATTCGGAGCATCCCCGCCTGTGCCCGGCCCCGGGCACCTACGTGGTGGCCAAGGCAAGTACCTGATTTTTCGTAACTCTTAAACTTTTTCTGCGGCGCAGCATTATTTTCCTTGAAATGCTGCGCCGCAGAAAGCATATTCCTCTCAAGCCGAAGGAAACGGGGTGGGCCCGGACCCGGCAAAGAGGATTGAGACAATGGCAAAGACCCAAGACTTTTCCGCCGTCATGAAAGACATGATGGGTGCATTCCCGGTTGACACCAAGGCAATGGAAGACGCGTTCAAGTCGACCGCAGCCCTGAACGAGAAACTGTCGGGCGTTGCTCTGGAAGCCGCCGAGAAATCGGCCGAGATCTCCAGCAAGTGGACCAAGGAAACCCTGGCCAAGCTGAGCGACATGTCGAAAGCAAAGGCAGAGCCGGCAGACTATGCCAAGGCGATGACCGATTTCGCCAGCGCATCGGCTGAAGTTGCTGCCGAGAACATGGCCGCTTTCGCCGAGATCGCGAAGAAAGTGCAGATGGACACCGTCGAGCTGCTGATGGCTGCTGGCAAGGACATCACCGAAGATGCGACCGCTGCTGTGAAAAAAGCCACCAACGACGTGACCGCAGCCGCCAAGAAGGCCGCAGCCGCGAAGTAAGACGACAGGCGGGGCGCACCGCTCTCCTCCCCCTTGGTGCGATACCGCAGGGCAGGTCGAAAGACCTGCCCTTTCTTTTTGCGGGGGCGCTGTTTTCCGGTCCGGAAAACGGCCAGGAAAATTACTTGAATTTTCCGAGCCGGAATTTGTGCCAAATTCCGGTGCCGCCCGTGGCGGCGGTGCACGGTGCCGTTTCTCTTTTCTTTTGTTCTGCGCTCGCATAGGCTCGCTGCAATGCGACAATGATGGGGAGTAACGTCGTGGCCGAACAGGAAAAACCGCTGCTGATCAAGCGCTATGCAAGCCGACGTTTGTACAATACCGAGACCAGCGATTACGTGACGCTGGAAGATATCGCGGGCTTTATCCGGGCCGGGCGCGAGGTTCAGATCGTCGACCTCAAGACCGGAGATGACCTGACCCGGCAATACCTTCTCCAGATCATTGCCGAGCATGAAAGCCGGGGAGAAAACGTCCTGCCGGTCAATGTGCTTAATGACCTCGTTCGCAGCTACATGGTGCCAGGCGGCGGAATGATGCCCCAGTTCCTGCAAAGCTCCTTCGACATGCTGCGTGAAAGCCAGTCCAAGCTGATGGAGAACATGAACGCGATGAACCCGATGGCGCAGATGCCCGGCTTTGAGGCGCTCAAGGCCCAGCAAGAGGCCTTCATCCGCGCCATGACCGGTGGCTTGGGCAACACCTGGAGCGCGCCGGGCAAGGACGGGGATGGCGCCAAGGGCGAACAGGGCGAAGACCTGGACGACATCAAGAAACAGCTCGCCGAGTTGCAGCGCAAGCTTTCCAAGCTGAGTTGATCCAGGGGCGGCTATCGCTGCTGGCGCTGCTGGCGCTGTTGGCCCTGCTGCCCGTCGGCGCTGGCAAGGCTCAGGGCGTCTGGAAACCAGAATATGACGGGATCTGCGGTTTCGGCAGCCAATCCGAGACCGGATGTGCGGATATCCGTGCGCGCCGGATCGTGGATGCGGCTGAGCGCCCATGGCGTGCCATCGGACGCGTGAACTTTGCCGGTTCCGATACCAGTATGCATTGTACCGGTGTTCTTGTCGCTGATCGGCTGGTGTTGACGGCCGCGCATTGTCTGTACAATCAGGCGCGCAAACGCTGGGTGTCGGCTGTTTCGGTGCAATTCGTGGCAGGATACCAGAGGGGCGAGGCCGCCGCGACCTCCTCGGTACAGCGCTATCGCCTGGACCCAAAACAGGGTTTAGACGGCAGGTTCCAGACAGACCCGGCGCTGGATTGGGCGGTGCTGGAACTGGCGCAACCTCTGGGGCGGTCGGTCGGCATGCTGCCGGTTGTCCGGCCGGGAACTGCCGGGGTTCTTGCCGGATACAGTGGTTTACGTCCGCATGTGCTGAGCTTGACGGGGGAGTGTCCGGTAGGCCCGACGGCAGATGGGCTGCTGCGCGGTCTCTGTCCGGTGATGCGGGGAGATTCCGGTGCGCCGCTGCTGATCGGCCCGGCCAAGCAGCCCGGGGTGGTGGCGATCCTGTCCCGTGTCATGCCCACATCCGAGGGCGTTTCGGCGCTGTTCCTGCCGGTAGCGCTATTCGACCTGACAGGGGAGTGAAGGCCCCCACGTAGAGCGTAGACCGCTTGCCATGCGGGCTACTCCGGCAATCCGGCCCGACGCAATCCTTCCAGCCAGAGTTCCCAATCGGCCTCGTGGCGGACCGGTACTATTGCACGCACGCGGGCCACGGTCAGTCCGGGCATCTTCTCGACTAGCCTGCCGACTGAGGCGAGCGCCTCCTCCTGTCGTCCCAGCATCGCCAGCGCGGCGGCCTCCTGCCGCATCAGAGAGGCATATGCCGGTGTCTCTTTCAGGCCGACCTGCGCGTTGTGGAGGCAGGTCTCAAAATCCGCCGCGACATAGGCGCCGATGCCGAACCCGCCCCGCCAGAAAGGTTTCAGCGGATCCCGCGGGCTGAGCGCGGCGGCCCTTTCATAGGCCGCCTTTGCCTCGGGGTACTGGCCAGAGACACCGTAAAGCGCGGCGCAATTGCCGTATCCAACCGCCAGGTTGGGGTTGAGCCGGATTGCGCGCATCAGATGTGTCTCGCTCTCATCGAAATCACGGGCAAAGAGACAGGCCATGCCCATAATGGCATGGGCATTGGCGTTGTTGTCGTCCAGTTCGACCGCCTTTGCCGCCGCAGCCTTTGCCGATTGGATCGCGGCCTCCGTGTCGGTTCGCCAGACATGTAGCATGGCCATCAGGTCGCAAAGGGCAATCCCTGCATGCGCTTCGCTCATGTTGGGGTCGTTGGCGACAATCTGGCTCAGCAGCGCGCGCGCCTCCTCATTGTCGGGCTGCGAAAACTTGCCCAGATGCCAGCGCGCGCGCAACACCTTGTCCCAGGAGGACAGGCTTTCGGGCCGGCTGCGGGCGCGTTTGAACTCGGCGTTCATTGTCTCGGGCGCCACCGCCTCGACAATGGCCTGGGTGATCTCGTCCTGCACCGCAAAGATGTCGTCGATAGAGCGGTCATAGCGGTCTGCCCAGAGATGGGCACCGGTCTCGCCGTCGATCAACTGGGCGGTGACCCGAACCTTGTTGCCGGCCTTGCGGACGCTGCCTTCGAGCAAATAGCGAACGCCGAGGTCCCTGCAGACCTGGTCGACGCGAACGGCTTTGCCCTTGTAGGTAAAGGTGGTGTTGCGGGCGATGACCTTGAATTCGCGGAAATGCGACAAGGCAGTGATGATGTCCTCGGCGATCCCGTCCGAGAAGTATTCCTGCTCGGCCTCGGTGGACATGTTGTCAAAGGCCAGAACGGCGATGCCCGGCCTGTCAAACCCCGGTTCGGCCAGGGCTGCTGCGGGTTCCATGTCGGGCGACCAGCGCAGTACCCGCACCGGCTTTTCGATATTCTTGAGTTGCTGCAATCCGCTATCGGCAAAGCGTGGATCTAGTCGGCTGCCAAGGCTGTCGGCGACGGGGCCGGATATACAGAGGCCGCCAGGTTCGGCCAGCGCCTCCAGCCGGGCGGCGATGTTGACACCGTCACCGTAGAGGTCAGAGCCTTGCAGGATCACATCGCCCAGGTTGACCCCGATCCGCAGCTTCAGCGTCGGGTCCGGAGCGAGGCGTTCCTGCACCGCGATGGCGCAGGACACCGCATTGGCGACGCTGGAAAACTCGACCAGCGCTCCGTCGCCCATCAGCTTGACGATACGGCCGCCGGTGCGCGCTACTTCCGGGTCGAACACGGTCTTGCGCATGTCGATCAGGCGGGCCAGCGTGCCGGCCTCGTCCCGGCCCATCATCGCGGAAAACCCGACGACATCGGCAGCAAGGATAGCGGTCAGGCGTCGGGTCATCGGGGTCTGCTCTGTTGGACGGGCAAGTCCATTCCAACAAAACGGCGGCGATTTTCCTAGTAAAATCTATGCCTCAGGTTCCATAGGCCCGGGCCGGGCCGGTGACCTCGGTCATTGCGGCCAGAAGGATATCGGCGATCACGTCCAGTTCTGCCCGGCTCAGCCGCACCGGCAGGCGCACGTCGCAGGCGCGCATCAGCATGGCGCGGGTCTGGGGCAGGTTAGGCACATCGCCCAGGAACTGCCAGTTCCAGAAGGCGCGGGCATTATCCTCGCTCAGGCCAAAGACCTGCACCTTGACCCCGCGTCGCTCGGCTGCGGCGGCAAAGGCGCGGGTTTCGGCCTCGTCCAGCCCGATCAGGTTGAACTGGATCGAATCCGGGGCGCGCCGTTCCGGAGCAAGCGGGGCGGGGACGTCGATGAAGGGCGAGATGTTGAGGCGGTCCGCCACATAGTCGTGGTTGGCCAACCCGTCGCGCACCCGGCGGGCCAGTTCGGGGATTTGCGGGCGGATCACCGCGGCGCTCAGGTTCGACAGGCGCAGATTGTAAAGCGGCAGCTTGTTCTGCCAGCGGGCAAAGGCCTCGGCCAGTTCCGGCGAATTCTGCCCCTCGGGTCCCTTGTGTTTCTTCCAGTTATGCTCATAGGCGCCCGACATGATCACCGCGCGCGCCACCAGATCGGCGTCGTCGGTGACCAGGATGCCGCCTTCACCCGCGTTGATCATCTTGTAGGACTGGAACGAGAAACAGCCGACCCGGCCGATGGTGCCGATATTGCGCCCGTGCCAGGTGGTGCCCAGCGAATGCGCCGCGTCCTCGATCACGGGGATACCGCGCGCCTCGCAGAGCGCCATGATCGCATCCATATCCGAGGTATGGCCGCGCATATGACTGATGATCACCGCCTGCACGCCGTCCAGCCTGGCCTCGAAATCGGCCATGTCGATGCGATAGTTGGCGCCGACCTCGCACAGCACCGGCACGCAATCGGCATGCACGACCGACGAGGGCACGGCGGCAAAGGTAAAGCCAGGGATCAGCACCCGCGCATCGCGCGGCAGGCCCAAGGCCTTGAGCGACAGGAACAGCGCCGCCGAGCAGGACGACACCGCCAGCGCGTATTTCGACCCCAGAAGTTCGGCGAACTCTGCCTCGAGCAGCGCAACCGGCGCATCCTGCGGCGCGGTGTAGCGGAACAGGTCACCCGATTGCATCAGCGCGTCGATAGCCTCGCGCGCGGCGGCGGGGATGGGTTCGGCGTCGTGAACGTTGGGCGGCAGTGTCATATTTGGGATTCCCGAATTAAACCTTTCAAAATTGTAAATCAGTTGTGTAACAGAGCCAAGAAGATCCTGAGCGGACATACAGAAATCCGCCGCGCGGCAAATATGGGTTGCGCAGCCGTGTCGACCCGCAATGCGGGACATTAAGGTCTTTTGCGGGAACCCGGTCGCTGGCGTTTCCTGCTTGTTGATTGCCAGGCAGAATAGTGGTCACTTTTATCTTTGTGATTAATCTGCTCGGCAGGTTGAGAATTTGGAGGAAACCATGCTTTCGAGACGGGATTTCATTGGCTCGACGACCGCGAGCCTCGTATGCGCAACCGCTGGCCAGCGATCTTCGGCGCAGGTTTCAGACATTCGGCAAGTTCTGTTAACCATGGACGGTCTCGGTCTTGCGGCACTGGTCAAATCCGGAGAGGTGACGCCTTCAGAGCTGTGCGACGCCGCGGTCGAAGCCGCCTTGGCGCTTGACCAGCGTCTCAATGCGATCACGACTCCGATGTATGGCGAGGCGAGAGACAAGGCCGCGGACATGCGCCCGCAAGGGCCGTTCGCCGGGGTACCGTTTGTGGTGAAGGATAACCTTGATATTGCAGGGCAATACACGACGCAGGGTTCGCGCGCTTACCGTGATAACTATCGGCCACGGTCCGCGCCGCTGGCGCTGGCCCAAGAGGCCGCCGGGCTGAACCTGATCGGCAAGAGCAATATGCCAGAGGTCGGAGCGCTTCCAGTCACAGAAGGTCAACTGCTTGGGCCGTGTCGCAACCCGTGGAACCTCGACCATTCCTCCGGCGGCTCCAGCGGAGGGTCCGCGGCTGCGGTCGCGGCAGGTATCGTCCCGCTCGCTCATGCCAGCGACGGCGGCGGGTCCATCCGGATCCCTGCATCCTGTTGCGGTGTTTTCGGATTGAAGCCAAGTCGCCGTCGTATGTTGTGGGGGTCGAGCGATCAGACGACCTATGCCGCTGACAACTGCGTAAGCCGCTCGGTACGAGACAGCGCGATGCTATTCGCGTTGGGGCAGGACCGATCACCGACCGCGCCGCACAGACCGATCCCGTTCGTCTCGGGACCGTCCACCGACCGGCTGAGGATCGGTTTCGATCTGCGCAATTACTACGGTGATTTTCCAGAGCCCGAGGTGCAGCGCCTGATCGAAGAGATGGCAGAACTCTGCGAACAGCTTGGTCATACCGTCATCGAAACGCACAGCCCGGTGGACGACGAGTTCGAGCTGCGATTCAACCAGATCTTCGGGTTCCGCATGGTTGGCCTCGCAGACGCTGCGACGGCCAAGGCGGGGCGACCACCAGAAGAAACTGGACTGCTTGACGTATTCGTCCGCGACTGGGCCGCCTTCGCGCGCAACTTCACTCCGGAAGATCAGGAAGCTGCAAACTCGTACATGCTGAAACTTGGCGCCAGATATGATGCATGGCTGTCGGAGCTCGATGTATTCCTGTCACCAGTCACGCCAGGCACAGCACCTGCTATTGGCACGCTTTTCGATGAGAGCGTCCCATTCGAGGAGATGTTCGCGCGCGTTGCGAGGTTCACGTCCTACACCCCAATTCAGAACGCGCTTGGATTGCCAGGCATGTCTGTGCCCGCAGGGCTGACCCGCGAAGGTTTGCCGGTCGGCAGCCATTTCGTTGCACCCGCCGGTCGGGAGGACAAGCTTTTCGCCCTGGCCTTTGAGATCGAACAGGCGAAGCCATGGTGGGGTGACTGGGCGCCTGTTTCGGTGGCCAACCTCTAGCATCCATTCAAATGCGATAAGTGCGTTGAAATAAAGAAAGGCCAAGGCGGCTGTGACCGCTCAGGGCTCGAGCGGACCAGCGCGATACGCGGAGATCGCGAAAAAGGGGAAGGGCAAGCCCTTCCCCATCACAGAAAGAAAAGTTCGGCCCGATCCGGGGTGCCTTGCCGGAAATGCCCGGGAATGCCAAAGGCAGACCCGGGCTTTTCCGGTTCATGTCGTTCGAAAGCTGATCGCCGCCGCTTAGACGTTCATCAGCAGGTGTTCGCGTTCCCAGGGCGAAATCACCTGTAGGAACTCGTTGTATTCGGCGCGTTTCACGATGCTGTAGACGCGGGCGAAATCGGGGCCGAGCACCTCGTGCAGGGCCTTGGCCTCGTCGAACAGGTCCAGCGCGTCGCCCATCACCTGCGGGATGTCGCCCTCACCGTCATAGGCATCGCCCTTGAATTGCTTGCGCGGGCGCGCCTCTTCCATCAGCCCGAGATAGCCGCAGGCCAGCGAGACCGCGATGCCCAGATAGGGGTTGCAATCCATGCCTGCGAGCCGGTTCTCGATCCGCCGCGATGAGGGACCGGAGAGCGGCACGCGAATGCCGGTGGTTCGGTTGTCGCGGCCCCATTCCAGGTTGATGGGCGCGGCGTGGTCCTTCACATAGCGGCGGTACGAGTTCACATAGGGCGCCATCACCGCGAGGCCCGAGGGCAGGTGGTTCTGCAAACCGGCGATGAAGTGATAGAAGGCGTCGGTTTCGCCCCCCTGCGGACCGGAAAAGATGTTCTCGCCGGTTTCCATGTCCACGATCGAATGGTGGATATGCATGGCGCTGCCCGGCTCGTTTTCGATCGGCTTGGCCATGAAGGTGGCGAAACAATTGTGGCGCAGCGCCGCCTCGCGGATCAGCCGCTTGAAGTAGAACACCTCGTCGGCCAGCCGCACCGGGCTGCCGTGACGCAGGTTGATTTCCAGCTGGCCGGCGCCGCCTTCCTGGGTGATGCCGTCGATCTCGAAGCCCTGCGCCTCGGCAAAGTCATAGATGTCGTCGATCACCGGGCCGAACTCGTCGACCGCCGTCATCGAATAGGCCTGCCGTGCGGCGGCGGGGCGGCCCGAGCGGCCCATCATCGGCTCGATTTCCTTGGCCGGGTCGAGGTTGCGGGCCACCAGATAGAATTCCATCTCGGGCGCCACGACCGGTTTCCAGCCTTGCGCATGATAGAGCGAGACCACCCGGCGCAGCACGTTGCGCGGGCTGAACGGGATCGGGTCGCCGTCGCGGTCATAGGCGTCGTGGATCACCTGCAATGTCCAGTCGCCGGTCCAGGGCGCGGCGGTCGCGGTCGAGTAATCAGGGCGCAGGATCATGTCCCGCTCGATAAAGCCCTCGTCTCCGGCGGCATCGCCCCAGTCACCGGTGATGGTCTGGTAAAAGATGCTGTCGGGCAGGTGGAAATAGTCCTGCCGCGCAAACTTGCTTGCCGGAACCGCCTTGCCGCGGGCAATGCCGGGCAGGTCCGAGATGATGCATTCCACCTCGTCCAGGCGGCGGTTTTCCAGATATGCCTTGGCGGCATCGGGGAGATTGTCTGTCCAGTCGGCCATGTCAGGCCCTCGCTTTCTTGTAGAATTCCGCCATGCGTTTGCCGATGGCGGGGCTATCGAGCGGGCTGTCGAGACGCGTGGTCGCATCGTCGAGCACGGTGTCGGGCACCACGCCGCGGCCACGGGTCCGGATCAGCCCGCCGATAAACTCGTTGTCGTATTCTGGATGCGCCTGGATGGTCCAGATATTGTCGCCATAGGCCACCATCGCATTCCGGCAGAAGTCGTTCGAGGCCAGGACCTCGGCGCCTTCGGGCAGGGCGATGACCTGATCCTGGTGCCAGGCATTCACCGTCACCTGCTCGCCGCCCATGTCGTATTCGGTGGGGCCGATGGCCCAACCGCCCTGGAATTTCTCGACCTTGCCGCCAAGGGCCTGGGCGATGATCTGGTGGCCGAAACAGACCCCGATCAGCGGCTGACCCTGATCGCGGATCTGACGGATAAGCGCCTCGAGCGGCGGGATCCAGGGGTGGTCCTCGTATACGCCGTGGCGCGAGCCGGTGATCAGCCAGCCGTCGGCGGCCTCGGCGCCGCTGGGGAACTGACCGTCCACCACCGCATAGGTTTCGAACTCAAAATTCTGCGGGCCCAGCAGGCGGACAAAGAACGTGTCATAGTCGCCGGTCGCGTCGATGAGCGTGTCCGGGGCGTGGCCCGTCAGGAGAATTCCGATCTTCATGTGTCACCAGTCGTCAATGTTGCCGGATCGGGGCTCCGGCAGTGCCCATGTCGTGATCAGGTCAGACCGTGTCCAGATAGACTTCGGTTTTTTCCGCCTCGGTCAACTCTTGAAAGTAGCGGAATTCCTGCCGCTTGGTCATGACATAGTTGCGGATCAGCTCGGGCGCGAAAATCCGCGCGACGGCTGGGTCGGATTCGAAGGCGTCGATCGCCGTGTCCCAACGGTCGGGGATCTGCGCCAGGTTCGCCTTGTAGGCATTGCCTGAGATCGGTTGCGGCGGCATCTGGCCATCCTCGATCCCGTTCATGGCGGCGCCCAGAACCGCGGCGATCATCAGATAGGGATTGACGTCGCCGCCCGCGACCCGGTGTTCGATCCGGCGCGCGACCGGGCTGCCCGAGGGGATGCGGATGGCGGCGGTGCGGTTTTCATAGGCCCAGGCGACCCCGGTGGGGGCGTGGGCATTGGGCACCAGCCGGGCATAGCTGTTGTCATGAGGGGCAAAGATCAGCGTGCTGCCGGACATTGCGTCCAGACAGCCGCGCACCGCATGCAGCATGGTATCACTGCCGCGCTCGGTGCCGTCGTCAAAGACGTTGTTACCCTCGTCATCGAGCACCGAGAAATGCATATGCATGCCCGATCCGGCATAATCCTCGTAAGGTTTGGCCATGAAGCTGGCGGCAAAGCCATGCTTGCGCGCTAGCCCCTTGACCAGCATCTTGAACAACCAAGCATCGTCGGCGGCGCGCAGGGCGTCGTCCTGATGCATCAGGTTGATCTCGAACTGGCCAACACCCGCCTCGGAGATGGCGGTATCTGCGGGGATGTCCATCACCTCGCAAGCGTCGTAAAGCTCGGTGAAGAAATGATCAAACTGGTCCAGTGCGCGCAGCGACAGGATCTCGCCCGCCTTGCGACGCTTGCCGGACCTCGGCGATTGCGGCACCTGAAGATGGCGACCGCTGTCGTCGATCAGGAAAAACTCCAGTTCGACCGCGACCACCGGTTTCAGACCGCGCGCCTTGTAGCGTTTGACCACGGTGTTCAGCGCATGGCGCGGATCGCCTTCATAGGGGCGGCCATCCTCGTGGAACATCCAGATCGGCAACAGGCCGGTGGGCGTATCCAGCCACGGCATCGGCATGAAACCACGCTCGGTCGGTTGCAGAACGCCATCGCGGTCACCCGAGGCCAGCACCAGCGGGCTGTCCTCGATATCCTCGCCCCAGATGTCGAGATTCATCACCGACAACGGAAAGCGGGTGCCGCCCTCGATCGCCTTTTCAGCAAAACGCCCGGGCACGCGCTTGCCGCGCGGCTGGCCGTTCAGGTCGGCGGCGGCCACACGAATTGTTCTTACCTGCGGGTTCTTCCGCAGCCAGTTTTTGGCTTGCATGGGCCCTTCTCACGCGATGTCTGTTAGATTTGATCAAATTTCTACTACTAGCCATGGGGGGCTGGCAAGCGATATTTCCGGGGTCTTGTCCGACCGCGCGTCAGGGCAAACCGGTCATGGATCAAACCATGTCCAGACAGCCGGGGCGCCAGGTTGGGAATAGCAGCCAGACCAGCGCCCGGCGACCCCCACGGGAAAGGGTCACCGCATCAGGTTGGGGCGCAGGCGCATCTTGGGCCGGCGTTCGGCGGGCAGGTGCCGGTTCAGCCGCGTGTTTATCACGCCGAACACGCCCACAACCGCTAGGGTCAGCAGGATGAAATAAAAGGCGAGAATCGGGTAAGGGACGAACGGGTTGAACGTCTTGTCCGCGAAATAGCTGGCGTAATAGAGCGCATCGCCGCGCTGTTGCCAGGCCGGGAAGGCCGAGAAAAACACCAGCGTTGTGGCGTGAAACAGAAAGATCGCCTCGTTCGTGTATGCGGGCCAGGCCAGCCGCATCATGGTGGGCCAGACGATGCGGCGGAAGCGGGGCCAGCCGCTCATGCCATAGGCGTCAGCGGCCTCGACATCGCCCTTTGGGATCGTGCGCAGCGCGCCATAGAAGATCTCGGCCGAATAGGCGGCGGTGTTCATGAACAGCACGATCAGCGCACCCGCCCAGGCCGAGGTCAGCATGTCGAACATCGGATAGCTCTTCTTCAGCGACAGGAAGAAGAAATAGGCAAAGAAGAACTGGATGAAGAGGGGCGAGCCGCGGAAGATGAAGATGAACCATTCCGCCGGTTTCCGCGCCCAGGGGTTGGACGCGCTTTTGCCCAGCGCCAGGGTGACAGCCAGGAAATAGCCGGTGACCAGCGCCATCAGGCCGAAGTAGATGTTCCAGATCATGCCAGAGCCGATCAGTGTGAACTGTTCGCAAAGCGTGAAATCGGACCTTGGCAACAGCCGCTCTCCGATACCGATCGAGCGCAGGCCGTAGTCCTGGATAGTGTCGATGCAGGATTTCATGCCGCGGCCTCCTTGCGCAGGGCCTCGCCGCCGGTGGTGGCCTGGCCGTGGCTCAGTCGCACGGTCAGCCTCTCAAGCATAATCTCCGAGATACGGGTGAAGCTGAGATAGAAGACCAGCAGGAACAGGAAATACCACATGCGCCAGTCGCCATGCGGGTAATCGGTGAATTGCGAGGTCTTGGTACCGCCGATCTCGCGTGCCCAATAGACGATATCCTCGATCCCCAGCAGGAACAGCAGCGGCGTTGCCTTGATCAGAATCAGCCACAGGTTCGACAGGCCGGGCAGCGCATAGATCCACATCTGCGGCACCAGGATGCGCCAGAAGGTCTGGCGCCGGGACATGCCATAGGCGGCGGCGGTTTCCAACTGGGCATGGGGCACGGCGCGCATGCCGCCGCGCAACACATTGGCCGCAAATGCGCCGAAAACGATGGCAAAGGTCACCACGGCCAGGAAGAAGGAATAGGTCTGATGCACCCATTCAGCGGCCCGGCCCAGCGGCAGCTTGGCATCGGGGCAGACCAGAAAATCGTTGCCCTGCCGGATCGGATCGGTCCAGTCGGGGCACAGGATCTGGTGCCGGGTCCATTCGAAGGCCTGATCCAGCGCGATCACGAAGAACAGGAAGAAGGCAATGTCGGGCACGCCGCGCATGATCGCGATATAGCCCTCGCCCAGCCAGCGCAGCGGCGGCAGCGTGGCGCGCGTGGCCATGGCCCCGGCAAAGCCCACCGCCAGCGCCACCGGGGCGGTGACCAGCAGAAGGACCAGAACCTTGATGAAGGACATGTAGAAGGACAGGTGCACGCCGTTGGTCAGAAAGCAGGAGAACCAGCGGACCGTGTCCAGCGTATCGGGATCGGTGCAGTAGGAGAACATCGGCGGGCCTTTGCGGGGCAGGGCGCGGCAATGGTGGCCGCGTGGGATCGGGCCTGCCGCGCTCGGCAGGCCCGCCCGCAGGGTTTATTCGTAAACGGCGGCGTCTTCGCCGAACCATTTCTTGATCATCGTGTTCAGCGTGCCGTCCTCTTTCATCGAGGTGATGGCAGCGTCGAACTTGCCGCGCAGCTCGCCGTCGCTTTCGCGCAGACCCATACCGACGCCACCGCCCAGCGGCACGTCATCGCCCACGAACATCAGCTCGCCACCTGATTCCGCGACGATCGGAACCAGATAGTCCCGGTCGGCAAACACTGCATCGGCCTCGCCGTTGCGGACGGCGGCGATGGTTTCCTCAGGCGTGGCGAATTCCACCAGTGTCGCACCGCTTTCGGCGATGTATCCGGCCTGGATGGTGGCGGTCTGGGCCGCGACGATGCCCGACAGGTCTGCGCCTTCGGCGGCGGCGACATAGGACGAGGCGGTCGGCGGGATGTAGTTCTGGGTGAAATCGATCACCTCGTCACGCTCGTCGGTGATCGACATGCCGGCGATGATGGTGTCGTAGTTGCCCGACACCAGGTTCGGGATGATCGAATCCCAGTCGTTCTTGACCCACTCGCAGGTCAGGCCGGCGCGCTTGCACAGCTCGTCGCCCAGTTCACGCTCGAACCCGTCGACCTCGCCCGCGTCGTTGATGAAGTTGTACGGAGGATACGCGCCCTCGGTGCCCATGCGCACGGTGTCGGCCATGGCCATGCCGGCGGTCAGCGCCAGCGCGGCGGTGGTCAGAATCAGTTTCTTCATTGAGAGACTCCCATTGTCGTTGGTATTTTGATTATGCGGCCTTGGTGACGGAAAGAAAGCCCTGCAAACGCTCGGATTTCGGCGCTGCAAAGATATCTTCGGCGGTCCCCTCTTCCTCGACCAGCCCCTGGTGGAGGAAGATGACATGGGACGAGATATCGGCGGCCATCTTCATGTCATGGGTGACCAGGATCATGGTGCGGCCCTCGGCGGCCAGGTCCCGGATCACCTTGATCACTTCCTGCTCCAGCTCGGGGTCAAGCGCCGAGGTCGGCTCGTCGAACAACAGCGCCTGCGGCTCCATGCACAGCCCGCGCGCGATGGCGGCGCGCTGCTGCTGGCCGCCCGACAGCTGGGCCGGATAGTTGTCGCATTTGTCACCGATCCCCACCTTGTCGAGATAGCGCCGCGCGCTCTCCTCGACCTCGGCCCGGTCGCGGCCCAGCACGTGGATCGGGGCCTCCATCACGTTTTGCAGGATGGTCATATGGGCCCACAGGTTGAACTGCTGGAACACCATGCTCAGGTTGGTGCGGATGCGCAGAACCTGTTTGGCGTCGGCGGGGCGGCGGTGGCTGCCGCTGCCGGTCCAGCGGACCGGCTCGCCGTTGAACAGGATCTCGCCCTGCTGACTGTCTTCCAGCAGGTTGCAGCAACGGAGCAGCGTGGATTTGCCTGATCCCGATGAGCCGATCAACGACACCACGTCGCCGCGATGGGCGGTGATATCGACACCTTTGAGGACTTCGAGCTGGCCAAAGCTCTTGTGCAGGTTCTTGATCTGGATGACGGGGGCAGTCTCTGTCACGTGGTGTCCCGATGTCTTGTTTTGCGTGTTAGGGCGGTACTAGGTCGGAAAATCCGACACATTGCAATGTTCAAATCGACGGTTTGTACCGGTTAACCCGACGAAATGATCAGTCTGCGGAACAAATAGCAGACGGTGCCGGCGGATTGGGGATGCTCAGATAAGCCGAGGCAGGAATGTCGACCAGCCCCTTGAGATGCAGTGCCGCACGATCGGCCGGGTCCAGATTCGCAATCGCCGTCCGGACGGCGGCGGCAATAGCGGCGGCATCCCGTCCCGGCGCAGTGATATAGGGCAGCACCGGGGTGGGCGTGGTATGGGCCACCTCGCGCAGCCGCCTACCCAGATCGGTGTGTTCGCACAGCAGGGTCCAGGTCAGCGCATCCAGCGCCGCCAGATCGGCCCGCCCCTCGGCCACGGCCGCGGCCGAGGCCGCATGCGCGCCGCTTTCCAGCAGCGCGGCAGGGACCAGCCCGGCCCCTTGCAGATGGGTCATCGGCGCCGCCCAGCCCGACTGCGACAGCGCCTCGTTATAGGCAAAGGTGCCACCTGCCAGCGCGGGCAGGTCGCGCGTATCGTCGACCCGTGCCACAAAGACCGAGCGGTAATGCCCCGGCGGGCAGCCCGACAGCCCGTAATCGGGCGTGCCCACCAGTTGCACATGGCCATGCAACCGGGTGCGATAGGGCATGCCGCAGGTCTGTGCCAGCACCAGTTCGGGATCGCGCCAGATCGCCCAGACATCGCGCGTCCGGTCGAGCGTTTCGGGGCCATATCCCAGTTCCGCACCGATCAGCGCCCAGAACCGGTCATTGGCGGCGCGCAGGGGCGGCAGGTCATACATGCCCAGCATGGCGGTCATCGGCTTGCCGCTTTTTGCCGTGCCAGGGCCGAGTCACGGTCGTTGACGCCCAGCAGGTTCGCCACCAGCCGCAACAGCGCGTCCTCTTCCTGGGCGCGTTCTCCATCGGCTAGTACCACCGACCACAACGCTTCGACCACGGCGCGGCGCTCCTCATAGGCGACGGCCTCCTTGATCGCGCGGGTAAAGCGGACGGTGTCGGGTGCCTCGGCCTCCAGCTCTTCGGCGCGGGCGCGCAGCTGCGCCGCCTCGAACGGGCTCAGCCCGTAGCGGGCGGCTGCGATCCGGTCGATCCGGTCGCGCTCGGCCTGGGCATAGTCATTGTCCGCGCGGGCGATCCGCACCAAGAGCGCGGTCAGCGCCAGACGCGCATCGCCATCGTCAAGCGGCGTGGGCTGCGGCTGTGTCAGCCGGGTCAGAAACTCTCGGAACATGGCGACTCCATCCGGGTCTGGTCGTTGGTGGCGACGGACCTAGCCCGCGCGCGCCAGTATGCGGTCGCGGGCGCCGTCGCTGTCCTTGCGGCTGAGACCCATGGCAATCCGCGCCTCTTCGACGATCTTCAGCTCTCCCTCGCGTTGCAGACCATCGGCCAGCACCACTTCCCAAAGCGCATCCAGCGCGGCAAGCCGCTCTTCGAGGCCGGTGGTCTCGCGGATCAGCTTGCCAAAGGTATCGGTGTCGGGCGCGGCGGCGTGCAGCTTTTCGCAGGTTGCGCGCACCTTGGCCGCCTCTATGGCGTTGTGACCATAGAGCCGGGCCAGGATCCGGTCGATCAGGCTGATCTCCTCGACCTGGTATTCGCGGTCCGCCTTGGCCACGCGCACCAGAAGCGCACCCAGCGCAAGCTCGGCATCGGGGTCGGGCAGGGGCGATGGAGAAGGCGGGCGAAAGGCCTGAAGGAACTTTTTCAGCATGGGCGCAATCTATCCCATATGTTGCGTCTGGCCAAGCGTGTTCTACCCGTCATAGCCTTCGATGATAACCAGATCGCCGGTCGAGACCGGCTCGCGCAGGGCCTTGGCCGCCTGATAACCGGGACTGTCATAGCAGGCCAGAGCCGCCTCGTAACTGGGAAACTCGATCACCACGGTGCGCGCGCGGGCCTGGCCCTCACGCGTCTCGCGCCCGCCACCACGGACCAGGAACCGGGCGCCATATTCGGCAAAAGGCTCTGCGTTGGCCGCGATATAACTCTTGTAGATCTCCATGTCGTCCACATCCACATGGGCGACCCAGTATCCTTTGGGCATGATTGTCTCCTCGTCGTTCAGGCCGCAGGGTGGCCCGCAATGCGCGGCGATGCAATCCCGCTTGTGCAGGCGCGGAATTCGGGCAAACTTGCTGGCATGATTGTCTTCGATGGCCATAACGATGTCTTGACCGAGCTGGCTCGCGCCGGTGGCCGGGCTGCCGCAGGTGGGTTCCTGACCGGGTTGCCGGGGCAACTCGACCTTCCGCGCGCGCGGGCTGGCGGGTTTGGTGGCGGTTTCTTCGCCCTTTGGGCGCGCTCTGACGGCGCCACGGATTTCAGCGCGCTGGGCGCGGAATATGATCTACCTCTGCCCGAGCCAGTACCCGAACCGCAGGCCTGGGAGATGATCCGGGCCCAGGCCGATACGCTGGTGGCACTGGAAGAGGCAGGCGCGCTGCGGATCTGTACAAGCGCTGGCCAGATCGCGCGGGCACGGGACGAGGGGCTGCTGGCGGCGATCTTGCATCTGGAAGGGGCCGAGGGAATCGGCCCCGATTTCTATGAGCTGGAAGAGCTTTATGCGCTGGGCCTGCGCTCGCTGGGTCCGGTCTGGAGCCGGCCGAACGCCTTTGGTCACGGTGTACCATTCCGCTATCCTTCCGGCCCCGATATCGGGCCGGGCCTGACCGAGCGCGGCCGCGCCCTGATTGCGCGCTGCGAGGAGATGCGGATCCTGGTCGATCTCAGCCACCTGAACCTGGCCGGATTCCGTGACGTGGCGGCGATATCGACGCGCCCGCTGGTGGCGACCCATTCCAACGCGCATGCACTGGTGCCGCATGCGCGCAACCTGACCGATGAACAGTTGCGGATCATGGCCGAGAGCGGAGGCTTGGCGGGGGTGAATTTCGAATCCACCTTCCTGCGCCCTGATGGGCGCCCAGACGATGACATACCCGCAGCGTGGCTGATGGCGCAATTCGACCACTTGCTGGACAGGCTGGGCGAGGAGGGCGTGGCAATCGGCTCGGATTACGATGGCTGCACGCCGCCTGGCTGGCTCAATTCGGTCGACAAGTTGCCGACGTTGGTCGAAGCGATGGAGCGGCACGGCTACCCTTCGGCCCGGATCGAGCGCATTTGCTGGGGGAACTGGATGCGGGTACTGGCCGATACCTGGGGCGAGGCCGCCTGACTGTTCATAAATTGAGCGCCTGCGGCGCACCCGCCTTGTGTCGCGCCTCTGGCGCTGGGGGCGAGGCGCTGCCTCGCGCTCCGGAGTATTTCTGGCGAAATGAAGAGGCGGGCCTGCGTCTTTCCTCTTGCCGAAAATATCCCGGGGGAGGCACCGCAGGTGACGGGGGCAGAGCCCCCTTCTTTTGCTTAGACCAGACGCGAGCTTTCCTTGGCCGCGCGCACGAAATCGGCGAACAAGGGATGCGGCGCGAAGGGTTTCGATTTCAGCTCGGGGTGATATTGAACCCCGATGAACCACGGATGGTCCGCCCACTCCACGATCTCGGGCAGGCGGCCATCAGGCGACATGCCGGAGAACCGCAGCCCCGCCTTTTCCAGCTTGTCGCGGTACTTGATATCCACCTCGTAGCGGTGGCGATGGCGTTCCTCGATGTTGCAGGTACCATAGACCTCGGCCACTTTCGAACCTTCGGCCAGTACCGCGTCATAGGCGCCGAGGCGCATAGTGCCGCCCTTGTCGTCGTCGACCTTGCGGCTGACCTTGTAGTTGCCCTGCACCCATTCCTTGAGGTGGTAGACTACCGGCTCGAACCGTTTGGCGCCCGCCTCGTGATCGAACTCCTCGGATCCGGCGCTGGCCATGCCCGCGACGTTGCGCGCCGCCTCGATCACCGCCATCTGCATGCCGAGGCAGATGCCCAGATAGGGCACCTGGTGTTCGCGGGCGTATTGCGCCGCCTTGATCTTGCCCTCGGTGCCGCGTTCGCCAAAGCCGCCGGGCACCAGGATGGCATGGAAGCCTTCGAGATAGGGCGCGGGATCCTCGCGGTCGAAGATCTCGGCATCGACCCATTCGATCCTGACCTTGACCCGGTTGGCCATGCCGCCGTGGGTCAGCGCCTCGGCGATGGATTTATAGGCGTCTTCCAGCTGGGTGTATTTGCCGACGATGGCGACCTTGACCTCGCCCTCGGGGTTGTGGATGCGGTCGCTGACGTCTTCCCATTTCGTCAGGTCCGGCTTGGGCGCCGGGCTGATCTGGAACGCGTCCAGCACCGCCTGATCCAGCCCCTCGGCATGATAGGCCAGCGGCGCGTCGTAGATGGTCGAGAGATCCTGCGCGGCGATCACCGCTTCGGGGCGGACGTTGCAGAAGAGCGCCAGTTTCTCGCGTTCCTTCTGCGGGATCGGGCCTTCGGAGCGGCAGACGAGGATATCGGGTGCGATGCCGATGGAGCGCAACTCCTTGACCGAGTGCTGGGTGGGCTTGGTCTTGAGTTCGCCGCTAGCCTTGATATAGGGCAGCAGCGTCAGGTGCATGAAGATGCACTGGCCGCGCGGCTTGTCCTGGGAAAACTGGCGGATCGCCTCGAAGAAGGGCAGGCCCTCGATATCGCCGACGGTGCCGCCGATCTCGCAGAGCATGAAATCGACCTCGTCCTCGCCGATCGAGATGAAATCCTTGATCTCGTTGGTGACGTGCGGGATCACCTGGATGGTCTTGCCGAGGTAATCACCGCGCCGCTCTTTCTCCAGCACGTTGGAATAGATCCGGCCCGAGCTGACCGAGTCCGTCTTGCGCGCCGCCACCCCGGTGAAGCGCTCGTAATGGCCAAGGTCCAGGTCGGTCTCTGCGCCGTCATCGGTGACGAAGACCTCGCCATGTTCAAAGGGTGACATGGTGCCCGGATCGACGTTCAGATAGGGGTCAAGCTTGCGCAGGCGGACCGAGAAGCCGCGCGCTTGCAGCAACGCGCCCAATGCGGCCGAGGCCAGACCCTTGCCAAGCGAAGAAACGACACCGCCGGTGATGAAGATGAAACGCGCCATGAGTGTTCGGCTGCCCCCGTGAGAAGTCATAATTCAGCTGCCCGGCGGTTTCGCAAAAAACCGCAGCATCACGGGACTTCACGTATAAAGGATTCGCGCCAATTGCGCAAGAGAACCGCAAGATGCTGTTGCGGCCCTCACCGGGAATGCAAACTGTTGTGGATCAGTCAGCTTTTGGCACCAGGGGTGCATTGTCACCGGCGCTGGGCGGCAACAGGTCACTGCCTGCCGGAACGCTGGGTGTCGTCGGTTCGGATGCCGCAGGCGCGGGAACGCCCAGGCGGTCGATGACCGAGGTGCCGGATGCCTTTTGTGCTGCGATCACGGTCAGGGTGATCGAGGTCACGATGAACGCAATGGCCAGAACCCAGGTCACCTTGCTGAGAGCGGTTGCCGCCGCCCGGCCGGTCATCACACCGCCGCCGCCGCCACCCATGCCCAGGCCGCCACCTTCGGACCGCTGCATCAGGACGACGGCGATCAGGCCCAGAGCCAGGAGAAGGTGAATGATGAGGACGACGTTTTCCATGGTATTCCTGCGGCCGGTGGCGTGTACCGCGTGGTATCTATGCAAGTTTGCCCGCAGGGGCAAGTCGCGAGTTTGGATCACCTGCGGTTAAGCGGCCGATCACATCAAAGAGGCTGGACAGGGGTGGGGTCGCGCGGCAGTCTTTGTGCCATGCCACATGACCATCACGACCACCCGCATTCCCTTCTTCCCTCGGACCCGACGCTGCGCGTCAAGGCGCTCGAGACGATCCTGACCCGCAAGGGGCTGATCGATCCGGCCGCGCTGGACGAGATCATCGACACCTATCAGAATCGCATCGGCCCGCAGAACGGGGCGCGTGTGGTGGCGCGGGCCTGGGCCGATCCGGCGTTCAAGGCGGCGCTGTTGGCCGATGCCATGCCGCTGTTGACCGAGCTGGGGTATTACGGGCGGCAGGGAGAACACGTGGTCGTGGTCGAGAACACGCCCGAGACTCATAACATGGTCGTCTGCACCCTGTGCAGTTGCTATCCTTGGCCGTTGCTGGGCATTCCGCCGGGCTGGTACAAATCGGACGCCTATCGCGCGCGCGCGGTGCGCGAGCCGCGCAAGGTGCTGGCCGAGTTCGGGGTGATCCTGCCCGAGGGGACCTCGGTACGGGTGTGGGATTCGACGGCCGAGATCCGCTATCTGGTGCTGCCGATGCGGCCCGAGGGCAGCGAGGGTCTGGACGGGGCGGCGCTGGCCGAACTGGTCACGCGCGACAGCATGATCGGCACCGGGCTGGCGCGGGTGCCTGCATGACACGGGTGCATGACATGGGCGGGCGGTTCGGCGATGGGGCTATCACGCCCGAGGTCGACGGCATCCCGCAGCTGGGCGACTGGCAGGCGCGGGCCTTGGCGCTGACCTTGGCGGCGGGGGCGCTGGGACAGTGGAACATAGACATCTCGCGCCATGCGCGCGAGCGGCTGTCACCGGCGGATTATGGCCGCTTCAGCTATTTCGAGAAGTGGATCGCGGCGCTGGCCGATCTGCTGGTCGAGACCGGGGTGCTGACCGAGGATGACCTGCGCGGGCAGGGGCGCGACGTGCCCCACCCGCTGGCCGAACGCGCGATGAAGGCCGAGGCGGTGGCGGCTGTGCTGGCGCGCGGCGGTCCGGCGGACCGCCCGTCGAACGTGGCGGCGCGGTTCGAGGTGGGGCAGATGGTGCGCACCCTGCGCCCGGCGGCGAACCGGCTGGTGGATGGCGGCCATACCCGGCTGCCCGCCTATGCGGCGGGCGCACGCGGGCGGATCGTGTTGAAACACGGCAGCCATGTGCTGCCGGACAGCAATGCGCACCGGCTGGGCGAGGCGCCCGAGCCGCTTTATGCGGTGGCCTTTCCGGCCTCCGAGCTGTGGGCCGACCCCGAGGCGCCGGGGGACGAGGTGGTGCTGGATCTCTGGCAAAGTTACCTGGAGCCGGCATGAGCGAGTGCCCCGATATCGCCGCGCCCGAGCCGGTCTTTGCCGAGCCCTGGCATGCGCAGGTCTTTGCCCTGACGGTGCATCTGAACGAGGCGGGGCGGTTCACCTGGGCCGAGTGGGTCGACCGGTTCTCGGTCACGCTGAAACGGCACGGCCTGTCTCGTGATCTGGACGGCGGCGAGGATTACTTCAACGCCTGGCTGGAGACGCTGGAGACGCTCTTGAGCGAGGCGGGCGAGGCCGCGCCCGAGGAGCGCGCGCGCATGCGCGCGGCCTGGGAACACGCCTATCTGACAACGCCGCATGGCCAGCCGGTGCGGCTGGCCGAGTGATCAGCCCTTGTCGTCGGGGTCGGCCTGACCGACCCCGCGAAACACGGCCTTGAACGGCAGGATCCAGAGGATCCCGAGACCGACGAAAATCACCAGTTCGACCAGCACAGGCAAGCCGTCAAACCGGGCACGCAGCCAATCCGTCAGGGTGACCGCCATCACGATATAGAGCGGTAGCGCCACCAGCAGGACGACGAGCGACCAGCGGCGGCGGGCCTTGTGCGACAGCGCCATCAGTCGGCGAACGGGTCGGTCACCAGGATGGTGTCCTCCCGCTCCGGGCTGGTCGAGAGCATGGCGACCGGACAGTCGATCAGTTCCTCGACGCGACGCACGTATTTGATCGCATTGGCAGGCAGGTCGGCCCAGCTGCGCGCACCCTCGGTCGATTCCGACCAGCCGGGCATTTCCTCGTAAATGGGTGTGCAGCGCGCCTGCTGATCGGCGGCGGTGGGCAGGTAATCAAGCCGGTTGCCGTCGAGGTCGTAGCCGACGCAGATTTTCAGCGTCTCGAACCCGTCCAGCACGTCGAGCTTGGTCAGAGCGATGCCGTTGATGCCGCTGGTGGCGCAGGTCTGGCGCAAGAGCGCCGCGTCGAACCAGCCGCAGCGCCGTTTGCGCCCGGTGGTGGTGCCGAATTCATGGCCGCGCGTGCCAAGACGCTCGCCATCGGCGTCGTGCAGTTCGGTCGGGAAGGGGCCTTCGCCGACACGGGTGGTATAGGCCTTGACGATGCCCAGAACGAAGTCGATCGAGTTCGGGCCGATGCCCACCCCGGTGGCCGATTGACCCGCGATCACGTTAGACGAGGTGACAAACGGATAGGTGCCAAAGTCGATATCCAGAAGCGCGCCCTGAGCCCCCTCGAAGAGGATGCGCTTGCCCGCCTTGCGTTTCTCGTTGAGCACCTTCCAGACCGGTGCGGCAAAGGGCAGGATGCGCGGCGCGATCTCTTTCAGCTGCGCGATCAGCGCGTCACGATCCACCGGTTCGACACCCAGCCCCTTGCGCAGGGGGTTGTGGTGCTGCAATGCGCGGTCGACACGGGCAACCAGCGTGGCCTCGTCTGCCAGATCGGCAACGCGGATTGCACGGCGGCCTACCTTGTCCTCATAAGCCGGGCCGATGCCGCGGCCGGTGGTGCCGATCTTGGTGCCCTTGCTGGCAGCATCCTCGCGCGCGCGGTCCAACTCGCCATGCAGCGGCAGGATCAGCGGCGTGTTCTCGGCGATCATCAGCGTTTCGGGGCTGATCTCGACACCCTGCGCCTGTACCGTCTCGATCTCGCCCAGCAGATGCCAGGGGTCCAGCACCACGCCATTGCCGATCACGCTCAGCTTGCCGCCGCGCACCACGCCCGAGGGCAGCGCGTGCAGCTTGTAGACCTTGCCGTCGATCACCAGCGTATGACCGGCGTTATGGCCACCCTGAAAGCGCGCGATCACATCGGCGCGCTCGCTGAGCCAATCCACGATCTTGCCCTTACCCTCGTCGCCCCATTGGGCGCCGACAACGACGACATTGGCCATGATAGGTCCTTTGCTGGTGTTACAAACCCGCGCCCATATATCGGTGCGCGCGCGGCAGGGAAACCGCAATTTCGACGCATGTGATCTGAATCACTGGACAGATTCACCTATTTGGGTGATTCTCGTGCGCAAAAAAGAACAGGCGGTTCGGGACATGGGCATTTTCCTGCGATGGATGTTTGCCTTCGGTTTGTTGGCATTGACCTACAATCCGACGGAGATAAATTTTGTCCGATGGGCATACTGGAACTACCAAACCCATCTGTCGGTCGCCGTGTTCATGGGGCTGTTGCTGACGATCGGTTATATCATCTATCTGCGGGCCACCCTGCGTTCGATCGGGCCGTTCGGGATGGCATTGGTGCTATCGGTGATCGCCTCGCTGCTCTGGGTTCTGTTTGATTTCGGTCTGCTGCATCTGGATAATACCACGGTGAATGTCTGGCTGGGCATCTTTGCCCTGTCGGTGGTGCTGGGCGTCGGGCTGAGCTGGAGTCACGTCCGGCGGCACTTGGCCGGTCAATCCGATGTCGATGATGTCGACGAGTGATCCGCATCCTTGAAAATGCAAAACGGCACCGCGATGACCGGGCGCCGTTTTGCATTCATGGGTCTTGTATGGGTCAGCCAGCGGCGCGTTTGTCCGGTCGGAACCCGATCTGACCCGAGGCGGTGAACTGACCGCTGGCGGTTTTCTTCAGCTTTCCCTCGCGCAGAAGCTGCCCGAACGAGCGCAGCCCGTCCTCTCGGTTGAATTCCTGATCGTCGAGCTGGCGCACCTTGTTCATCAGCTGCGGGCGCGAGAACTGGTCGCGACCCTCGACAAAGGACAGGTACGAGGCCGCGGCTTCCAGCAATTCGTGCAGGCCGCTGGCACCGGTCTCGGCGACAAAATCGGCAAAGCTGCCTTCGGCGGCCTTGGCCGTGGCCTCTTCGGCGACCAGGCTGGCCACGCGCCGGGGGCGGACCGGGCCGCTGCCCATGGCGCGCTTGGTATCGATGCGTTGTTCAGCCACCAGTTTCAGCGGCGCCGGACGCTCCTCGGTCCGGGCGCGCGGTGTGCTGCTGCTGGCGACGGGGCGGCGCGGGCGCACAACCTCTGACAGGTCGGTGCGGTATTCGTCCTCGCTGGAATGGGTGCCCAAAGTGCCGCCAGCCGACCGCTCGGCGCGGGTCGCGGCAACTGCCGCTCGCATCTGCGAATAGGTCTCGCGGGTGGTGGACAGATCCGGGTCTTCGAGTTTCTCGTCGGCGGCGGCAAGCAGGCGCGAAATGTCGTCGTCGCCCCCGGCTGGAGCGGTCCCGGCCGTTTCAGGGCCACCCTCGAACGTATCGACGTCATCGTCATCGCTGGTGGCGTCGGCCTCGGCAAAAAGCGATCCATCCACATCCGGGGTATCTTCGTCATCGTCGTCAAGGCTGAGCAGGTCGATGTCGTCGTCGTCGTCCTCCACATCCACATCCGTGCGGGCGGTGTCGCCGCCACGTTCGGCCAGGTATTCCGCCTCTACAGCGGCGAGTTCGCGCAGCAGATCATCTTCGTCCTCGGGCGAGAGCGAGCCGGTTGCGCTGGCATCGACCTCTTCCGTTTCGACCTCGAACTCGGTGCGCTTGATCTTGCTGACACGGACGGCCACACGCGGGGGGCTTACGGCTTCGGGCTGTGCTGCCTCTTCGGCAGTGGCGTCGGCAATCGCCTCTTCGCGTTCTTCCTCGGCGTCTACGGTTTCCGTAACGAAACGCGCCGCGAGCCCGCTGTCGATCTGGTCGATCGGATTGGCGTCCTCTTCGATCGTGTCGAGTTCGGCGACGTTTTCTGCATGTTCGTCTTCGGTATAGCGCGCGTCAGCTTGGCTGGCCTGTTCGTTACGCGACACCACGGCGCGGATGCGTTGCAGCTTGGCCGCGATGGAATCGGGTGCGGCAGGCGCTTCGGGGGCGTCCTCGACCGCTTCGGCCATGGGCAGGATGTCGAGTTCGTCCTCATCCTCGATCTGCGCTTCAACCGCGTCCTCGGGCAGGTCGTCGAATTGCGCGGCGATGCTGGCGAGCAGGGTCTCGCTGTCGGCATCGTCCTCGACCGCCGCGGCTGCCACTTCGGCTTCCGTCGGCGCTTCGGCGATTTCGGGCGCCTCGGTCACCGGCAACTCGGGTGCCTCGTCGTCTGATGCCTCGATAATCGGCGCGTCATCAGCGGGTGCGGGCTGTTCCTCGGCGACTTCCGGCGAATCCTCCGGGGCCTGCGCGGGGGGCTCCTCTACTTCAACCGGAGCCTCGGCGACCGGTCCGGCGGTCGCTGGCGCCGCATCGGCGGCGGGGATGTCGGAAACAGGTGCTTTGGCGACCGGTCCTGCGGTTTGGGCGTCGCTCACCGCTTCCGCAATCGCGGGCTCTGCTGCCAGCGCGGCGGGCGCGGCTGCGCGCAGCACGATGCCCTTGTCGTCACGCCGGGCCTCGACCTGGCGGGCGATCTCGCGCTCGGCGATCCGGGCCAGCATGTCGGCATCCGGCTGTGGCGGTTCGGCCCCGAAATACCGGTCATCGGCGGCAAGGTCCCGAAAGTACTCGGCAATGGCCTTCATCGTGTCAAAGGAATCCTCGAACCCCTCAAGGGTGCAGGAAAACGTCCCATAGGAGACGGTCAAGACCTTGTTGTTCTGTACCATGGGATGCTCGTCCTCTACATAGATGTGCCTAAGCGTTTACCATCCCTTGGGCGTCAATTTCGGCCCGATTCTGTGCAAATGAGCGTATCATTTTGTGACTACAATATGTCCTGTTTCCAGAAAGGGCGACAATCCCGCCATGAAAACCGCGATTGTTGAGGCGCCGGAACCAGTAACCCTGATTGGCGGCGGTGAGGTCGGTTCAGGAGACCTGGATCTGGCGCTGGAGCGCGCCAGAGTGCTGGTCGCCGCCGATAGTGGCGCGCTGGTGGCGCTGGCGCAAGGGCGGATGCCCGATGCCGTCATCGGGGATATGGACAGTCTGCCGGCATTGCAACGCGTCCGCATCCCTGACGAACGGCTTCATTCGATTTCCGAGCAGGACAGCACCGATTTCGACAAGGCACTGCGCCATATCTCGGCGCCTCTGGTGTTGGGGGTGGGCTTTCTGGGCGCGCGTGTCGATCACCAGCTGGCCACGTTCAATACGCTGGTGCGGCAGGTGGATCGTCCCTGCCTGCTCATCGGCGCGGTCGAGGTGATCTTTCACCTGCCGCCCCGGCTGGAGCTGGATCTGGTGCCGGGCGATGTCGTGTCACTGTTTCCGCTGGCGCCGGTGACGGCGCGGTCCGAGGGGCTGTTCTGGCCGCTCGACGGCCTCGGGATGGCGCCCGACGGGCAGATCGGCACCTCGAACCGGGCGACGGGGCCGGTGGTGATCGAGGCAGACGGGCCGGGGTTGCTGGCGATGGTGCCGCGTGGGGCACTGGACGGGATTATCCGCTGGTTCCTTTCGCCGAACTGCGGGCGCTGGCCTGCTCGCGCAGGATGACGTAGAGGCCCGCGGCCATGGTGATCAGGATGCCCAATGCCGCCAGCCCGTTGGGCAGGTCGTGGAAGATCAGCCAACCGATGGCGGTGGCGACCGGGATTTCCAGATACTGCATCGGCGCCAGTGTCGCCGAGGGCGCATAGCGCAGCGACCAGGTCATCAACAGATGCGCCGCAGTGCCCAGCACGCCGATGGCCAGAAGCAGCCAGAGTGTTGTGCCGGAAGGGGCGACGAATGTCAGCGCCTCGACCCCGGTGACATGTCCGACCATCAGCACCGGCGCGAGGGCTACGCTGGCCATGACTCCGGACACTGCCTGAAGCGCGATCGGGTCGGTATCCTTGGCCAGTTGCCTTGTGACCAGCATGAAGAGGGCAAAGACTACAGCCACCACAAGCGGCAGAAGGGCGGGCAGGCCGACCTCGGCAAAGCTGGGCTGGATCACCAGAAGCGTGCCGACAAAGCCCACGATACAGGCGCCAAGGCGGCGGTGGCCAACCTCTTCTCCCAGAACGTATTTGCCCAGCAGCAGCATGATGAAGGGCATGACAAAGGCGATGGCGATAGCATCGGCCAGCGGCAGATAGCGCAAGGCGGTGAACATCGCCCAGATGCCGGTGATATGCAGCGCGGTGCGCAGGGCGGTCAGGCGCAAGAGCCGCCCGCGCAATTGCCAGGGGCGTCCGGTGGCCTGGACCAGGGGGATCAGGATCACGGCCTGAATGGCAAAGCGCACCAGCAAGAGCTGCATGGTGGGCATGGTGCCGCCCAGAAGTTTGGCCAGCGCGTCGCCCATCGGGGCGAGCACACAGAAACCGAGCATCAGGAAGATGCCGAGAAGGGGGCGGTCGGCGGTCATTGCGCCACGCTAGTTTCCCGGTGGGGGCGATACAAGCGGCACGCCACGAAACCGACCGGAATTTTGCAAAAATTCCGGCCCAGAAAATCGCGGATTTTCTGAGCCATTTTCTGTGTCAGAAAATGGCGCCCGCCTCAGCAGTTCGGCACGTTGACTGCGAGCCCGCCCAGCGAGGTTTCCTTGTATTTCTCGTGCATGTCGGCGCCGGTCTGGCGCATCGTCTCGATCACCGCATCGAGCGGCACGAAATGCTTGCCGTCGCCGCGCAAGGCCAACGAGGCTGCCGAGACCGCCTTGATCGCGGCCAAACCGTTGCGTTCGATACAGGGCACCTGGACCAGCCCCTTGACCGGGTCGCAGGTCATGCCGAGGTGATGTTCCAGCGCAATCTCAGCCGCGTTTTCCACCTGTTCGGGCGTGCCACCCATCACCGCGCAAAGGCCTGCCGCCGCCATGGCGGCGGCGCTGCCGACCTCGGCTTGACACCCCGCTTCGGCGCCCGAGATAGAGGCGTTGTACTTGACCAGCCCGCCGATGGCGGCGGCGGTCAGCAGGAAATCCTCGACATGGCTGGGCGCCGCGCCCGGCACGTGGTCGAGATAATAGCGCAGCACCGCGGGCAGGGTGCCCGCCGCGCCGTTGGTGGGGGCGGTCACCACCTGTCCGCCGGCGGCGTTTTCCTCGTTCACCGCCATGGCATAGACGCTCATCCAGTCGTTGATCGTGTGCGGCGCGTTCAGGTTCATGCCGCGTTCGGCCACCAGCGCGTCATGGATCCCCTTGGCGCGACGGCGCACGTTGAGGCCGCCGGGCAGGATGCCGTCGGTCGCCAGCCCGCGCTCGATACAGTTGTTCATCACTTCCCAAAGCCGCGCGGTGCCGCGGGCAAAGGAGACCTCGCAGCCGCGCGCGATCTCGTTGGCGCGTTTCATCTGGGCGATGGATTTGCCCGAGGCGGCGGCCATCTCCAGCATCTCGGCGGCGGATTTGAACGGGTAGGGGACAGGCGGGCCGTCATTGCTGTCCTTGCCCTGGGCCAGTTCCTCTTCGGTCAGGACAAAGCCGCCGCCGACGGAATAGAACACCTGCCGCAGGATCACGTCGCCCTGTGCGTCGGTGGCCATCAGGATCATGCCGTTGGCGTGGCCCGGAAGGGTGTGGTCATAGTCGAAGACAAGGTCGCGCTTGGGGTCGAAGACCAGCTTCGGCAGCCCCTCGGGCGTCACCGTATGGGTGGCGTGGATCGCAGCCAGCGCTTCCTCTGCCTTGTCGTTGTCATAGCTGTCGGGGACAAAGCCCGCGAGGCCCAGGATGGTGGCGCGGTCGGTGGCGTGACCCACGCCGGTAAAGGCCAGCGAGCCATGCAGCGAGCCCTTGACCCCATGAAACTCGAAGGGTGAGGCGCGCATCATGTCGAGGAAGCGCGCGGCGGCCACCATCGGCCCCATTGTGTGCGACGAGGACGGGCCGATGCCCACTTTGAACATGTCGAAGACGGAGAGGAACATATCAGGTAGCCGAACCTTCTGGCGGGTTTGCGTGATGGGGGGCGGTGAACGGGGTGTCGCCCAGCCCCTCGGCCACTTGGGCGGCACGGGTGGCGGGGCGGGTTTCCAGCGCTGCGAGGATGCGGTGCAGATGGGGCGTGTCGGCGGCGGCGAACCAGCTGCGGTCGCTGTCCTGGGGATAGAGCGCCAGCCAGCGCATCAGGCAGGCCAGATACCAGCTCAGCACGGAGGGCGCCTCTGGCGATAGCCAGTCCGGCGCCTCGGCCGCCACCGCATCGAGCAGGGCCAGATGGGTGCGCAGGCGCGGGCGCAGGCCCGCGCGCAGGGTCTCGGCCTGCGCCTCTGCGATGTATTTGTCGGGATAGAACAACATGCGCATATCCGCATGCAGCGTGTTCGACGCGAAGAAAAGCCATTTCAGCAAGGCGCCGCGCGCCGGATCGGCGGGGGGTGGGGCCAGGCGGCCATGTGTATCGGCAAGCCACAAGAGAATGGCGGCGGTTTCAAAGATCGGACCCTGCGGGGTTTCCAGCACCGGGATCAGCCCGGCGGGGTTGAGCGCGCGATAGGCAGCGCTGTCCTGCGCCCGGGTGGTGCGGTCCACCAGCACGGTTTCATAGGGCAGACCCATATCCTCCAGCGCCAGCCGGATCACCAGCGAGGCGTTGTCGGGGGCGTAATGCAGGCGATAGGGCGCGGTCATGCCTTCGATATAAGATGCACGGGCGATTCTGCATTCGCCGATTGCGACGTTTCCCATCGGAAACGCGTAAGCTTGCCGCGAGTCACGGTTTCTGTGCCTGACAGACGAAATGGTTCAGGGAAAAGAAGAACCGCCCCGCGCGCGCCAGCTCCTGCTGCTCCTGTGCCCAGGCCTGTGCCTCGGGTTCGGGCATTGCGTCTGTCTGGATGGCATAGGCGGTCATCAGGCGGATCATCATTGCGGCCAGCCCATCGGGGCGCAGCTGCGTGTCGCAAAAGGCAAGCGGCGTCATGCTGACTGCGCGAAACCCGACCTCGGCCAGCAGCGCCGGAAGGCGTGCCGGAACATCGCGGCAAGCGAGGTGGCGGTCCCAGATGCGGCACATCTCGGCCATGCGCTCGGGCTGGTCGCTGTGCCAGGTGAGCGTATCGAAGTGCATGTCGCCGATCACCAGCCGGCCACCGGGCTTCAGGGCGCGAAAGAGCTCGGCCAGCGGTGGGCGCATGTCGTGGAAGTATTCGAACACCTGTAGCGAGACCGCTCCGTCGAGGCTGTTTTCATCGCAAGGGAGGGCCTCGGCGTTGCCCTTCAGGAAGGCGACATTGCCGCGATCCGCGCAGCGGGCGCGCGCGAGGTCGAGCATGTCGGCGCTGGGATCGAGGCCCAGCACATGGCCGGTGTCGCCCACGGCGCGAGACAGGTCTAGTGTCAAGAGTCCGTTGCCGCATCCCAGGTCCAGCAATCGATCTCCTGGCGATGCTGCCAGAGCGTCAAAACTGGCGCAGCGGCGGCGGGTGATATCGGCGCCCTGATAGGCATCCTCCAGAACGCGGGCGGTGTCTTCGTCGAATTGCAGCATGCGATTGGTCCTCCTGCCGCGACCATAGCACATTCAGCGAAGCGCCCAAAAATCGGCCGGGCCCGGCAGGGCCTTGCCCTGTTCGGAGTCACCCTGCGCGGCGGCGGCGCAAGGCCAGACCTGCGCGCAGGTTCAGCGTCAGCAGGGTGATGTTGGTGGCCCCAGCCAGAAGTTCCAGCGCCTGCACGAAATAGAAGAGCGTATCGAACTGACCGGCATTGGCGCCGAGGGCGAGGAACACGGCGCTGGGCAGCAGGATCAGCAACCCGTTGGCGGCGATCAGCTTCATCCGCCGCGATTTGGCGGCAACCTCGGGCAGGCGCCAGCCCTTGCCCAAGGCCGCGCCGGTGGCGCCAGCTGTGGCCATGGCCGGGATCAGCAGCGCCATGCCGTAAAGGATAGCCGTCTTGACCTGCGCGATCTGGGCATGGGTTCCGAACAGCTCGACCAGCGCGGTCGAGGTCCAGAAACACGCGATGGTGAACAGGGCGATGCCGCCACTCAGCGCGTGCAGTTTGAGTTTCATGGCGGGGTCTCCAATTAAATAGCGTGCTATGTAAATAATGTTGCATAGCACGCTATGCAAGAGGTAGGTCGCAGGCATGGATCAGTTTCAACACAATTCGGCCGGGTATCTGGCCAATCACATGGCGCGGCTCTTTGCGGCGGGGCTGGCGCGGCGCATCCAGCCGCTGGGGCTCGCCCCTGCACAGTTCATGGTGCTGCTGGAGCTGTGGCACAGCGATGGGCGCACCCAGGCCGACCTGACGGCGGCGCTGGATGTGGAGCAGGCGACCATGGCCAATACGCTCAAGCGGATGGAGCGGGACGGGCTGATCCGGCGCTTGCCGTCCGAGGAGGACCGCCGCGCCCGGCTGATCCATCTGACCGACCGCGCCCGCGCGCTGGAGGCAGAGGCCAAGGCGGCGGCAGGGGCGCAGAATGCACAGGCACTGGCAGGGTTGGACGCGGCGGAACGGGCGACCTTCACCGCGCTGATGCGCCGGGTGATCGGCAATATGCAACGGGGCTGAGGCGCGGGTCTGGGGCTGACGGCCGGATTTGGTCTCGCAGTTGGGCGGGGCGTTGCGTATAACGCTGGCAATCATCGACAGGGGATACTGCCATGACCGGAGAACTCTCGCCCATCGACAAGGCGAAATTCGTTGCCGCCAAGCGGGCGGCGGATCTGGTCGAGGATGGTATGAGGGTCGGCCTCGGGACAGGGTCCACAGCCGCCTGGCTGGTGCGCTGCCTTGGCGAGATGGTGCGCAAGGAAGGGTTGAAGATGCGCGGCGTTCCGACCTCGACCCGCACCGCGCAGCTGGCGCGAGAGGTGGGGATCGAGATCATCACGCTGGACGAGGCACGCTGGCTGGATATCACCATCGACGGTGCCGACGAATTCGATGGCGACCTGAACCTGATCAAGGGCGGCGGCGGCGCGCTGCTCCACGAAAAGATCGTGGCGACAGCCTCGGACCAGATGGTGGTGATTGCCGATGTCGGCAAGGAAGTGGGCCGACTGGGCGCCTTTCCCCTGCCGGTCGAGGTGATCCCCTTTGGCTGGCAGACGACCCAGGCGCTGCTGGAGGAGACGCTGATCTCGATGGACGTGCTGGGGCGGACGGCGACCTTGCGGATGAACGGAGACGCACCGTTCATCACCGACGAGGGCAACCACATCCTGGACCTGCATTTGCAACGGATCGGCAATGCCCGACAGTTGGCGCTGGTGCTGAACCAGATCCCTGGCGTGGTGGAAAATGGTCTGTTCATCGACATTTGTGACACGGTCGTGGTGGGCCATGGTGACGGGCGGGTGGAAATCCGCGATATCAACCAGGGCACGGTGGAACATGACCGGCTGGATTTTGTCGAAAGCGACAACCTTTTTACCGATCTGGCGGATTGAGCGGGCGCTCACGCGGGTGTGATCGGCGTTGTTTTCGGCAGGGTCGGCCATATGTGAACAACTCATGCAGGGCCGGCGGGCCGGCACAGGATCAAAAGGCTGCCGCCCGGCTGGGCAGCGGCGGGACTACGAGGCGAACAGATGAGTTTTGACTACGACCTTTTTGTCATCGGCGGCGGTTCGGGTGGCGTGCGCGCGGCGCGGGTCGCGGCGGGCGAGACCGGGGCCAAGGTGGCACTGGCAGAAGAGGACCGCTATGGCGGGACCTGCGTGATCCGGGGATGTGTGCCGAAAAAGCTGATGGTGTTCGCCAGCGAATATGCCGGCATGGTCGAGGACGCGCAGGCCTATGGCTGGGACATCCAGCCGGGCGCATTCGACTGGGACGTGTTTCGCGGCAAGCTTTATACCGAGCTGGACCGGCTGGAAGGCGTTTATCGTAATATCCTCAAGAACAATGGGGTAGAGACCTTCGACACCCGCGCGCGGCTGGTCGATGCGCATACGGTCGAACTGTCTGACGGAACCCGCAAGAGCGCCAAGCATATCCTGATCGCCACCGGCGGCCGTCCGGTCAAGCCCGAGATCAAGGGGGCCGAACTGGGCATCACCTCGAACGAGATTTTCCATCTGGATAAGCTGCCCGAACGGATGCTGATCGTCGGCGGTGGTTACATCGCCTGTGAATTCGCGGGCATCATGAATGGTATGGGCGTCGAGGTGACGCAGTATTATCGCGGTGCCCAGATCCTGCGCGGCTTCGATGACGAGGCGCGCGGGCTGGTCAGCGAGGAAATGTGCCAGAACGGTATCAAGCTGCATCTGGGCACCAATGTGCTGGAGATGGAGCGCGAGGGTGACCGGATCCGGGTCAAGGCCACCAATGGCGACGAGGAACTCTTTGACCAGGTGATGTTCGCCACCGGCCGGGTGCCTAATGCCGACGATCTGGGGCTTGAAGGGCTAGGCCTCGAGCTGGGTCGCAAGGGGCAGATCGTGGTGGATGACTACAGCCAGACCGCCGTGCCCTCGATCTATGCGATCGGGGATGTGACCGACCGGGTCAACCTGACGCCGGTTGCGATCCGCGAGGGCATGGCCTTTGTCGACACCGTGTTCCGGGGCAAGCCGACGCCTGTCGATCACGCGCTGATCCCGACCGCGATCTTTACCCAGCCCGAAATGGGCACCGTGGGTTTGAGCGAGGAGGAGGCCGCGGCGCAGGAGCCGGTCGAGATCTATGCGACCTCGTTCAAGCCGATGCAGACCGCCTTTGCCGGACGCAGCCAGCGGGTGCTGATGAAACTGATCGTGTCCAAGGCCAACCGCCGCGTTCTGGGCTGCCATATCGTGGCCCCGGGCGCGGGCGAAATGATCCAGCTGGTCGGCATCGCGGTCAAGATGGGCGCCACCAAGGAGGACTTCGACCGAACGGTTGCGGTTCACCCGGTTATGGCCGAAGAACTGGTCACCCTGCGGCAACCGGTCCGCAGCGCTTGATTTACGGAGCGAAATGCTCAGGTTAAGGAAGAGGCCGGTCACGGTCGTGTGAACAACAAGGAGACGGAAACCAGATGGCGGGCAACTCAGGTGGCCCCTGGGGGGGCGGAGGCTCTTCCGGTGGCGGCGGAAACAGGGGAAACAATGGCGGTCAGCGGCCGCCCGAAGGTGATGGCCCGCAGATCCCCGAGATCGACGAATTGGTCAAGAAGGGCCAGGAACAGCTGCGCGTCCTTATGGGCGGGCGCGGCGGAACCGGCAATCGGGGCGGCGGCAACGGTCGCGGCACCGGCGGTGGCGGTGGCCCGGCCTTTACCCGCGGCACGCTGGGTCTGGGCCTTGTGGTTGCGATCGGTCTCTGGGGCATGGCGAGTTTCTATACCGTCAAACCCGAAGAACAGTCGGTCGAACTGTTCCTGGGCGAGTTTTCCGGGATCGGCACCGAGGGTCTGAACTTTGCGCCTTGGCCGCTGGTCACCGCCGAGGTGATCCCGGTCAAGGTCGAACAGACCGAGACCATTGGCTCGGGCGGGCGCGGCAGCGATGCCGGGCTGATGCTGACCGGGGACGAAAACATCGTCGATATCGATTTCCAGGTGGTGTGGAATATCACCGATCCGGCCAATTTCCTGTTCAACCTGCGCGACCCTCGCCAGACCATTCAGGCGGTGTCGGAATCGGCCATGCGCGAGATCATTGCGCAATCGGAACTGGCGCCGATCCTCAACCGGGATCGTGCGGTCATCGCCGAGCGACTCGAAGAGCTGATCCAGCTGACGCTGGACAGCTATAACTCGGGCATCAACATCGTCCGGGTCAACTTTGACGGAGCCGACCCGCCAGAGCCGGTCAAGGATGCCTTCCGCGAGGTGCAATCGGCGGGTCAGGAACGTGACCGGCTGGAGAAACAGGCCGATGCCTATGCCAATACGGTTCTGGCCGGCGCGCGCGGTGAAGCGGCGCAGGTGCTGGAAGAGGCCGAAGGCTATCGCGCCCGCGTGGTCAACGAGGCCCAGGGTGAGGCCAGCCGCTTCTCGGCGGTGCTCGAAGAATACTCCAAGGCGCCCGATGTCACCCGCAAACGTCTCTATCTGGAGAGGATGGAGCAGGTGCTGGGCGATATCGACAAGGTGATCCTGGACAGTGACGGGGCGGGCAGCCAGGGCGTGGTGCCTTATCTGCCGCTCAACGAACTGCGCAAATCCGGCGATAAGGAGAACAACTGATGCGGAAAACGACCTTTCTCCTGCCTGTCGTCGTGGTGCTGGTCGCGCTGGGCCTGTCGTCGCTGTTCATTGTGGATGAACGCGAAAAGGCGCTGGTGCTGCAATTCGGCCGTGTGATCGACGTCAAGGAAGAGCCGGGACTGGCCTTCAAGATACCGCTGATCCAGGAAGTGGTGCGCTATGACGACCGCATCCTCAGCCGCGAGGTCGGCCCGCTGGAAGTCACCCCGCTGGACGACCGCCGCCTGGTGGTCGACGCCTTTGCCCGCTATCGCATCACCGATGTGCGGCAGTTCCGTCAGGCGGTGGGTGCCGGTGGTATCGCAACTGCCGAGACGCGTCTGGACTCGATCCTGCGTGCCAAGACCCGCGAGATCCTGGGTTCGGTCAGCTCGAACGACATCCTCAGTTCCGACCGCGCCGCGCTGATGCTGCGCATCCGCAACGGTGCCATTTTCGAGGCCCGCGATCTGGGGCTCGAGGTGATCGACGTGCGGCTGAAGCGCACTGACCTGCCCGAGGCCAATCTGAACGCCACCTTTGCCCGGATGCGGGCAGAGCGTGAACGCGAAGCCGCCGACGAGGTGGCGCGCGGTAACGAGGCGGCACAGCGGATCCGAGCCCAAGCCGACCGGACCGTGGTCGAACTGGTATCGGAAGCGCGCCGCGAGGCCGAGATCGTTCGCGGTGAGGCCGATGCCCAGCGGAACGGTATCTTTGCCGAAGCCTTTGGCAAGGACCCGGAGTTCTTCGAATTCTACCGTTCGCTCTCGGCCTATGAAAAGGCGCTGCAAGGGGGCAACAGCTCGATGGTGATGAGCCCGGATTCAGAGTTCTTCAACTATCTGAAGTCGCCTTCGGGCAGGTCCGAGTAAGCCACGTGGCATCGACGGATACCGAAAGGGCCGGCCACTGCGCCGGCCCTTTTCGCGTTCTCCCCACAGTTGTCTTGATCCGTGGCCATGAATGCCGTCAAATGCGGCAAGACCGGAACTCGGGAATTGAAATGCGATTGATTTATGCCTGTTTGACGGCCCTCGCTCTGGGCACTCCGGCGCTGTCAGAGCCTGCCATCGTGCTGGGCGACACCGCTTATGACACCTACGGCAAGCGGGTCTCGGTCAGCAGCGTCGTGCGCCTGGCCACCATAACCGGCGATCGCGTCAGCATGAGCGCCACCCGCGCCTATCTGCCGGCGGGCAAGATCCTGTTGGTGGGGCGCGGCCCGCTCTGCCGCAAGCAATCTCTCGATCTTTGGTGCTTTGCCGTCACCCAGGACGGGCTGCCCGTCTATGTGCGGGCTGACAGCAAGGGCTATTTCAAGGCCGATGGCTATGACGGCTTCATTGCCGTGGCGCAGCGTCCGGGGGCGGTGGAAACCACAGATGGCCGGCTGTTGGAATACAGCAGCTCCGAGCGATATCAGCTGGTCGATCACAGCGAGGATACGGTGACGCTGGCCGTTGGCCCCGAAAACCAGAAACCGGGGTTCGATGTCGCGACCACCGTCGAGATCCCGCGCGAGGACAGCGATTTTGTCTTTGTCGATACCGACGAGCTGCGCAGCGACATCAGCTATGCGCCGATCCGGCCCCTAACACGCGGCGATGCGTTGGCCCGGCTGGCGCGGGATATTGTCGACCTTGACCTTGACGCGCAAAGTTTTCGCGAAGCGCGCGACTTCTTCGAACGTCTCCTGGTCGAGGAGAAGAATTGCAGCGACGAGATCACTCTGGAACAGACCGCTGGTGTGGAACTGGCGGCAGGCGTGGGCGGTCTGCTCTCGGCCATCGACGCCAAGCTTCAGATTACCGCGACCTATGCCAAGAGCACCAGCTATCCCAAGGGGATGCAGATGCGCGCGCTCCGCTATGTGCAGGACCCGCCCGAGGATGGCGCCCGCTATTTCGAAATCTGGGAGCGCCTGAGCCATGAGGACGAGAGCTGCAAGGGCGTCATCTCGGCCCGGCTGACCGGGGCAGACGATGCCGAACGTGGCGGCGAAAGTGGCGAGATAACCACCCAATCGGCCCGTGACATGGGGCTTGGGGTCAGCGAAAGCCGCAAGTTCCCCTCTTATTCATGCGACCGCGAGTATTTCATCGCGCTCGATCACCTGACCTCGGCCGATGGGCGGCTGTCGCAGGCGGGAGCGGAGCTTATGGTCACCTACGCGATGCGCTATCAGGGTGCGGGGGGCATCAAATCGTGCCGTGACCGGGGGGGCAACGGATGATCGGCCTGCTAGTGTTGGCGCTGGGGCTGGTGCTGATCGCTGAGGGGGCGGTTTACGCGCTGGCGCCCGGCATGGTCGAAAGACTGCTCGAGATTCTACGTAGCCTACCATTGGCGGCGCGGCGGCAGACCGGCCTGCTGAGCATGGTGTTCGGTCTGATCCTGGTCTGGGGCGCCTATCAGATCGGGTTTTGACAGGTTTTGCGGGCGCCGGGGTGCCTGCGCTCTCATTTCCCCGCGATCCCGAGTTGCGGGCGGGGGCAAACTGACTACATTGTTGTCGAGACAGTGACTGGGCAGGGCCGCGCCCCCCGGTCGGCAGGTAGGTGACAAGGAGACCCCCAGTGCAGCCACAGGCACGCAGTATAGCCCGGACGCAGGATAGCAGGATGATCACCAACGCCCGGTTGATGGCGCTGGCGGGTCTGAGCGTGCTGTTCCTGCTGCTCCAGACCCTCATCGCCCAGGCCCGGCCCGAAAGCCTGGCGCCGCTGGCGGACAAGGTCAGCCCGGCGGTGGTCAACATCACCACCTCGACCCTGGTCGAGGGTCCGACCGGCCCGCAGGGAATAGTGCCCGAAGGTTCTCCATTCGAGGATTTCTTTCGCGAGTTTCAGGACCGCAACGGCGGTGGGGACCGGCCCCGGCGCAGCTCGGCGCTGGGCTCGGGCTTCGTGATCTCCGAGGACGGCTATATCGTCACCAACAACCATGTGATCGCCAAGGCCGACGAGATCCTGATCGAGTTCTTTCCCGGAGATGGCCAGCCGGCGCGCGAATTGCCGGCCAAGGTGGTGGGCACCGACGAGAATACCGATATCGCGCTGTTGAAGGTCGAGGCCGACGGGCCGCTGAAATATGTCAAGTTCGGCAATTCCGACACCGCGCGCGTGGGCGACTGGGTGATGGCGATGGGCAACCCGCTGGGGCAGGGCTTCTCGGTCTCGGCCGGTATCGTGTCGGCCCGTAACCGGGCGCTCAGCGGCAGCTATGACGATTACATCCAGACCGATGCGGCGATCAACCGGGGCAACTCCGGCGGCCCGCTGTTCAACATGGATGGCGAGGTGATCGGGGTGAACACCGCGATCCTGTCACCCAATGGCGGCTCGATCGGCATCGGTTTCTCAATGGCCTCGAACGTGGTTACCAAGGTGGTGGGCCAACTGCGCGAATATGGCGAGACCCGCCGGGGCTGGCTGGGTGTGCGCATTCAGGACGTGACCGAGGACATGGCCGAGGCGATGGGGCTGGAGAAGACCGGCGGCGCGCTGATCAGCGATGTGCCGGATGGTCCTGCCAAGGAGGCCGGGCTCAAGGCCGGTGACGTCATCCTGAGCTTTGACGGGGCCGAGGTGCGTGACACCCGCGACCTGGTGCGCCGGGTGGGCGAGAGCGAGGTCGGCAAATCGGTGCGTGTGGTGGTGTTCCGCGACGGTGGCACCCAGACCGTGCTGGTGACCCTTGGCCGTCGCGAGGACGCCGAGCGCGCCGGTTCGGGAACCGAGGACGAGAACGATGGCGGCCAGTCTGAGCCGGAAGCCAGCAAGAAAGAGTTCCTGGGCCTGACGGTCAGCGTGCTGACGTCGGATATGCGAACCGAGCTGGGCCTTGCCGACGATGCGACCGGGCTTGCAATCATCGCGGTCGACGAAGCGTCGGAAGCATTTGAAAAGGGATTGCGCACGGGTGACGTGATCACTGAGGCGGGGCAGCAGAAAGTTGCCACACTGGCCGATCTGGAAAACCGCATCGACGAGGCGCGCGAGGCGGGTCGCAAGTCGCTTCTGCTGCTGGTGCGGCGCGGCGGTGAACCGAGGTTCGTGGCGTTGAGCCTCGATCAGTGACGCGCGAGCACAATGACAAAAAAGCGGCCGGTTTTCCCGGCCGCTTTTCATTTGGCGAGGGGACGTGATGGGAGATTTGGTCGAAACGCTGCTGGAATGTGAAAACCGGGTCTGGCAAGCGCTTGTCGCGGGTGATGCCGCGGCGGATATCGCGGCGCTCGATCCGGGTTTTCTGGGGGTTTATCCGGACGGCTTTGCCGGACGGGACGACCATGCGGCGCAGCTGGCCGATGGTCCGACGGTTGCACGGTTCACCCTGTCGCAGGCCCGGGTGCTGGAACTGGCTCCGGGCTGTGCGGTGCTGAGCTATTTTGCCCGGTACCGCCGGGTCGGGCGGAAGGCGGACGAAGAGATGTATGTCAGCTCGATCTGGCGGCGGGATGGCGATGGCGGCTGGCGCAACCTGTTCAGTCAGGACACACCCGCGGTCGGTTGAGGCGCCAGAGAAAAAGAGCCATGTGCGGGGGCACATGGCTCAAGTGAGGTAATAGAGGTCAGTATGGGACGGAACACTGGGGATGCTCCCCGACCTCAGGACGGTAACCACGGTCAGGTATGATGGCGGTGACGATTCGGGTCTGTGACTCATGTCACAAGGGATGAAAATCCGGTGCCGGGGCCACGGTTCTCAGGCCGCAGGCACGGGTCAGATCTGATCGGGATCGGCCAGCGCCCGCAGAGCATGCGGGTCGCGGATCGCAAGTGTCCCGCGCCCCACATCGATCACGCCCAACCGCTTCCAGGTGGCCAGGGTCTTGGAAATCGCCTCGCGCGTCGCGCCGACATATTCTGCCAGCTCCGCCTGTGACAGTCGCACCGTCGCCCCGCCCGCGTCGTGCTGCGGTGCCAGGTGCAGCAGCTTGCGCGCCAGCCGGGTCGGGACCGGCAGAAACACCTGTTCGTTGAGTTGTCCGCCCATCCAGCGCATGCGCTGTCCGGCCAGCCGCACCATGTCGATGGCCAGTTCGGGATGCCGGTGAAGCTCAGCCATCACGTCGGCGCTGAGCACCCTGAGCACCCGCGACGGTTCTAGCGCCGTCACCGTTGCGGTGCGCGGGCCGGGATCGAACAGCGCGATCTCGCCGAACACCGCGCCGGGGCCGACCAGATCGAGCGATAGCTTGCGCCCGTCTAGCGAGAGGATCGAGATCTCCATCGCACCCGCCAGCACGGCATAAAGCGAGTCGCCCGGATCACCCTGCTTGAAGAGCGCTGCGCCGCGCTCAAGCCCGATCTCGGTGGCCTGGGCCGCCAGCATCTGTTTCAGCCTTGGCGAGGCGTCGGCCAGAAAGCCGCTATCGGGCAGGGATATCATGGCGTCGCGGACCTTTCACGGGCTTCAGGTCAATACCCTATGCCGGGGATGAGCGACACTCAAGTGGTGCGGCGGATCAGCCCTGATCCTGATCGGGGTCGATCATATGGGCCTGCAACAGGCCGAATTGCAGCATGATGAAGCCCATCAGCAGGATTGGAAAGCCAAAGGTCTCGATCTTGACCCAGAGATCGGTGGACATGTTGCGCCAGACAAGCTCGTTGGCCACCGCCAGTCCGGTGAACGCGCCGCACAGCCGCCGGGTCAGGATCATCCAGCCCTCATCGCGCATGGGCAGCACGTCGCCCAAGACATAGGCCAGGTAGGACCGACCCCGCATCAGCCCGATTCCCAGCAGGATGGCGAATACGCCATAGACCAACGTTGTCTTCATTTTAAAGAAGCGCTCGTCGTTGAACCAGGCAGTCAGCCCACCGAAGAAGATCACCATGAAGGCGGTGAAGATCTGCATCCGGCTGAGCTTGCCCGTCAGGGCCCAGAGCACCCCCATCGCCGCCAGCAGGATGGGGATGAAGACCAGCGTTGCCACTATGAATCCCGAGTATTCGGCCCCGGCGATCTCGAAGGTCTTTTCCTTGAGCCTGAGGTAGATCAGGAAAAAGGCCACGGTCGGGCCCAGTTCCAGCACCTGCTTGATGATCGGGTTGATGTCCTTTTCCGCCGCCATGCCGTTCCTGTCCATTCCTTCAGCCTCCGAACTCAACTATCACCGCACCCGCTGCGATCAACCCCATCAGAGCGATCCGGCGTGGCCCAACCGTCTCTTTCAGCACCAGCCAGCCGATGAGCGCGGCAAACACGGTCGAGGTTTCGCGCAGCACCGCGGCCTCGCCCACCTTGTCGAGCCGCGTGGCCAGCATGATGGCGCCGAAGGAGAGAAAGGCGGTAATGCCCCCGGCAAAGCCGCGCAGGATCAGGGGACCGGGTACGGGGCGGTGGATCATCGACCGCCAGCGCAGCCCGGCGATGACCGGAAACACCAGCCCGTCGATGAAGAAGAACCAGGCCAGAAAGGTGAACGGATCGGCGGTGGCGCGAATGCCATAGGCGTCATAGGTGGTGTAGAGTGCCACAAAGAGGCCGGTGACCGCGGCCAGCCCCAGCGCGGGCATCAACGTCTCGCGCGCGGTGTCGAGAAAGATCATGTTATAGACGGCAAGCCCGAAGATACCCGCCAGCAGGACGCCGACGCCCAGCCATTGCAGGCCGGTGAAGGTCTCGCCAAAGAGCAGATAGGCGCCGATCACGGTAAAGAGTGGCGCGGTGCCGCGCACCACCGGATAGACCACCGTATAGGCGCCCTTGGTATAGGCCATGGCCTGGAACAGCTTGTAGAAGACATGGATCAGCCAGGCGGTGGCGAAGATGGGCCACATATGCGGCTCGGGCCAGGGCACGACGAAAAAGGCGAAGGGCGCGGCCATCAGCGCATAGGTGCCGTCGATCGCACCCCGGCTGAGCCAGGGATCGTGACGGCCCTTTTGCAACGCGCCAAAGACCGCGTGCAGGAAGGCCGCCATGAGTGCGAGACCCAGCGCCAGGTCGTGACCGGCGGCGGTGCCTTCGAGCGAGACGAGCCAGGTGCTCATGATCGCGGCGGAGTGTTTCGGGGCCAGCGCCGGGGGGCTGTCTGCCCCCCGGACCCCCCGAGAGTATTTCTGGCGAAATGAAGGGGGATGGGCGTCATGCCTGGGTGTCGAGCCCGGTCAGCGCAGCGGCGAAATCCTGTGGATCGAAGGGGGCCAGATCGTCGATCTGTTCGCCCACCCCGATGGCGTGGATGGGCAGGCCGAAGCGATCGGCGAGCGAGACGAGAATGCCGCCCTTGGCGGTGCCGTCGAGCTTGGTCATCACCAGGCCCGAGACATCGGCCAGTTTCTGGAAGGTCTCGACCTGGCTGATCGCGTTCTGGCCGGTGGTGGCGTCGAGCACCAGAAGCGTGTTGTGGGGGGCGGTGTCGTCCTTCTTGCGGATGACGCGGACGATCTTGGCCAGTTCCTCCATCAGGTCGGCGCGGTTCTGCAACCGGCCCGCCGTGTCGATCAGCAGCAGGTCGGCGCCGTCCGCCTGGGCGCGGGTCATGGCGTCAAAGGCGAGCGAGGCGGGGTCGGAGCCTTCGGGCGCGGTCAGCACCGGCACACCGGCGCGGTCGCCCCAGACTTGGAGCTGTTCAACAGCCGCAGCGCGGAACGTGTCGCCTGCGGCGATCACCACCTTCTTGTCGGCGGCCTTGAACTGACTGGCGAGTTTGCCGATCGTTGTGGTCTTTCCCGAACCGTTGACGCCCACCACCAGCACCACCTGCGGGCGCTTGGGGTAAAGCGGCATCGGGCGGGCGACCGGTTCCATGATACGGGTGATTTCCTGCGCCAGCAGTTCCTTGATTTCTTGTGTCGAGAGTTTGCGCCCGATCCGCCCCTCGGCCATGTTGGCGGTGACGCGCAGGGCGGTATCGACGCCCATGTCGGCGGCGATCAGCAGCTCTTCGAGCTGCTCCAGCATGTCGTCGTCCAGCGTGCGGCGGACCACCGTCGCGGCGCCGGGGCGGGCGAAGAGGCGGCCCAGCAGGCCGCGACCCGTGCCGGTTTCCGCGGGCGGGGTCGGGTCGATGGGCTGCGGCGCCTCGGGCGGCATCGGTGCCGGGGTCGGATCGACCGGTTGGGGTTCCGGCATCTCGGGTGTGTCTGGCAGTTCCGGTACTGGCTGCGGAGCCGGGTCGGGCTCGGGGATGATCGGGTCGGGTTGCGTCGCAGTGATCGTCTCCTCGACCCCGCCATCCTCGACAATCGCGTCGAGCCCCTGTTCGATCTTCGAGGACGATTTGAACAGACGGTCCTTGAGTTTCGAGAAAAACGCCATGTCCGGCCCTCCGCTTGCGATCCTGTCTCACCTAATGCGGATTGGCGCCGGTTGCAAAGGGTCAGGTGAGCGCAAGGGCAAAGCCCATCTGCGCGCCCCAGTAGAGCGGCCAGACCAGGTAGGGGGTCAGGCGCAGGGCCGGGTGGCCGGAGGGCAGCAGGAATTTCTCGGTCGCGAGGATCATGTCCGAGGCGATGAAGGCGGCCGCGGCAGGTAGAACCCAGGCCAGCATGCCCGCCTGCGGCAGGGTCAGCGCCGCCATACCCATGCCGAGGATGATCGGGATATAGGCCAGCACCGGTCCCTTGAGGTCACCCGCACGGGTGCCGAGCAGGCGGGCCATCACCAGCCCCAGCACCGCGAGGCTCGCCACCAGTGGCCACTCTTCGGCAAGCCGCCCGGTCTCGCTGGTGGCATGGGTCAGGAACAGGGCGACATAGGCCAGGTGACCGGCGGCAAAGGCACCGACACCGGCCATGAAGGTGGCCTCGGTCTCGCGCGAGAGGAGCCAGTCGCCGAGCGAGCAGAGGGCCAGTGCCAGCACCAGCAGCGCAGGGCCACCCGTGACCAGCACCATCAGCGCAAGCAGCGCCACCGAGGCGGTCTTGACCGCGCTGCGCATCAGGCTGGCGGGGCGGGCGGTCAGCGCCAGATAGGTCAGGGCACAGGCGGCGGCAAGAAACAGGGATTGGGTCAAGGGTTCCTCCGGGCTGGTGCTTCAGTTGACGCGGGGTGCGCGTGGCGAGCAAGGGGATTTCCGCCAACCTGACGCGATGTTAAGCAAAGGTGACGATCGAGAGAGAGCCTGCATGTACCGCTATTTCCTTGCCAGCCTGTCGCCCTATGCGGTGCTTGGCACCGCCTGCCTGCTTGGGGGGGGCTGGGCCTGGGGCGCACTGATCTGGATGACCGTCTATGTCGCGGTGATGGACAAGCTGCCGGTGCGGCCGCTGGCAGCGACTGACTGGTCGGGTGCGCAAGCCTTGCCGGTGGTGCTGGCGAGTGCGCATTTCGCGCTCCTGGCACTTGCCATCCCGGTGCTGGCGCATGGGCCGCTGAGCGGCGCGCAGGCTGTGGCGCTGGGGATCGCTGTGGCGCTCTGTTTCGGGCAGGTGTCGAATTCGAACGCACATGAGTTGATCCACCGGGGGGACCGCTGGCAGCACTGGCTGGGGGCGGCGATCTATATCAGCCTGCTGTTCGGGCACCATGTCTCGGCCCATATGCGGGTGCATCACCTCTGGGTGGCGACACCGCGCGATCCGAATTCGGCCCGCCTGGGGCAGGGGTTCTGGAGCTTTCTGCCCCGCGCCTGGGCAGGTTCGTTTCAGGCCGGGCTGGCGGCCGAGCGGGCGCTGAGGAAGGGCCGGGGTGCGACACCCTATCGTGCCTATCTGGCAGGAGCGGCGGCGACACTGGCGGCAGCATGGATACTGGCAGGCGGACGTGGCGTTATGGTGCTGCTCTTGCTGGCAGCCTATGCGCAGATACAGCTGCTGCTGGCCGATTACATCCAGCACTACGGGCTTCGACGCAAGGCGTTGGCGGATGGCAAATACGCGCCCGCTGGCGCCTGCCATTCCTGGAATGCGCCGCATTGGTACAGTTCGGCGATGATGCTGAACGCGCCCCGCCATTCCGATCACCACCAGAACCCGGCTCGCGATTTCGCGGCGCTGCGGCTGGACCCCGGGATGCCGCAATGGCCCTATGCGATGCCCATCATGGCGGTTCTGGCAACGGTGCCGCCGCTTTGGCGGCGGGTTATGAATCCTCGGGTTCACGAGGTCACAGAGAACTGTGAGTAGCCCCCGGCGGCGGCTTCTGCCAAACTTGAGCGCATGATGCGATTGGCCCTGATTCTTGCGATGCTGGCACCACCGGTGCTGGCGCAGCCTGTCATGTCGGCGGAGGAGTTCGACCGCTATACGCAGGGCAAGACGCTGTTCTACGGCTTTGACGGTACCGCCTATGGTGTGGAGCGCTATCTTTCCGGGCGCAGGGTGATCTGGTCCTTTCTCGACGGCGATTGCAAGGAAGGCATCTGGTACGAGGCGGCGGGACAGATCTGTTTCGTTTACGAGGACAGGTCCGACCCGCAATGCTGGGTGTTTCGCGATACCGGCGGTGGGCTGGTGGCGCAGTTCGAGGGCGATCCGACCCAGACCGAACTCTACGAGGCCGACGAGATCGGCGAAGAGATGCTCTGTTACGGGCCGGATGTCGGGGTCTGAGGCCGGGCAGGGGGCGCTGCCCCCATCGCCTGCGGCGATTCCCCCGGAGTATTTTGGGCGAAATGAAGCGGTTCAGTTAACGCGGAGCTCGTCGTAAGAGACCATCACATGCTGGCGGAAGGCCGGACGCGCGCCGAGGCGTTGATAGTAGAGTTGCAGATGCGGCAAGGATGTGCGGGCGATGTCGATCTCGTAATAGCGATAGAGGATATGCCCCAGCTGAATATCGGCCAGGGTAAAGGCGTCTCCGGCAATATGTGTGTGGCGCGAAAGCTGGGTGTCGGCGACGGCGAGCTTTATCTCGAGTTCACGCACGGCACGGCTGATCGCGTCGAAATCGCGGTCTTTGGGAGCGGTGCGGACCACGCGCCAGAAGACGGGGGTGGTAAAGGCCAGGGCCACGTTCAGCTTGGCCCATTCCGCCCATTGATCGACGCGCGCCCGGCGGATGGGGTCGGCGGGCCAGAAGCTGTCCTTGCCATAGCGGGCGGCGAGATAGCGCAGGATTGCACCGGTTTCCCAGATCGGCGGGTTGGTGCCGTCCTTGAGCACGGGGATGGTGCGGTTGGGATTGAGGCGGGCGAACTCGGGCGTGTCGAGTCCGCCGTAGCGATGCCCGGCGTCATGGCGGATATGGGGCAGGTTGAGTTCACCCACGCACCACATCAGCGCCTGCACGTTCGAGGATGTCTTGCGCCCCCAGATCGTCAGCATCAGAACAGCGAGCCCTGCTCGGGCGGTTTCTGTTTCGGTTTGCTGGCGGGTTTTACCGGAGCGGCGCCGGTGTCGAGCGTGCCATCGGCGAATTCGATCTGCAGCGCGGCGGCCTTGGCGGCCTGCGCCCGGGTGGTCAGCAGCGCGCCCGCGTCGTCGCGCACGACGGCGTACCCGCGCGCCAGCGTTGCCTTGTAGCTTAGCTGGATGCGCAGCCGGTCCGTGGCCTCCAGTTGCTGGCGCAGGCGGTCGACTCGGCTGGTGTGGGCGTTTTGCAGGCGGTCAGAGAGTCGGGTGAGCTGTTCGCCTTGTGCGGTGATCTCGCGCTCCAGTGCGCGCGGCGACAGGCGCGAGCCGAGATGGGCGAGGCGGTCGCGGCGGGCATTGACCAGCGCGCGCAAGCTGGCGGGGCGCAGGGGAGCCGAGAGTTCGGCCAACCGCAGCCGACGCCGCTGCACCCCTTGGGTGAGAGCGGCGGGCAGGCGTTCGGCGGCGCGGTCGAGCCGCTGACGCGGCGTCTCCAGCAGGCTGTCGGGCCGGGGCAGCGCGCGCGACAGGTCGCGCAGGCGCTGAGCGCGGCGCTGCACCGCATCCGAGGCCGCGCGCGACAGGCGGGCGCCCTGTTCGCCGGTCCAGGCGAGCAGTTCGAGGCGGACGGGGACGGCCATCTCGGCCGCTGCTGTGGGGGTCGGTGCGCGCCGGTCCGAGACAAAGTCGATCAGCGTGGTGTCGGTCTCGTGCCCCACGGCCGAGATCAGTGGGATCTGGCTGGCCGCCGCCGCGCGGGCGACGATTTCCTCGTTGAAGCCCCACAGATCCTCGATCGAGCCGCCACCACGTGCCACGATCAGCAGATCGGGCCGGGGCAGCGCGCCACCGGGTGAGAGCCGGTTGAACCCTTCGATCGCGCGGGTCACCTCTGGGGCGCAATTGGCGCCCTGCACGGCCACCGGCCAGATCAGCACCTTACGCGGGAACCGGTCGCGCAGGCGGTGCAGAATATCGCGGATCACCGCCCCCTGCGGCGAGGTGATCACCCCGATGACCTGCGGCAGATAGGGCAGCGGCCGCTTGCGTTCGGGCGCGAACAGCCCCTCGGCCTCGAGCTGTTTCTTGCGTTTTTCCAGCAGCGCCATCAGCGCGCCCTGACCGGCGACCGCCACCTCGTCGACGTTCAGGTTGTATTTCGACTGGGCGCCAAAGGCGGTCAGGCGGCCGGTCACGACGACCTCCAACCCCTCTTCGGGCACCACCGACAGGCTGGCGACCTGACCCTTCCAGGTGGTGCAGGCCAGCACGTTTCGGTCGTCCTTGATGTCGTAATAAAGGTGTCCCGACCGGGCCTTGAAAACGCGCCCGACCTCGCCCCGCACCCGGATGCGGCCAAAGCTGCCCTCGAGCGTGCGCTTCACCTCGCCCGAGATCTCGGTGACGGTGAATTCGGGCATGTTCTGGCCCGGTTGGGGGTCGTCGAGGAGGTCCATGTCCGTGTCCTGATTTGCCTGCCGGGCCAGACTAGACGGGTCGGCGAAGAAGGCCAAGCTGGTCGCGCAACGCGCGTGTTTTTACCGTTTGATCCGTCCACGATGACAACTGTGGCCGCTTTGGAGCGGAGCCGCCGGTCCGAGAAGGGAATGAACCCAGTCGCCGGGCGTTTTTAGGGCTTTCAATGGCACAGCGGTCAAAGTTAACATTGGGGCCTGTTCATTTCTTGGCTGGCAACGAAGGGCTACGGGTGGCGCGTCGGCTAGCAGCAATCTTTGCCGCCGACATGGTCGGCTATTCGCGGCTAATGGCGGCCGACGAAGCTGGGACAATTAAGCGCCTGAAGACCTTACGCGGGGATATTCTCGATCCGGAAATCGCCCGGGCGGGAGGCGAGATCGTCAAGCTGACCGGTGACGGGATGCTGGCGCTGTTCGGCAGTACTGTGAATGCGGTTGAGGCGGCGGTAGCTATACAGCGGTCGATTGACCGCACCGAGACCGATGGGCCGGACCAACGCGTCCTATACCGCATCGGCATACATGTCGGGGATGTCGTGATCGACGATGGCGAGATCTATGGCGACGGCGTGAACATAGCCTCGCGCCTCGAAGCCCGTGCCGAGGCCGGCGGGATCGTCGTTTCAGAGGATGTCTGCCGCCAGGTCCGAGGCAAGGCCGCGGTTTCGTTCGTCGATTTGGGCGCGCTCAGGTTGAAGAACATTCCCGACCCGGTACACGCGTTTGCAATCGAATTTGGCGGTGCTGAGACCCACTCAACGGTCCCCGCGAGCGTATTGGTGCCGCAAAAACCATCGATCGCGGTGCTGGCATTCCAGAACATGTCTGCCGACCCGGAACAGGAATATTTCTGCGACGGGGTCAGCGAGGATATCATCACCGCGCTGTCGCGGTTCCCCGAACTGTTCGTGATCGCCCGCAATTCATCTTTCTCTTACAAGGGCAGGCCGGTCACGCATGGCGAAATAGCCCGAGACCTTGGTGTGCGTTACATGCTCGAGGGCAGCTTGAGACGCGCGGCAAAGCGTGTTCGTATCACAGCCCAACTGATTGATTGCGAAACCGGCGCTCATGTCTGGGCAGAGCGGTACGACCGCGATATCGAAGACGTTTTCGAGTTGCAGGACGAGATCACCAGCCGCGTGGTTGGCGCAATAGCGCCGCAGATCACCAAGGCCGAGTTGGAGCGCGCGAGGCGCGTGCGCGAGATTGACATAAGCTCCTACGATTTGGCGCTTAAGGCACAGGCGGTGTTTCAGGATGGTGCTTTTGCGGACGCTGAGGGCCATGAAAAGGTGCTTGAGATTGCGGAGAGGGCGCTGGAACTTGATCCGAGCAATACAGATGCTCTGTGGATCCGGGCCTTTGTCTTCAAGCTCCGGTATCTCTACCAGTTCGGAGACGCACCCGAGGTGTCTCTGGCGCATGCAGAGGCCGCAGCGGATCGGCTGTTTCAGACCGACCGAACCGACCCGAGAGCGCTGACGTTGCGGGGCATGGTCCGTCATTTCCGGCAGGACTATGACGCGGCCACCGCCGATTTCAGACGCGCCTTTGATCTGAACCCGAACTTTGCGTTGAACCTTTTCTTCATGGCCTGGCACGAGTCGCTGGTAGGGCGAACCGAAGACGCGAGGGAGCACGCACTGCTGGCGCTGCGGCTGTCGCCGAGGGATGCCGATGTCTGGGTCGGAGACGCCTATCTGGCGCTTGCTCAGGCCAGTTTTGCCGAAGGTGATTTCGACGAAGTCCTGAATTGGGGCGAACGGGCGATCGAGATGACGCCACGTGCCCCGATCCGGCGGGCTTTGATGATTGCTGCGGCGACCCATCTCGGCCGACCAGAGCAGGCGCGGCCTCATGCCAAGGCACTGGCTGACTTTGCGCCTGCTTTCCTGGGCAGTTTGGTGTCGGGCCGACTGAGGCTCTATCGCCTGGCCGAACACAACGCGCTTCTGGTGGAGGGACTGAGGAAATCAGGGCTGTGTTCCTAGCCGGGCCGTCTTTTCCTGTCCAGGCGCAGGGTGTGACGGTGACGCTCTTGCAGGGGGCGGTTCCGGGGGGTAGACCGCGCCCGACGGCAATGCGTGGAGATCCCGATGAACATCCTCATTCTCGGCAGCGGCGGGCGCGAACATGCGCTGGCCTGGGCGGTGATGCAGAACCCCAAATGCGACAAGCTGATCGTGGCGCCGGGCAATGCGGGGATCGCGCAGATCGCGGAATGTGCCGAGCTGGACATCATGGATGGCGGGCTTGTGGCGACATTTGCCGAGGAGAACGCCATCGACTTTGTCATCATCGGCCCCGAGGCACCTTTGGCCGCAGGGGTGGCCGAGCGGCTACGCGAGGCGGGGTTTCTGGTTTTTGGTCCCTCGGCGGCGGCGGCGCGGCTGGAGGCCTCTAAGAGCTTCACCAAGGAGATCTGCGATGCCGCCGGTGCTCCCACCGCAGGCTATGCGCGGTTTACCGAGGCCGAACCGGCCAAGGCCTATATCCGGGCGCAAGGGGCGCCTATCGTGATCAAGGCCGACGGTCTGGCCGCCGGCAAGGGTGTGATCGTGGCGATGGACGAGGCGACCGCGCTGGCGGCCATCGACGACATGCTGGGAGGTGCCTTTGGCGATGCGGGCGCCGAGGTGGTGATCGAGGAATTCATGGAAGGTGAAGAGGCCTCGCTTTTCGTGCTGGTGGATGGCGAGGAGGCGCTGTCGATCGGCACCGCGCAGGACCACAAGCGGGTGGGCGAGGGCGATACCGGCCCCAATACCGGTGGCATGGGCGCGTATTCCCCGGCGCCGGTGCTGAGCGCCGCGGTCGAGGCACGCGCGATGGACGAGATCGTGCGCCCGACCATGGCCGAGATGGCGCGGCGCGGGATGCCGTTCCAGGGCGTGCTCTATGCCGGGCTGATGATCAAGGACGGCGCGCCGCGACTGGTGGAATACAATGTCCGCTTCGGGGATCCGGAGTGCCAGGTGCTGATGCTGCGGCTGGGCGCGCAGGCGATGGACCTGATGCATGCCACCGCCGAGGGCCGTCTGGGCGAGGCGCGGGTGAACTGGGCCGACGATCATGCGATCACCGTTGTAATGGCGGCCAACGGTTATCCTGGTTCCTACGAGAAAGGCAGCGAGATCAGGGGCCTGGATGCGCTTCCCGAAGATAGTCGCAACATGGTGTTCCATGCGGGTACCGCCGAACGCGAGGGCGCGATCGTCGCGACTGGCGGCCGGGTGTTGAATGTCACGGCGCGGGGCGACAGCCTGCAAGAGGCGCGTGACCGGGCCTATGCCATGGTCGAGGCGATCGACTGGCCGGGCGGATTCTATCGCCGCGATATCGGCTGGCGTGCACTCTGACCGGGCGGGGGCGCTGCCCCCGGCCTACAAAATTCGTCGAATTTTGTAGGCTCCCCCGGAGTATTTGACGCGAAATGAAGGGGGAGCGGTGCGGCCCGGAGAGAGGTTTTCATTCACCTTGGTCGCACGATATGATCGGGACAGGGAGGAACGGCATGCCGGGACCGGTCGACAAGGATCTGTTGGACAACGCCTATGCCACGCGCGAATTGCGCGGGCTGGCCTTTGACTGGGTGCCGGTCGGGATCGTGGTGACCGAAGCGCGGGTGATCCGCGAGGTCAATCACCGCTTTTGTTCCATGTTCGGTTATGCGCGCGAGGAGTTGCTGGATCGACTGTTCGTATTCCTCTACCCCTCGGACGAGGAGTTTCAGAACATCCTGCATCGCGGCGACAAGGATCTGGGCGAGGGCAATCTCTATTGGGACGAGCGGGTGATGCGGCGTCGCGATGGCGAGCTGTTCTGGTGCCGAGTGCGCGGCCAGACCTTCACCCCCGAGGAACCGCTGGCGCGTGCGGTCTGGACCTTTGCAGACCTATCCGAGATCCGCCGCTATCAGCCTTTGAGTCGGCGCGAGCGCGAGGTCTATTCGCTGCTGGGCGAAGGCAAAACCAGCAAGGAGATCGCGCGCGAGCTGGACCTAAGCTATCGCACGGTCGAGGTTCACCGGGCGCGGCTATTGAAGAAGTTCGGGGTCAGCAATACCGCAGCCCTCTTCCAGTCACTGGGCGATATCGGCGGCGAACATGTGGTGCCGTCTGCCGGGTGAGGGGTGGTTAGAGGGGCTTACATGTGAGCTCGGCAGCAATCGCGGTAGTTGAAAAGCGGCCAATCGCCCGGCTTTGCCAGCCCTCGTCATGGCGCAGGGCGATGATCTGGCGCCAGTCGGCGCTGGCCAGAATGATCTCGGGGCCGTTGCCACAATCGCGGATGCTGCCGGTGATGAACTCTTCGCCGATGCGGTGATTGGTCAGGCCGGGCAGGGCGGCGATTTCGGTCAGGCCGCCGTCGCGGTAGCGCCAGATACGCAGGATCTTGGCCAGGTGCGGGCGGTCGACATAGGCGATTTCCACATACCCGTCGCCGTCCAGATCAGCAGCGCCCAGAACCGCCAGCCAGCGGTTGCGGGTGCCGATCGGGGGAGTTGCAGTCAGCAGGCGGGCGCGACGATCATAGATTTCAAGCCGAGCGCCCTCGGTCACCGTGCTGCGCACGACTATCACCTCGGGCAGGCCGTCGCCATCCAGATCGGCCAGATGCGGCGCGATATCCTCGAACACCGCCCCGGCGGGCAGGGTGGCCTCTGCCGGGCAGGTGATGCGGGGATCGCCTGGGCGCGAGACATGGATGGTCAGCGCCTTGGCATCCTTCAGCTCGCCCAGCACGCCATGGCCGTATTCGTCGGTCTCCACCGCATAGGCGGCATGGAACCGCAGTTCCGCGTCGCGCGGGGCCCAGGCCTCGTGCCGGCCCGCGGGGGTGCGGTTGGAGAAGGAAGTCTCGACGCCGCGCCCGGGCAGGCCGTGCTCGGGATAGCGCGCCTCACAGGCCCAGGCGCCGATCGGGGCCAGCCACAGGCACCACGTCAGAGCCGCGCCGCGCAACAGCGCGTGAAAAGGGCGCAGCGGTCGACGCGGCGCCTTGTCTGAATTGCGCGCAATGCCGTCGGGAAATCCGCTCCCATCGGGGGTTGGCATCGCGCCGGTCATCAGATTTGCTTTTCGGGCATCTGCACCACAAGGCCGTCCAGCGCATCGGTGACCTTCAACTGGCAGGTCAGGCGCGAGCGGGCGGGATCGGGCTCGTAGGCGAAATCAAGCATGTCCTCTTCCATGTCGTCCTTTGCGGGCAGCTTCTCGACCCAGTCGGGATGGATGTAGACATGGCAGGTGGAACAGGCGCAGGCGCCGCCGCAATCGGCCTCGATGCCCGGAATGTTATTGTCGCGGGCGCCTTCCATTACAGTCAGGCCGTTGGCGACCTCGACCGTGTGCTGGGTGCCGTTATGCTCGATATAGGTGATCTTTGCCATGGCTCGGATGTTCCTTTGTGACGTTGCGCAGACTCCAATAGCCAAGCCATTTAGGTCTGGCCAGCCCGTTTTGCCAGCCAGAGCGGTGTCTGCCGTTTTTGCGACGCCACAGCCTGGGCCCTCGAGGCTTTGCGCGGGGGGCAAGATGGGGTAATGTGCCGCAAAAGCCCCAGAGGCCCGAGCATGACGTCACGATCCGCCCTTTTCTGTGCGTTGGCCTTTCTTGGCCTGAGCGCCTGCAACGCCGGCTTGCCGGATGTGGATGCGCTTCGCGAGCCGGAAGTGTCGCGCTTTACCGCCGAAGCGCCACCGGGGGCAGCGCCGGGCACCTGCTGGGGCAAGCAGGTGACACCCGCGATCATCGAAACGGTGACCCATCAGGTGATGCTGCAACCGGCCGAGGTACAGAGCGATGGTAGCGTGCTGCGGCCCGCCGTGTACAAGACCGAGACCCGGCAAGAGATTGTGCGTGAGCGCAAGGAAACCTGGTTCGAAACTCTCTGCGCCGAGGAAATGACGCCGGAGTTTGTCGCCTCGGTACAGCGCGCGCTGGCCGCGCGAGGCCTCTATCGTGGCGTGCCAAGCGGCGAGATGGATGCCCGCACCCGCGCCGCCGTGCGCCGCTACCAGAAGCCGCAGGGCCTCGACAGTGGCATCCTGTCGCGCGCCGCCGCGCGCGACATGGGTCTGGTGGCTGTCGAGCGCGCCTAGATTGCCCCGGTTTTCGCAAGAAAACCGGCTCGGAAAACGGCAGGTTTTCCAACTCGGAATTCTTGCAGATTTCCGCCCAGCACTTCGAAGAAACGGGCCGATGACCGGATCGCGATCCGACGCATGCAGGCTTGACGCAACCGTCGCACGGATCTAAAGCCCCACTCAGGAACCACGTGGCGATTTGTTACCGGATTGCGGGCCACGCTAAACATCACCGCTAAAAGGTCAGGATGAAAGACCCCCTTTCGCTTGACCCGCGATTGGGGTTTTTCTTTGCCCTTCTGGTTCCGGGGCCGAAAGGAACGGATATGAGCACGGATTGGAGCAAGCGCACGCAGGCGGTCCATGGCGGCACACGCCGCAGCCAATGGGGCGAGGTGAGTGAGGCGATCTTTCTGACGCAGGGTTTTGTCTACGAGACCGCCGAACAGGCCGAGGCGCGGTTCATCGAATGCGGGCCGGACGAGTTCATCTATGCCCGCTATGGCAACCCCACGGTGGCGATGTTCGAAGAGCGCATCGCCGCGCTTGAGGGGGGCGAGGACGCCTTTGCCACCGCCTCGGGCATGGCGGCGGTCAATGGCGCGCTGGTGTCGATGCTGAAGGCAGGCGACCATGTGGTGTCGGCCAAGGCGCTGTTTGGCTCGTGCCTTTACATCCTTGAGAATATCCTGACCCGCTACGGAGTGGAGGTGACATTCGTCGACGGCACCGATCTGGATCAATGGCGGGCGGCGGTGCGGCCCGGCACCAAGGCGGTGTTCTTCGAGAGCATGTCGAACCCGACGCTGGAGGTGATCGACATTACCGCCGTGGCCGAGATCGCGCATACGGTGGGCGCCAAGGTGGTGGTGGACAACGTGTTCTCGACGCCCGTCTTCTCGCGCGCCATCCAGCAGGGCGCCGATGTGGTGGTCTATTCCGCAACCAAGCATATCGACGGGCAGGGCCGGGCGCTGGGCGGGGTGATCATCGGCAGCCGCGAGTTCATCCGGGGCACGGTGGAACCCTATCTGAAACATACCGGCGGCGCGCTGAGCCCGTTCAACGCCTGGATCATGCTCAAGGGGATCGAGACCATGGCGCTGCGCGTCAATGCGCAGGCCGAAACCGCGCAGAAGCTGGCCGAGGCGCTGGAGGGGCATCCGGCGCTGGCGCGCACGCTTTATCCCGGGCTGAAGAGCCATGCGCAGAACGCGCTGGTGCAGACGCAACTGGGCGGCAAGGGTGGCACGGTTCTGTCGCTGGATATCGAGGGCGGCAAAGAGGCTGCCTTCCGCTTCCTGAACGCGCTGACGATCCCGGTGATCTCGAACAACCTGGGTGATGCGAAATCCATCGCCACGCATCCGGCGACCACCACCCACCAGCGGCTGAGCGAGGAGCAGCGCGCGGCGCTGGGCATCACGCCGGGGCTGATCCGGTTTTCGGTCGGGCTGGAGGACGCGGGCGATCTGCTGGCGGATCTGCGGAAGGCGCTGGAACAGGTCTGAGTCCTAGTCGCGCGGCAGGCCCATCGCGACGAGGGTTTCCAATTCTGCCCGGTGGCGATGGTTGATAAAACCGGAAATTGGAGTGTTGAAGGCGTCCAACCAACCTGAAAGGGTGAAGTCTGGCTGCATTTGCAGCACCCGATCCAGGTATCTTTGTGCCTGCTCGGGCCGGCCTTGTGCGGCATTGCACATCGCGCAGACGAAGGACGCCCAGCTCTCGGCATTTTCATAGGCGGCGGCGGCCTCGTAGGCTTCGCGCACCTCGGGCGCATGCATACCGCTGTGCTTGAACATGAGAGCGTGACCGACAAAAGCCTGGTAGGCCCAGGCATTCGGGTCTCGCGGACTCTGGCTCAGCGCCTTGCGCGCGGAGGCTTCCATGCGTTCGGCTTCGGGCTCTGACTGGAACAGGCAGAAGATGCAGCGCGCGAGGGAAACGGTTGCGCTGTTCGGGTTGAGCGCCTCGGCCTTTTTCAAGGCGGCGCGGGCATCGGCCTCGCGGCCCGCATAGGACAGGACACAGGTCAGGGCGACCCAGCCCAGTTCCTCGCGGTCGTCGATCTCGATGGCCCGGTGGCAATGGAAAAGGCCGGTCCTGATCTCTGCCTCGACATCGGCGGCGCGGCGGGTCATCAAGCGGTACCAGTGGAGCCGCCCCAGCAAGCTGTGTGGCAGCGCGAAATTCGGGTCGATCTCGACGGCGCGGCTGCACCATTCGAGGCAATTGGCATAGCCTTCCTCGGTGGAACTCAGGTAGGCGGCGTTGGCGCGCTGGAAGAGCTCCCAGGCGGTCAGGCTGCCCGTCGGTTTCGCCCGGGCCATGGCGCGTTCATGCGCGCCGAGTTCCGGTTCGACACAGGAGACGATGGCGCGGGTCAGCTCGTCCTGGAGGTCGAACAGGTCTTCCATCGTGCGGTCCCAGCGGTCGGCCCAGATATGGCGCCCGGTCTCGGCCTCGATCAGCTGGGCGGTGACCCGCAGGCGGTTGCCGGCGCGGCGGACCGAACCTTCGACCACGTAACGCACGTCCAGTTCGCGGGCGATCTGGCGGATGTCCTTGTGGGTGCCCTTGTAGGCGAAGGTCGAGTTGCGGGCGATCACGAAGAGCGATCGGAAACGGCTGAGTTCGGTGATCACGTCCTCGACGATGCCATCGGCCAGGAACTCCTGGTCGGGATCCGTTGACATGTTGTCGAAGGGCAGGATTGCGATGGTGGGGCGCAGGGTTTCCGTTTTCGGGACCGGCGCGGTGGTTTCCAGTTCGGCGCGCCAGACCTCCACCGGGTCGGGGATGTTCTTGACCATCTGCGGGCCGAGCGAGGTGAACTCGGCCTCGACCTTGCCGCGCACCTGGTCGTGAACGCTACGCGAGATGCAGAGGCCACCGGGCGGGGCGAGGCTTTCCAGCCGGGCGGCGATGTTGACGCCATCGCCCAGCACATCGTCGCCGTCGATGATCACGTCGCCCAGGTTGATGCCGACCCGGAATCGCATCCGGCGATCCTCGGGCTGGCCGGCCTCGCGGCTGGCGAGTTCGCGCAAGAGGCCGGTCACGGCGCGCACCGCTGCCACCGGAGAGGGGAACTCGGCCAGGAGCCCGTCGCCCATGGTCTTGATCAGTCGCCCGTCGCCCGCCGCCAGACCGGGAAGGATCACGTTGTCGCGCAAATCGCGCAGACGCTTTGCCGTGCCTTCCTCGTCCGCGGCCATCAGCCGCGAATAACCCACCAGATCGGCGGCGACGAGGGTGGTCAGGCGGCGTTGCATGGATAACCCGTTGGACGCGGAGGTATCGCAAGTTTGCAAACAACCAGCCCTACGGCAAGGAAATCTTTGCTCTGGCTTGGTGCTAGCCTGCCCGTCCGTAGAAGCCGATCCGCTCGGCCTCGTTGAAGGTCACGCCGGGCTGTTCGAAGTAGGAAAACACCGCGATGACGCGGGCGCGGGCGCCCTCGACGGGCGTGACGCGGTGGGCGGTGTTGCGGCCTCGGAACACGTTGAGCGTGCCGGGCCTGAGTGTCACGATCTGGCTGTCAGGGTCATCCCCGGCCAACAAGCGGGCGACACCGTCGTAATTTGGGTCGGCCTCGCTTCGCAGGTCGGTGCGGTATTCAAACCCGCCACCGGCCTCAGGCGCCTGCAACAACAGCGTTGTTGTAAATTCGGACCGGTCGAAATGCCAGTTGAGTGCCTGACCCGCGCCATAGGCCATGACATTTACCCGCGCCAGCGGATCGTCCATCACATGCAATTCGGTCTTGTTCAGTGCGGCGGCCAGGAACAGGGCGAATTCCGGCCATTCATATAGGCGCAACAGGGGGGATCCGATGATCTGGTCGGCGCACAAGGTCCGGTTGGCGGTTCTGAACTGCCGCAGCGCGGGGTGATCCTGGGGCAAATCCTCGACAGGCTTGAAATAGATGTTGTGCATGCGTTCGTGCAGGAAGGCGTCGCTGGCAAACCGCGGGATCATCGCCTCGACCATGCTGGCGGCGATATCGAGTGGTATCAGGCCGTCAAGGTCGAACATGCCCCTGGTGGCAAGGTCGGCACGGCAGCGATCCACCAGCGCCTGCCAGTCAGAGCTGCCGGGCCGGTCCAGCGGATAGCGATGTAGATCGATGATATCGTGCATTGGTTCTCTCCCCGCGGGTTTGACTCAATCTGATGGTATTCGGGCGCGCGTCCACTAAAAAAACCTGCTCTGCGCTTTGCGACCGGCAGGGGCTTTGTGCCGGTTTCGGACATCGAAGCGGTGGGTTTTGCAGGAAAAACAAATCCAGTCTGCTATGTTCTACGTAACAGGGAGCATTGGAACCCTGAGCGGGATCAGCTATGAAACCGCGATCAATCGAGGACGCACGGCATGAACATTCACCCTCGCGATGTGAACCCCACCCCGGACCGGGACGAGGCCGAGGCGGCGCTGGACGTGCTGAGGCGCTGGGCTGCCAAGGCGAGCGCGACCGAGGTCAGCCTGCTTGACCCGGCGGTGGCCAGACTGATCCCCGGCGCCATGCCATCGAACTATCCCGACCTGTCGCGTCACTATCCGCAGGACTTCGTTGCCGACGAAGCCTATCGCGACACGCTGCCCGATTTGCAGAACGGGCCCGCCAGTCTTATCCGCGGCGCCAAGCAGCAGATCCAGCATGTCGGCATCTCGAATTTCCGCTTGCCGATCCGGTTTCACCGCAAGGGCGGCGACGATCTGACGCTGGAAACCTCGGTGACCGGCACGGTGAGCCTGGATGCCGAGAAGAAGGGCATCAACATGTCCCGCATCATGCGGTCGTTCTACAAACATGCCGAGCGCACCTTCAGTTTCGAGGTGATGGAAGCGGCGCTGGACGACTACATGACCGATCTGGACACGTTTGACGCGCGCATCCAGATGCGGTTCTCGTTTCCCGACAAGGTGCGCAGCCTGCGCTCGGGGCTGGAGGGATACCAGTATTACGACATCGCGCTGGAGCTGGTCGAAAAGGATGGCGAACGGCTCAAGATCATACATCTCGACTATGTCTATTCCTCGACCTGTCCCTGTTCGCTGGAGCTGAGTGAGCACGCGCGTTCGGCGCGCGGCCAGCTGGCCACCCCGCACTCACAGCGTTCGGTGGCACGGATTTCGGTGGTGGTCGATTGCAACGCCGATTGCCTGTGGTTCGAGGATCTGATCGCGCTCTGCCGCCGGGCAGTACCGACCGAGACCCAGGTGATGGTCAAGCGCGAGGACGAGCAGGCCTTTGCCGAGCTGAATGCCGCCAATCCGATCTTTGTCGAGGATGCGGCGCGGTTGTTCTGTGCCGAGTTGCAGGCCGATCACCATGTCGGTGACTTCCGGGTGATCGCCAGCCACCAGGAAAGCCTGCACAGCCATGACGCGGTGTCGATCCTGACCGAGGGGCCCACCTTTGCCTCGGCCAGCATTGACCCGCGCCTGTTCACCACGCTGTTCCACGTCGGATAGCCGCATTCTTGGACAGTCGGGCGGCGCGGTGGCGGATTTATGCCGCGCTGCGGCATTTTTGCTACGCAATCACGGATTGTGTGCCGTAGACTGGCCTTGATGCAGATTCGCTTATCGGGCCGCCTCGCTTCCCGACCGGATGCTGCATTCGCCCGATCTGTCTGATGGAGTAAGATGGCGATGCTACAGATGACCTCTCCGCTACATGTTCAGGCCGCCGCCTATCGGCTGGCCGGATATGCGATCAGCAACCAGTTGCGCGTGATGCATATCCTGTCCCGCGCAGCACTCAATGCGCCGCTTGCGCAGGTTCAGGCGTTGCAGGCGGCCGCTTCGGCCCCTGCAACGAAAAAGAAGCCGGCATCTGCGAAACCGGTGTCAAAGCAGGAGGCAGCAGGCGAGGCGCCGGAGGTAACCGAAGTGGTCGCCAAGTCCGCCATGGCGCAGGAGCCCGAACCCAAACAGCCGATGACGCCGGTCGCGGCAGCACATCCGGCCCCCCGTCGGCGGCGCAAGCCCGCGACACCGGCGCCCTTGCCGGTCAAGGAAGAGTCCTTGGACAAGTGACGCGCGCAGCCGCTTGACTCCGGCGCCGAGGGGCGCCAACCCTGCGCCTCATGTTGGACATGCGCCCCGTCGGATATGTGATCGGTCTGCTGGTTGCCATTCTTGGCGCCACCATGGTGCTTCCGCTTGCCGCCGACCTGATCGATGGGCGCGGCGAATGGCCGGTCTTTCTGCAAAGCGGTGTGATAACCGTGCTGACCGGGGGCATTCTTGCGCTGAGCTGTGCCAATGGCGTCCGCGAGGGGCTGACCATCCAGCAGACCTTTCTGCTGACCACGCTGGTCTGGGTGGCGCTGCCGCTGTTCGGCGCCTTGCCTTTCATGTTCGGCGCGACGGAGCTGCGCTTTGTCGATGCGTTCTTCGAGGCGATGTCGGGCCTGACCACCACCGGGTCTACGGTGATCTCGGGGCTGGACGGGTTGCCGCGCGGGTTGCTCTTGTGGCGCGGGGTGCTGCAATGGCTGGGGGGCATCGGGATCATCGTGGTGGCGATGGTCTTCCTGCCCGAATTGCGGGTCGGGGGCATGCAGATCTTCCGCTCGGAAGGGTTCGACACGATGGGCAAGATCCTGCCCCGCGCGCAGGAGATCGCGGGCCAGATCACGGTGATCTACGTAGCGCTGACCTTTGCCTGTGCCCTGGTCTATGGCGCGCTGGGGATGAGTTTCTTCGACGCGCTGGTGCATTCGCTGACCACGGTCTCGACCGGTGGATTTTCGAATTACGACGCCTCATTTGGGACTTTCCAAGGTCTGCCGGAATATGCCGCCTCGGTCTTCATGATCCTCGCGGCGCTGCCATTCGTGCGCTATGTGCAGATGGTGAACGGGCATTCGGCGCCGCTGTTTCGCGACAGCCAGGTGCATGTGTTCCTCATCGTGATCGCGATCCTGGTCGGAATGACCACCGTGGTTTTGACAACGGTGTTTCCACATCATGTTGAACAGGCCTTTCGCGAGGCGTTGTTCAACATCACGTCAATCATCTCGGGCACCGGCTATGCCAGCGTTGATTACATGGGCTGGGGCGGTTTTCTGGTCACCATGTTCTTTGTCATCGGGCTGATCGGTGGCTGCGCCGGATCGACCGCCTGTTCGGTGAAGATCTTCCGCTATCAGCTGCTTTTCGCCTCGATCAAGGTGCAGTTGCAGCGGATCCGCACCCCGCACGGAGTGTTTCTGCCCCGCTTCCAGGGTCGTCCGATCGGGCCGGATGTGTTGGGCTCGGTGATGAGCTTTTTTGTCTTTTTCATCGTGACCATGGGCGTTCTGGCCTGGGGGCTGGCGCTCACCGGGCTCGACTTCATCACCGCGCTGTCAGGTGCCGCGACAGCGATTGCAAATGTAGGGCCGGGGCTGGGCGATCAGATCGGACCGGCGGGTAACTTCGCCGGGCTGAACGATGCCGCCAAGTGGATGCTGAGCGTGGGCATGCTGATCGGGCGGCTCGAAGTCATGTCCGTCTATGTCCTCTTTACCGTGCAGTTCTGGCGCGCCTGATCGGGGTTAGCCGTTTTTCGTCACGAAAAACGGCCTGGAAAACGGATGTTTTCCAGGCCGGAATTTTTGCAAAATTCCGGCTTTGCCGGAACGCCGGGTCTCAATCCCAGCAGCTGACAAGAACCGTCATGCCGCTGGCGCGTCGGTTCAGTTCGTCCGGAGTGATCCGTCCTGTCGGCGCCGCCTCACGTGGGGTCATTCCCGAAGCGGCGAGCACGTCGCGCAGGGCCTGCGCCTTGGCGGCAAAGCTTACTCCGCGCGGCAACTGCTGGCCGGTTGCAGGCTCCGGCAGCAGCATGCCAACCACCGCGCCCTGGTCGTCGATCACGGGTCCGCCCGCATCGCCGGTTTGCGGCAACAGGCCCAACCGCGCCAGTTCGGTTTCACCGCGCAGGCCCTTGACGTCGTCGAGCGTGCCAAAGGTCAGTGTCGGGGCGCCCAGGATACCTTCGTAGGCATAGCCCGCCACCGTGATCTCCGCGCCCAGGCGCGGCATCTCGCGGCCCAATCCGGCCACCACCATCGGTGCAAGCGCCTGATCGGGCCGCAGCACCGCCACGCCCAGACCGGCATCGGTATCGACCACGCGCGCGTCATAGCTTCCATCCAGCGTTACGCGGGTGCAGCCCTGCACCGCCTCGGCCACGGTTATCACGGTGCCCTTGCCATCGATATAGAAGCCCGAGCGTGACAGGCGCGGCTTGCGGATTTCCAGCCCCGAGACCAGATCGACGTTTTGTACCGCATCGCCACCCGTCGCCGGGTCCAGCACTCCTTCGGTGCGGGTAAAGCTGGCCCGCATCGCATCCAGAACCCTGGTACGGCGATCCTCGTCGCCGGTAGGCCAGATCAGGGTAAAACCCTTGATTTCGCCGCCACTCAGCGCAGCCTCGGTATAGGATACGATGCCATTGCCGCGTCCTTCGAGGGTAAAGCTGTCGCTGCGTCGTTCGCGCGGACCGTCCAGCGGCACGATCTCCAGCGTCTGCATGATGTCATAGAGACCATAGAGCGTCGCCTTGTCACCGGGCTGACTGATCAGCAGCACCCGAGCGCCGAGCGTGTCAGAGGCGTCGAAATGGGCAAAGGGTGCCTCGTAGCGGCTGAACCGGATCACGCCCAGCGGCAGGTCCATTTCGATCCCGGTAGCGGTGTCGCGGTGACGCGCCATGCCCGTCGAGATCAGCGGCGCGTTATACTGATCCATCAGCACCTTGCGCTGGCGGGTGGTCAGCACGCCGGTCACCTCGAACCCGTTGAAGCCCTGCCAGTCGGCCATCGACCGGCGGGTGCCAGCGCCGAAGGCGCCGTCGATTGCGGCATTGTAAAAACCGGCCGCCTGCAAGGCGATCTGCAACGCTTGCCGTTCTTCCCGGCTCAGCGCCTGTTCGCTGCGGCGGGCCTGGGCAGGGGTTTCGTCCGCCGGTTCCGGTTGCACCTGTGGCGCAGCTTCGGCCACCGGCTCGGGCGCGGTCTGCTCGACCGGCGCGACAACCGCGCCCCGGTTCAGCAGATCCGAGCCCACCGGCCAGAACTGTTGCCCCAGCGCGCTTGACAGGGCGATGAAACTGTCACCGGGGATGCGCCGCTCGGCCCTATACACGCGCAGCGCCTGTTCGGCATCGTCCCGCAGATAGGGGCCCAGCACGATCCCGTACCAGCCTCCGCCCAGCGAGAAGCCAGCCACGTCCGACAGGTCGGCTGCATAGGCCTGCGCGCGCTCTTGCGCCGTTCGCAGATTGGGTTGCGCCTCGATCTGGACCCAGACCACCTCATTTGCGGATTGCTGGGCCTGCGCGGCTGTGGAAATCAGAAAAAAAAGAGAAAGGACGGCGATCAGCGGTCTTATCATTGTTGGGTCTCGTACCTTCAAATACGTATCGTCCTCGCAGGTTATGCAGGAATTGCCGGCAAATGCCATGGGGCAGGCATGCGGTATGGGCCGGTGTGGCGATATCAGCGCAGCGGCGGGCCGGCGCAGGGCAGAAGCGCCGTTGACGCTGGAAGGGCGGTTGCATAGGAAAGGCGCGATCCTATCGCCATCCAGCGCCCGAGGCCGCCATGACCCATCCGACCCCTACCGCTCCGCGCTCGTTCCAGGAGATCATCCTGCGGCTGCAAACCTATTGGGCGTCCAAGGGCTGTGCCATTCTGCAACCCTATGACATGGAGGTCGGCGCGGGTACCTTCCACCCTGCCACCACGCTGCGCGCGTTGGGCAGTGCGCCCTGGGCCGCGGCCTATGTGCAGCCCTCGCGCCGCCCGACCGATGGGCGCTATGGCGAGAACCCCAACCGGTTGCAGCATTACTACCAGTATCAGGTGTTGATCAAACCCAGCCCGCCGGATCTCCAGGACCTTTATCTGGGAAGCCTTCAGGCCATCGGAATCGATATGGACCTTCATGATATCCGTTTTGTCGAGGATGACTGGGAAAGCCCAACGCTGGGCGCCTGGGGATTGGGCTGGGAGGTTTGGTGCGACGGCATGGAGGTGAGCCAGTTCACCTATTTTCAGCAGGTGGGCGGGTATGATTGCGCGCCGGTCTCGGGCGAACTGACCTACGGTCTGGAGCGACTTGCCATGTATGTGCTGGGGATCGACCATGTGATGGACATGCCCTTCAACGACCCGCACTCTCCGATTCCGCTGACCTATGGCGACGTGTTCAAGCAGACCGAAGAGGAATATGCCCGCTGGAACTTCGACGTGGCCAATACCGAGGTGCTGCTGAGGCATTTCGAAGAGGCCGAGGCAGAGTGTGCCGCGATCCTGGCGCAAACGCATGACGATCCCAAGACCGGCAAGCGCATCGTGATGGCGCATCCGGCCTACGACCAGTGCATCAAGGCCAGCCATATCTTCAACCTGCTGGATGCGCGCGGCGTGATCTCGGTGACCGAACGGCAGGCCTATATCGGCCGGGTGCGGGCGCTGGCCAAGCAATGCGCGGATGCGTTTGTGCAGACGACCGCCGGGGGGTATGCTGCGGCCTGAGGCAGGCAGGGCAGAACCGGCGGGCCGGATCGGGGCGCATCACGCCGCCCGCAAGGTCAATCTCGAACGGACCAGATATCGGGTCCGGGCACCCAATCGGAGAAACCCATGACAGGCAAGGTCTTGGTCATTGTGCTGCTGCTCTGTGCTGCGGCCGCCGGCGCGTCGATGTATTACCTTCAGGTCTATGGCTTCTACTACGAGGTCACGGGCAGGCCGGGGCAGGATGTGGCGCTGGTGCCGCTGGGTGGCGGCACACCGCAGCCCATTGCCTATGACGGGTTCCAGGCCATCGACGCCGACAGTTCGCCCATCCGCTATCGTGCGTGTTTCCGCACCGAACTGAGCCTCGATGCGTTGGGCGCGGCGTATGACCCCGTTCCCACGCCCGAACCGCTGACCGCGCCCGCCTGGTTCGATTGCTACGACGCATCCGCAATTGCTGCGGCGCTGGAAAGCGGCCGTGCGCGGGCGTTTCTTGGGACCAAGAACATCCATTATGGAGTCGACCGGATCGTGACGGTGACCGAGGACGGACGTGGCTATGTCTGGCATGCGCTGAACAATTGCGGGCAGAAAGCTTATGATGGCACCGTGGTCGGCGAGGAATGTCCAGCCCGGCCCAAGAACTGAGGAGGCGGCTCGGGACAGGTGACAGAGACGCTGCACATATCCGCCTTCATGACCGTGACCCTGGGGCTTGCGGTTTATCTGATCGGTGTGCGGATCAACGACCGGCTGCCGTTTCTGGAACGGTTCAGTATCCCCGAACCGGTGACTGGCGGCTTGCTCGCCTCGTTGGTGGTGCTGGGCCTTTATTCCCGCTTCGGTATCGAACTGGTCTTTGACCTGACCGGGCGCGATTTCCTGCTGGTTCTGTTCTTTACCGGCATCGGGCTGAACGCGCGGCTTGGCGATCTGATCGCGGGCGGCAAACCGCTGGCGATCCTCCTGGTGCTGACCCTGCTGACCATTCTGGCGCAAAACGTGATCGGGGTGCTGGGCGCGGTGATCTTCGGGTTCCCGGCACAGGCGGGGGTCTTGTTCGGCTCGGCGTCGCTGATCGGGGGGCACGGCACCGCCATCGCCTGGGCGCCCGAGGTCGCACGGGCGACGGGCTTGTCTGCGGCGACCGAGCTGGGGGTCGCGGTGGCGACGCTGGGTCTGGTGATTGCGGCGCTGATCGGCGGGCCGATCGCCACTTATCTGGTGGACAGTCGCAACCTGACCCCGAACCGTCCGGACGAGGAACTGACCGTTGGTCTGCCCAACGAGATGGACGAGGAACCGCCCCGGATCGACCACAAGTCGCTGATGCGGGTGCTGCTGACGCTGAACGTGGCGATCCTGTTGGGCTTTGCACTGCATGAAACCATCGACCAGATGGGGTTGAAACTGCCGCTTTTCGTGCCCTGCCTGCTGACCGCCATCGTGGTGGGCAACCTGCGCACGGCCTTGTTTCCGCGCGCCCCGCGCGTGTCACGCACGCCGACGCTGGCGTTGATCTCGGAATTTGCGCTGGGCGCGTTCCTGGCGATGTCCCTGATGAGCCTGCAACTCTGGACCATTGCCGAGACCGGCCTGGCGCTGGCGGTGATCATCGCGCTTCAGACGCTGTTTGCCTTGGTGTTCATCCTGCTGGTCCTGTTCCGCGCCATGGGCGGCGGGTACCGCGCGGCGGTGCTGGCGGCGGGGTTCGGTGGCTTTGCCCTGGGCGCGACGCCCACTGCGATTGCAAATATGACCGCCGTGACCAAGCGCTATGGCCCGTCACCTCTTGCCTTTATCGTGCTCCCCCTTGTATCCGCCTTCTTTGTGGATATCGCCAATGCGGTCGTCATCCAGATGATCGTCAATTTCTAAGGACCGACCATGCCCGACCTGCTGATCGAACTGTTTTCCGAGGAAATCCCCGCCCGCATGCAGGCGCGTGCCGGCGAGGACCTGAAAAAGCGGATCACCGACGGTCTGGTCGCGGCGGGCCTGACCTATGCCCATGCGGCTGCGCTGACGACGCCGCGACGTCTGACGCTGGCCGTTGAGGGGTTGCTGGACGCCAGCCCCACCATCCGCGAAGAGCGCAAGGGCCCCAAGGTCGGCGCCCCGGAACAGGCGGTCGAGGGATTTCTGCGCGGGGCCGGGATCACTAGTGAGCAGCTGGAAGAGCGGGAAACGCCCAAGGGTCCGATCTGGTTTGCCACCATCGAGAAGCCGGGCCGCTCGGCGTCGGCGATCGTGGCCGAGGTGCTGGAAGACACCATTCGCAATTTCCCCTGGCCCAAGTCGATGCGCTGGGGTGCGGGCTCCTTGCGCTGGGTGCGGCCGTTGCAATCGATCCTGTGCATCCTGACCACCGAGGCCGGGGCCGAGGTGGTGCCGCTCGACATCGACGGGATCAAGGCGGGTGACAGCACCGCAGGCCACCGTTTCATGGCACCGGCGCGGTTTTCCGTCACCTCTTTCGAGAACTATCAGGCCAAGCTGAAGCGCGCTTTTGTGGTACTGGACCCCACAGAGCGGGCGGACCACATATGGAACGACGCCCAGAACCTTGCATTTGCCGCAGGACTGGAACTGGTCCAGGACAAGGGGCTTTTGGCCGAGGTCGCGGGCCTGGTCGAATGGCCTGTGGTGCTGATGGGAGAGATCGGCGCCGAGTTCCTCGACCTGCCGGCGGAGGTACTGCAAACCTCCATGCGCGAACATCAGAAGTTCTTCTCGGTCCGCAATCCCAAGACCGGCCGGATCGAACGGTTTGTCACCGTCGCCAACCGCGAGACCGCCGACAATGGCGCCACTATCCTGGCGGGCAACCAAAAGGTGCTATCGGCGCGACTGGCCGATGCCAAGTTCTTCTGGGACAATGATTTGCGCGTGGCGCATGCGGGCATGACCGACTGGACGGACGCGCTGGAAAACGTGACCTTCCACAACAAGCTCGGGTCGCAGGGCGACCGCATCCGCCGCATCGCCGCGCTGGCGGGCGAACTGGCCCCGGTGGTGGGCGCGGATGCGGGGCAGGCAGCACAGGCGGCAACTCTGGCCAAGGCTGATCTGAGTTCCGAGATGGTCTTCGAATTCCCGGAACTTCAGGGGCTTATGGGGCGCTATTACGTTGCCGCTTCAGGTCAGGACGCTGCCATCGCCGCCGTGGCGCAGGACCATTACTCGCCGCTTGGTCCCTCCGATGACGTGCCGACCGCGCCGCTTTCTGTCACCGTGGCACTGGCCGACAAGCTGGATACGCTGACCGGCTTTTGGGCCATCGACGAAAAGCCCACCGGCTCGAAAGACCCCTTCGCCCTACGCCGCGCGGCGCTGGGGGTGATCCGGCTGGTGCTGGCCAACGACCTGCGCCTGCCGCTTGATCGGTCCATCGACGCGCAATTGCTGCGCCACAAGTACCACGCCAGCAACGGCGAGGCCGCCCTGCGCGACCTGATCGAAGAAATCGCCGATCACGGCGTCTTCGGCGCTGCCTTTGAAACGATCAAGGAGAAGCTGGGTGATGCGGACGCGCTCGAGGCGCTGGCCGGCGATGTGCCCGATCTTTCCGCCGACCTGCTCGCCTTCATCCACGACCGCCTCAAGGTCTTCCTGCGCGACGAGGGCATCCGCCACGACGTGATCGACGCCTGTATCGCGATGGCGGGCAACGATGACCTCAACCTGCTGGTCAAGCGTGCCCGCGCGCTCAACGCGGTGATCGCCACCGAGGATGGCGAGAACCTGGTGCAGGGCTTCAAGCGCGCCAACAACATCCTGACCCAGGCCGAGGAAAAGGACGGGGTCGAATACTCCTTTGGCGCCGATATCAAATTCGCAGAGGCCGACAGCGAAAAGGCGCTGTTTGCCGCGCTGGAGCAGGCTCAGGCAACCATCGACGCCGCGCTCAAGATCGAGGATTTCGCCGCCGCCATGACGGCCATGGCCGCCCTGCGTGCGCCGGTCGATGCCTTCTTCGAAGAGGTGCAGGTCAATTCCGACAATCAGGTGGTGCGCCGCAACCGTCTGAACCTGCTCAGCCATATCCGCAAGGTCTGTTCCAGCGTCGCCGATCTGACGCGGATCGACGGTTGAGGCACCCGACGCGCGCCATCCCTCTTTGGCGCGCATAGGGCTTCGCCAGGCGCTCGGTCTGCCGGGGTCCGACCCTGCTGCTTCTTTCTGGTCACAAATACTCATAGCCCCGGGAACCATGGGCGCTGCCTGTGCGCACATGGCGCTTGCGCCGCCTTCAAACGCCCTTATTCTGCACGCAAACGAGGGGTGCCGCAGTGCAGAATAATCCGAACACCACGCTGATCACCGCCACCGCACCGGTGGCAACAGGCACCCATGGCGGTCGCGCCAAATGCCTGCAACGTCTGGTTCGCCTCGACCTGCCGGTGCCGCGGACGGTGGCGCTTTCCTTTTCGGCGGTGCATGACATCGCGCAAGGCCAGTTGCCCGATATCGCGGCCATTGTCGGCCAGTTCGAACCCACCGCTTTGCTCTGTGTGCGGCCCAGTTCCGAGGACCCTGATTGGGGCGGGCCCGGCGCGGTGCTGAACATTGGCATGAACGATGCCCGTTTCGTCGAACTGAGCGACAGGATGGGGGCCGAGGCGGCGGCGGCGCTCTACCTGCGCTTCGTGCAGACCTTCGCAATTCACGTGGCCCGTCTGGACCCGGACGTGTTCGACGAGATCGAGGCCGACGGGCGCGAGGGGCTGCGCCAGTCGCTGCGCGCCTATGAAGACGAGACCGACGAGAACTTTCCGCAGGATCCGGGCGAACAGCTGGCGGCTGTGTTGCGCTCGATGGCGCGCGCGTGGGAGGGCACCTCGGCCCGGCTGTTGCGTCAGGCCAAGGGTGCGCCCGCCGATGCTGGGCTGGGCCTTGTGGTGCAGGAAATGATCCCCGGCCTTGGCCAGGGTGAATGCGGCTCGGGCGTGCTGCAACTGGTGGAACCGGCCACCGGCTTGCCGCAGATCACCGGCCGCTACCTGAGCCAGAGCCAGGGCCGCGACGCGCTGGGGGCGGGGGCCGAGGCGCTTTATCTCGAGAAGGATCCGCGCGGCGTCTCGCTTGAGGATGTGGCGCCCGAGGCCTTTGCCGCGCTCAAGCAACACGCGGCGCTGATGCGCGAGAAGTTGCGCGAGGAGATGCAGGTCGAATTCGTGATCGAGGCGGGACGCGTGCACATCCTCGACGGCGTCCGGGTGCCACGTAGCGCCCGTGCGGCGCTGCGCATCGCGGTGCGGCTGGCCGAGGATGGCATCATCCCGCAGCAAGAGGCGGTCATGCGGATCGACCCGCATTCAGTGAACGAATTGTTGCACCGGCAGGTGCACCCGCAGGCCCGGCGCGACGTGCTGACCACCGGTATCGCCGCCAGTCCGGGGGCGGCCACCGGCAAGATCGTGTTCACCGCCGCCGAGGCGCAGGCCAGCGCGGCGCGGGGCGAGCCTTGCGTGCTGGTGCGCCGCGAGACCTCGCCCGAGGATGTACGCGGCATGCATGCCGCCGTTGCGGTGCTGACCGAACGGGGTGGCATGACGAGCCATGCGGCGGTGATCGGGCGCGGCCTTGGCCTGCCCTGTATCGTGGGCGCGTCCGAGATGGAGTTCCAGACCAAGGCCCGCATGATCAAGGCGCCCGATGGGCGGGTGTTCCGCACCGGTGACATTCTTACCATCGACGGAAGTTCCGGACAGGTGCTGGCGGGTGAACCCGAGATGATCGACGCGGCGCTGGATGACAGTTTCCAGACCCTGATGGCCTGGGCTGATGCCGAACGCGATATCGGCATCCGCGCCAATGCCGACACACCCGCCGATGCCCAGGCGGCGCGCAATTTCGACGCGCAGGGGATCGGGCTCTGCCGGACCGAGCACATGTTTTTTGAACCCGGCCGCCTGACGGTGATGCGCGAGATGATCTTTGCCGCCACCCCGTCGGGGCGCAAGGCGGTTCTGGAACGGCTACTGCCGATGCAGCGCGAGGATTTCGTGCAACTCTTCCGCATCATGGAGGGCAAGCCGGTCTGCATCCGCCTATTTGACCCGCCACTGCATGAATTCCTGCCCACCACCCGCAGCGGCCAGCGTGAACTGGCCGAGGCGCTGGACCTGCCGGTCAGCGACGTGACCCGCCGGGTCGAGGCTATGAGCGAATACAACCCCATGTTGGGCCTGCGAGGTGTGCGGCTGGGCGTCACCGTGCCTGAAATCTATGACATGCAGGCCCGCGCCATCTTTGAGGCAACGCTGGAGGCCAGCCGCAAGGGCGAACCTGTCGTGCCCGAGGTGATGATCCCGCTTGTCTCTGCCAAGCGCGAGGTGGAGCTGGTCAAGGCCCGCATCGACGCGGTTGCCGCCGCCGTCGCCTCGGAGCGCGGGCAGGAGTTCGACTATCGCCTGGGCGTCATGGTGGAAACCCCGCGCGCGTGTTTGCGCGCCGACGAGATCGCCGCCTGCGCCTCGTTCCTCAGCTTCGGCACCAATGACCTGACCCAGATGACCTATGGCCTGTCGCGCGACGATGCCGGACGGTTCATGTCTGCCTATGTCCGCCAGGGCGTGTTCTCGGAGGATCCGTTCCACGTGCTCGATCGCGACGGGGTGGGGGAATTGCTGAAACTGGGTGTCGAGCGTGGTCGCAGGGCGCAGCCCGGAGTCACCGTTTCGGTCTGCGGCGAACATGGCGGAAACCCCGAATCAATCGCCTTTTGCCGGGCCGCCGGTTTCGACTATGTGTCCTGTTCGCCCTTCCGGGTGCCAGTGGCGCGACTGGCCGCCGCGCAACTGGCAATTTCGGATAAACTTGGTGTTTCAAACGACTTGAACGTCAAAATATAGCGGTTTTGGGGGCGCTCTCGTGGCTTGCGTTTTTGCGAAGCGACCCCAGAAATCCCTTGCAAATTTGCAAAAACTGGATCTTTGCGCCCGACTGGAGTATGGGCTTTCTGCGCCGAGTGGGGAGGAACCGGCGCGCGACGCTTGATGTGGGGTAGAAGATGAATAGATTTGTTCTGACAGTTTTACTGTCGGCCGCCGTGACGCTGCCGGATTTTGCCCTCGCGGATCGCGGGCCAGAGGCCGTCGGAGCCGTGCAGCAGACCGAAGCACCCCACAAGGGAAAAAGCTTTCGCGACTATCTCAAGACGCTGATGCCCAAGCCAGAGGAAGACACCCCGGTGACCGAGGTGACCTTCTCGCGCTCGTGGATCGACCAGCAACCGCGCGCCAAGGGTGGCGAGCAATGGCAGTGCCTGGCAGAGGCCCTGTATTTCGAGGCCCGCGGCGAAACCGTGAAGGGCCAGTTCGCGGTGGCCGAAGTGATCCTGAACCGTGTCGAAAGCGAGCGCTTTCCAAACACGCCCTGCGGTGTGATCCGGCAGGGAACCGGACGCAAGTATCAGTGCCAGTTCACCTATACCTGCGACGGGCGCAAGGAAGTCATCGCCGAGAAACAGGCCTATGAGCGGGTCGCCAAGGTTGCGCGCCTGGCCATGGACGGGGCCGCCGAAAGCCTGACGGATGGGGCCACCTATTACCACACCACCGCCGTGCGCCCCAGCTGGGCCCGCCGGTTCACCCAGACGGCCAAGATCGGGGTGCACCTGTTTTATCGGCATGGTCAGCGCACAGCGAGCAACTGATTGACGCACCCGCGCTGGAACCCTGCTGGAAGGGGCTTGGCGCAAGGCTATATTGCGGGCGATGAAGGAGGCCCGCAATGCTGTTGACTCGCCGACATGTTCTGAAAACCGTGGCAGCCAGCGCGCTGCTGCCGCGTATCGCCGTTGCCGGGCCGGTCACGCTGACAGCGCGAGAGGCTCGCCAGCAGATCGCGCCAGAGGGCTATCCCGATACCGCGATCTGGGGCTATGAGGGCGGCGCCCCCGGGCCTGAAATCCGGGTCGCACAGGGTGCGCGTCTCAGCCGCCGCCTGATGAATGAGTTGCCGCAACCGACCGCCGTGCATTGGCATGGCATCCGCATCGACAATGCGATGGACGGCGTGCCCGGCCTGACGCAACAGGCGGTGCCACAGGGTGGCAGTTTCGATTATGACTTCACCCTGCCTGACGCGGGCACCTATTGGTACCATTCGCACAACCGGTCGATGGAGCAGGTGGCGCGCGGTCTGCATGGCCCCCTGATCGTCGATGAACCCAACGCGCCCGATATCGACGGCGAATGGGTGCTGGTTCTGGACGACTGGCGGCTTGACCCCGAAACCGGCGCGCTGGCGGGCGATTTCGACAATGGCCATGACCTCAGCCATGCCGGTCGACTGGGCAACCTGCTGACGGTGAACGGCGGTTTCGACCCGGCCTATCCGGCAAGGCAGGGCGCGCGGCTGCGGCTGCGCCTGATCAACGCGGCCAATGCACGGGTATTCGAGCTGGGACTCGACGGCATGCAGGGCTGGATCGTGGCGCTGGACGGGATGCCGCTGGAGGAACCGCTGCCGGTCAGCGGTGCCTTTCCGCTGGCGCCGGCGCAGCGGGCCGACCTGATCGTGGACATCACCGCCGAAAGCGGCACCGCCGCCAGCCTTCTCAGTATCGAGCGCGACGGTGGTTTTGGCCTATGCCGGTTCGACGTCGCGGGGCAGGGCGCGCGTGCGACCCGCGAGGCGCCTGTGCCGTTGCCACCCAACCCGCTGCCGGTGATCGAGGGGCTGGCCGACAGCCCGCTGCACCAGATGCGGTTGCAGGGGGGCGCGATGCGCTGGCTCGACAGCGCGCGGCTGGGCGAGACCGAGTTAAGCGGGCGCGAACTGGCGCAGCTGGGCCGGTTCTGGGCGCTGAACGGTCAGGCCGACCGGCCCGAAACCCCGTTTCTGGACGCTGCGCGCGGCAGCCTGCACCGGATCGCATTCGTGAACGAAACCGCCTTTGACCACGGCATGCACCTGCACGGACATCATTTCCGGGTGATTGCCCCGAACGGAGAGCTTGGCCCCTGGCGCGACACGGTGCTGGTGGCGCCGGGCGAGACCCGGCAGATCGCGCTGGTCGCCGACAATCCGGGCGACTGGCTGTTGCATTGCCACATGCTGGGCCATGCGGCTGCGGGCATGACAAGCTGGTTTCGCGTCACCTGATGACGCATTCGATAACTGGTGCGGCGCATGTCGTCCTGCTATAGGCTGGATCTGCGCCTATTGAGGGCAGACTGACACGACCCCGGAAAGGCCCGCCAGATGAGTTCCGAAATCCGCCTCGCCTTTGCCCATCCCTCGGAGCGTTCCGAAGCGACGGCATCGCGCGGTCCGCTGGACCGAATCTCGCTGCGTGACCATGTGGTCGAGGTCGAGATCGGCGCATTCCAGGCCGAACGTGGCACCACGCAGCGGATCTGTTTCAACGTCGTGGTCGAGGTGATGCCGCTCACCGGCCCCATCGACGACGACGTCGACCGTATCCTGTCCTATGACCGGGTGACCGAGGCAATTGCCCGCGCGCTGGCTGAAGAGCGGCTGAACCTGCTTGAAACGCTGGCCGAACGCGTGGCCGAGCTCATCCTGCACGAGCCGCAGGCAGTGCGCGCCTTTGTCCGCATCGAGAAGCTGGATCGCGGCCCCGGTGCGCTGGGGGTCGAGATCGTGCGCGGTCGCGACAAGCTCCATGCGGACCAGACCGAGGATCTGCGGCCGCATCCGCGCCTTGTCTACCTGTCCAACGCGGCGATTGCGTCGGATAACCTCAAAGGCTGGATCGACCAGCTGGAACAACGCGACCGTCCTCTGATCATCTGTGTCGGGGCGTCGGACCTTGCTGTTCCACAGACCGGTCATGCGATGACCCAGCGCCGGATCGACCTGTTGGCGATCGAGCAGAACGCCTGGCAGCTGGCGGCGCGCGATCTGCGCTGCAAGGTGGTCTCGACCCGGACCGAACTGGACTGGGCGATGAAGAACGGCCAGATCTGCGTCTGGGCACCCTCCAAGATCGTGCTCGACGCGGTTGACGGCCCCTCGGCCAAACCGTCGAACGCCGTGGCGCTGGCCGCGTGGTTTGCCGCTACTTTCGAGGCGGGCGAGATGCTGGTGATCGGCGCGTCGCTGCCCGAGGGGGCCGATGTGCCGTTGCGTGCGGTACCGGTGGAGCAGCCTGACCTGTGACCGACTATTACCGCCCCCTGGTACAACAGGGCGCAGCCCGCCCGCAGGGCGCGATGCCGCTGGCCGGCAGCGACCTGTGGTTCACCCATGCCGAGCATCTGCACCGGGGGCAGTCGGGAAGGATAGTCCCCGCGACCGAAATCCCGGCCCCGTATCTGGAGCGTCTGACGGGCCCCCGCGCGGCGTTGGCGGGACTGGACATGGGACGCCCACACCTGATGGGTATCCTGAATGTCACGCCTGACAGTTTCTCGGACGGAGGGCGCCATTACGGGGTCGAGGCGGCCCGGCGCGCGGCGCTGGCGATGGTGGCGCAAGGCGTGAGCCTGCTGGATGTTGGCGGAGAATCCACCCGACCCGGCGCGGTCGAGGTCCCCGCCGAGGACGAGATACAGCGCACCGCGCCGGTGATCGAGGCGATCCGCGCCGAAACCGGGGCCGCGATTTCCATCGATACCCGCAAGGCGGCGGTGGCCGAGGCTGCGCTGGCTGCCGGTGCGAGCGTCGTGAACGACGTCTCGGGCTTTACCTTCGATGACGAACTGGCCCCGCTCTGCGCCGAGACCAGAACCCCGGTTTGCATCATGCATGCCCAGGGTGACCCGGCAACCATGCAGCAGGATCCGCAATACGATGATGTGCTGCTGGATGTGTATGACTTTCTGGCCGCGCAGGTGGCGCGGCTGGTCGCGGCCGGGCTGGACCGGGGGCAGATCATGATCGACCCGGGCATCGGGTTCGGCAAGACGCAAGAGCACAACCTGACCCTGCTACGTAACCTGTCGCTGTTCCACGGCATCGGCTGCCCGATCCTGCTGGGCGTTTCGCGCAAGCGTTTCATCGGAACGATCGGCAAGGAGCCGCGCGCCGAGGCGCGGGGGCCGGGCTCGATTGCCGTTGGTCTGGCCGGATTCGCGCAGGGTGCCCAGATTTTGCGGGTACACGACGTGGCTGAGACCGCGCAGGCCTTGCGCCTGTGGGCAGCGGTCCGGTAAAGCTTGCTCCGCTCGTGGTAAAAAGAAAGTGAGGCGGCATGCGTAAGCTGTTCGGAACCGACGGGGTGCGGGGCACTGCCAACACTCATCCGATGACCGCCGAAATGGCGCTCAGAATCGGGGCGGCCGTCGGGCGTTATTTCCGTCGCGAGGCAGGGGGGGTGCACCGTGTTGTCATCGGCAAGGACACCCGCCTGTCGGGCTACATGTTCGAAAACGCACTGACCGCCGGCCTCACCTCGACCGGTATGAACGTGCTGCTGCTGGGGCCGGTCCCCACCCCTGCCGTGGGCCTGATGACTCGTTCGATGCGGGCCGATCTGGGCGTGATGATCTCGGCCAGCCACAATTCGGCCGAGGACAATGGCATCAAGTTCTTTGGTCCCGACGGGTTCAAGCTTTCGGATCAGGCCGAGTTGGAGATCGAGGAGATGGTCGCAACGGGTGTGCGGCTGGCACAGGCGCACAATATCGGTCGTGCGCGCCGGGTGGACGATGCACGGTTCCGCTATGGTGAACGGGTCAAATCCTCGCTCACGCGCGGGCTGCGGCTTGACGGGCTCAAGGTGGTCGTGGACTGCGCCAATGGTGCAGCCCACCGTACCGCGCCCGAGATCCTGTGGGAACTCGGCGCCGATGTGGTGCCGATCGGCACTTCGCCTGACGGGCTCAACATCAATCGCGGCTGCGGCTCGACCTGCCCGCGTACCGCCGCCGAGGCGGTGGTGGCCCATGGTGCGGATGTGGGCATCTGCCTTGATGGCGACGCGGACCGGGTCATCGTGCTCGACGAGCATGGTACCGTCGCCGACGGGGACCAGATCATGGCCTTGCTGGCGGCGCGCTGGGCCGCCGAGGGCCAGTTGCAGGGCGGCGCCCTGGTGGCGACCGTGATGTCGAACCTGGGGCTGGAACGCTTTCTGAGCGATCGTGGCATCGGACTGGAGCGCACCGCAGTTGGCGACCGCTATGTGGTCGAGCGTATGCGCGAAGGCGGCTTCAACCTGGGCGGCGAGCAATCTGGGCATATCGTGATGAGCGATTTTTCGACCACCGGCGACGGGTTGATGGCGGGATTGCATTTCCTGGGCGAGATGATGCGCTCGGGCCAGCCCTCTTCGGAACTGGTGCGGCAATTCGTGCCGGTGCCGCAACTGCTCAAGAATGTGCGGTTTGCCAAGGGGCAGACCCCGCTTGATACAGCCTCGGTCCAGTCGGCCATTGCCGAGGCCGAGGGGGTGCTGAATGGCACGGGCCGTCTGCTGATCCGTAAGTCAGGAACCGAACCGCTGATCCGGGTGATGGCGGAATGCGAGGACGAGGCGCTGCTGGAGCGGACCGTCGACAGCGTGGTCGAGGCGGTGGCCGACGCGGTTCAAGCTTGAAACCGGAAAAGGCCTCGCGCATCCTCTCTACATTAGTCAGGGAGATTTCCGGATGCTTCGTTCCTTTTTGACCTGTACCTTTCTGCTTTCTGCCGGAATGGCCCATGCCGGAATGACGGTTGATCTGCTGCCGCCATGGGACGGCAAGAAGATCCCCCAGGGCCAGCATTGCCAGTTGCAGGGCGGCAAGGGCGCGACGCCGCCGATGCAGGTGGCGGGGATTCCCGCGGGCACGGTGATGCTGGTCGTTCAATACAACGACAAAAGCTACAAGCCGCTCTCCAGCAAGGGGGGTCATGGCACCATCGGCTATCCGGTCAAGGGCGCCAGCGCCAAGCTGCCGGCGGTGCCGGGCATGACCGCGAAACTGCCGGGCGGGGTTCGGGTTGTGGCCCCGGCGCGCAGCACCGGCGAATACGCCTCCAAGGGCTATCTGCCGCCCTGTTCGGGCGGACGTGGCAACACTTACGAGGCGGTGGTGCAGGCGGTGGGCGCCGACGGCAAGGTGCTGGACCGGGTGAAACTGAAGATCGGCCGTTACTGACGCGAGAACAGGCGCCTGAGCGCGCCATACTGGCTGAGCCCGACCCCTGTCAGGATCAGCAGCAGCGACCACAGCAAGACCGGCGGCAGCGGCTCTCCCAGCAGGGCCGCGCCCAGCAGAACCGACCAGACCGGCACCTGATAGTTGGTCAGGCTCATGAATACCGGCCCGGCGCTGCGGATCAGGGTGACGCGCAGCAGATTGGCCGCCGCCGTGGGCACCATGCCCAGAAACACGATCAGGCCCAGCGTGCGCAGATCGGTGGAGGGCGGCGGGCCTTCGGCGATCCAGGCCATCGGCAGCACCGCGACCACCCCGATCAGCAACAGCACGGTCGACAGGCCGACAGGATCGACCGCGGGCAGCCGCCGCAGCAGGATCGAGGCCACCGCGTAACAGGCGGTGGCCGCCAGACAGGCCAGCCGCCCGGGCAGTTCCAGCGCCGCGCCGCTGCTCTCGAACGCCTGCGCCCCCATCAGCAGCGCAACCCCGGCGAAGCCGATGGCAAACCCCAGCGCGCGGCGCCAGGTCATCCGCTCGCCGTGCACAAAGAAATGCGCCAGCGGCAGCACCATCAGCGCGACTGAGGCCATCGAAACACCGGTAAACCCGGCCGTCACATATTGCTGACCCCAGGCGATCAGCGAGAAGGGCACCGCCGAACTGAGCAGCGCGATGATCACGAGCGAATTGCGCTCTGACCGGCTGAGTGGTGCCGAGAACAACCGCCCGCCCATCGCGCGCCAGACCAGCGTGCTGAGCAGCGCCCCGAAACAGACCCGCCCGGCTGCCAGCCAGAACGGCGTGATCCCCTCAAGCGCGAGTTCATTGACCAGGAATGTCCCGCCCCAGACAAAGCCCAGCGTCGCCACCATGGCCCAGCTTTTCGCCGTTATGTCAGGGGATTGGGTCACGAATGGCCTTTCGCTGGGGTGCGCTCACTTGACCCCGCTCCGATACCGGGGTCAATCCGGAACGCTTCGTCCGGGAACGAAAACGGGCGCCGCAGGGGCGCCCGTCTCGATGGGTCTGAACCCGGATCAGTTCTTCGACTTGTCGACCATCTTGCCGGCCGAGATCCAGGGCATCATGTCGCGCAGCTTCTGGCCGACCTGTTCGATCTGGTGCTCGTCATTGGCACGGCGCGAGGCTTTGATGGTCGGCTGGCCAACCGCGTTTTCCAGCATGAAGTCGCGCACGAACTTGCCCTGCTGGATGTCGGTCAGAACCGCCTTCATCGACGCCTTGGTCTGCTCATAGGGCAGGATGCGCGGGCCGGTGACATACTGGCCGTATTCGGCGGTGTTCGAGATCGAGTAATCCATGTTGGCGATGCCGCCTTCATAGATCAGGTCGACGATCAGCTTCACCTCGTGCAGACATTCGAAATAGGCCATCTCGGGGGCATAGCCCGCCTCGACAAGGGTCTCGAACCCGCAGCGGATCAGTTCGACCAGACCACCGCACAGCACGGCCTGCTCGCCGAACAGGTCGGTTTCGCATTCTTCGCGGAAGTTGGTCTCGATGATGCCCGAGCGGCCGCCGCCGATGGCCGAGCAATAGGACAGGCCGGTTTCCAGCGCCTTGCCGGTGGCGTCGGTGTGAACGGCCACCAGGCAGGGCACGCCGCCGCCCTTGGTGTATTCGCCGCGCACGGTGTGGCCGGGGCCCTTGGGCGCCATCATGATGACGTCGACGCCTTCTTTCGGCTCGATCAGGCCGAAATGCACGTTCAGGCCGTGGGCAAAGGCAATTGCCGCGCCCGGACGGATGTTGTCATGCACGTATTTCTTGTAGGTCTCGGCCTGCAACTCATCGGGCATGGTGAACATGATCACGTCGCACCAGGCCGCCGCTTCGGCGATGCCCATGACGGTCAGGCCTTCGCCTTCGGCTTTCTTGGCCGAGGCCGAGCCTTCGCGCAGGGCGACGACCAGGTTCTTGGCGCCGCTGTCACGCAGGTTCAGCGCGTGGGCGTGGCCCTGGGAGCCGTAGCCCAGGATGGCCACTTTCTTGTCCTTGATCAGGTTGATGTCGCAGTCACGATCGTAATAGACGCGCATGATGCCGGTCCTTTCTGTTTCGATTGCCGCGTTTCTATCTGTTGAAACGCCGAGGTGCGAGAGGATTGAGGTTGAGATTCCGTCAACTTGATGAAAGATAATTCGTCAAATATCAAAAGTTCGGAAAAATCATGCTCGACGATATCGACCGCCGCATCCTGCGCCATTACCAGACTGACCCAAGTCTGAGCGCCGCCGAATTGGCCGAGCGCTGCCGGATCAGTTCGGGTGTGTGCTGGCGGCGGATCGAAAAGATGCAGGCCGCCGGCATAATCCAGGGGCAAGAGGCGGTGATCGACTGGGCGGCGTTGGGCTTTGCGGTCGAGGTCAGCCTGCGCGTCACGCTCGACAAGACCCAGCCGCGCGCCTTTGACGATTTCATCGAGGCCGCGCGCAAGGTGCCCGAGGTGATCGAGATCCAGACCTTTCTGGGCCGGGTCGATGTGCGCCTGTCGGTGATTGCGCGGGACATGGCCCATTACCAGCAGCTTTATCGCGACCGCATCCTGACCCTGCCGCATATCGCTGATATCGAGGCGCTGATGCACATCGCGCGGCTCAAGCGCAACGAGGTGCTGCCGGTATGACCGAACTGGACGAGATCGACCGCAAGCTGCTGCGCGCGCTGGCGCAGGACGCAACACAAAGCGCGGGCGCGCTGGGGCGCCGGTTCGGCCTGTCGCAACCCGCCACCTGGCGGCGCATCCGCAGGCTGGAAGACGCGGGCGTGATCAAGGGCCGCCGCCTGCGCCTGAACGCCGAGGCGCTGGGATTTGGCGTCACGGTGTTTCTGGGGGTCAAGCTGGCGCGCAAGGGGCGCGTCAGCCTCGAGGATTTCGAACGCGCCGTCAGCGCCATCCCCGAGGTGCAGACGGTCGAACATGTGCTTGGCCTTTACGACTATCGCCTGCGCGTGGTGGCGCGCGACCTCAGCGATTTCGAACGCGTCCTGCGCCGCCGCATCATGACCCTGCCCGGCGCGGGCGAGGTCGAGGCCAATGTGCTGCTCAGCGAAGAACGCCTGGCTGGCCCGATCGGTTAATATTCGGTCCGGATGCGAAAGCCGGGATGATGGGTCAGACGTGCAAAGGTCACGGGTTCGCCCTTGAGCCAGGTGGTGCGCTCCATCTGCATCACCGGCATGCCGATCGAGGTCGACAGGAACTCGGCCAGCCGCCCGTCGGCGCCGATGGCGCCAAAGGCGATCTCGGCATCGGTAAAGGGGATCGCGGTCAGCAACCACTCGGTCGGGCCGATCCGGCTCAGATCGGCCTGTTCAATCGCCGGGACGGCGGACAGGCTGACCCAGCGCTCTTCAAGCTGAAAGGGCTGGTTGTTGGCATAATGCATGCACAGCAGGTGCAGGACCTGCGTGCCGGCGTGCATCCCCAGTTGCGAGGCCAGCCAGGCGGGCGCGGTGATCACCGCCCGCTCGACCAGCGCATAGCGGTACTGGGCATTCTGTTCTTCGACCACGCGGCGGGCCAGCGAGATTTCGAAACGGGCCTGCCGGACCGGCGCTGTCTTGACCCGGGTGCCGCTCTTGCGTTTGCGCTCGACAAATCCCTGCTCGGCCAGCTCGCGCAAGGCCCTGTTGACCGTGGCGCGTGCACAGCCGAACTCGTCTGCGAGTTCCGATTCGGTTGGAAGCAATGTCCCTTGCGGCCAAATCCGGCTTTCGATCCGGCGTTTCACCTCGTCGCGGACGGCATGAAAGCTGGTTCGCTTCTTTTGTTTCAAGGGTAACTGGTCCTTTCCCTGTATTCCGTGCGTGTTTGTGCCCGCATTTTTCGGAAAGAGTAAAGGGGAGTTGACCCTAAGTAGCGTCATATCTCCGTCAACATCACGCATATGCGATGCAGGGAAAGAACAGCGTCTGTATTAAGGTTAACGTGTTGAGGTTAACGAGGCAAAGATGCCCGGCGCAGGCACGCCCCCAGCTTCACAACGAAGGGTTGATCTCTTTGCAGCCGCGCTACCCGGTCGTTCGAACGCCCTCAATGCGTCCGTCCTGCGCGCCATTCCCTGCCCGCAGCGATTCGCTTGGGAGGTCACGGCGCCGTGCTTGCCCGCAAGCATCCGAGCATGGCGGCCCCGGGCACAGTCAGCGCATCATCCGTTTTCTTCTGTTCAAAAATACCTTGGGGTCCGGGGCAAAGCCCCGGTTCCACCCGCGTGGTCAAGACGCCCGACCGCGCGCGCCCCCTTTACCCGGCGTCGTAGAGCGGCCATGAAAGAGCCCGGAACAAGGAGAGGAGCCCACCATGGCCGCACTACTGGATACTGTCGATCCCGATGGGCTCGAGGAATTCTCGGTCGTTTTCACCGACCGTTCGCTCAACCATATGTCCACGGCCTTTCAACAGGTGATGCGGGACATTTCCGACATGCTGGCTGCGGTCTACAATGCCGATGCCGTGGCCGTCATCCCCGGCGGTGGCACCTATGCGATGGAGGCGGTCGCACGCCAGTTCGCGCGTGGTGCGCGTGTGCTGGTGGTGCGCAACGGCTGGTTCTCGTATCGTTGGAGCCAGATCATCGAGACCGGCAGTCTGACTGCCGAGACAACGGTGATGAAGGCCCGCCGCAGCGGCAATGAAAGCACCGCACCCTTTGCCCCGGCCCCGATCGAAGATGTGGTGGCGGCCATCCGAGAGCAGAAACCCGATGTGGTCTTTGCCCCGCATGTGGAAACCGCCGCCGGGGTGATCCTGCCCGATGACTATATCACCGCCATGGCGGCCGCCGCGCACGAGGTGGGCGCGCTGATGGTGCTCGATTGTATCGCCTCGGGCTGCGTCTGGGTCGATATGAAGGCAACCGGCGTGGATGTGCTGATCTCGGCGCCGCAAAAGGGCTGGAGCGCGTCACCCTGCGCCGGTCTGGTGATGCTGTCCGAACGCGGAGAGGCACGGTTGGCCGAGACGCAGTCGGACAGTTTCGCCATCGACCTGAAGAAATGGCGCGACATCATGAAGGCCTATGAGGGCGGCGGCCATGCCTATCACGCCACCATGCCCACCGACGCGCTGCGCGCCTTCCGCGATACCATGGCCGAAACCCGCGACTACGGCTTCGACAAACTGCGCGAGGCGCAATGGGCGCTGGGCAACGGCGTGCGCGCGCTGCTCAAGCGCAAGGGCATCGTCTCTGTCGCCGCCGAAGGGTTCGGTGCTCCGGGTGTGGTGGTGAGCTATACCAGCGATCCCGAGATCCAGAACGGCAAGAAATTCGCCGCCCTGGGCATGCAGATCGCTGCTGGCGTGCCGCTGCAATGCGATGAACCGGCCGATTTCCGCACCTTCCGGCTGGGCCTCTTCGGTCTCGACAAGCTCTATGATGTCGAGGGCACCATCGATCGCTTGAAGCGGGTGCTCGACCAGGTGCTCTGACACCTGCTTCTTTCTGGTCCAAAATACTCCGGGGTCCGGGGCAGCGCCCCGGGGCTCACCGCACGCCCAGACCCATCTGCATCAGCGTGCGTCGGACCGGGGCAAGTGAATAAAGCGCGTTGAGCCCCATCGCGCGCGCGTCCCGCAAGGGGCGAGCCTCGACCATCGAGGCGCGATTGAGCAGGTCTATCCCTTTCACGCGCAGCTCGATCTCGGCATGACGCGCTTTGTGATAGGCGGCCAACATCTGCGCATCGCCCAAGTCCTCGGGCCGGGCCTGCGCCAGTTCCAGCAATGTGCGCAAGTCGCCCAGCGACATGTTCAGCCCCTGCGCGCCGATGGGCGGCACCACATGCGCGGCCTCGGCCATCAACGCGATCCGCTCGCCGGTCAGCCGCTCTGCCGATTGGCTGATGATCGGCCAGATCGTACGTCGCGAAGCCAGTTTCAACGGCCCGAAGAGGCCGCAGGAGCGTTCGGTCATGGCCGCCTCAAATGCCTCGGGCGCCATCTCCAGTAACTCCAGCGCCTTTGGCCCGCGCTCCATCCACACCACCGCCGACGATGGTTGCCCCTGCCAGTCGGGCAAGGGCACCAGCGTGAACGGCCCGCCGGACCGGTGGATCTCGGTCGAGACATTCTGATGCGCAATCGGGTGGGTGACGGCAAAGGCCAGCGCCTTTTGCCCATAGCGGGTGGTCTTGACCCCGATCCCCGCCGCCTCGCGCATGGGTGAGCTGCGCCCGTCGGCGGCCAGCACTAGCTTGCAGGTCAAGCGGCTGCCGTCGCTCAGCCCCACGCGGGCCTCGGCTGTGCGGGTGAACAGGCTGGTGGTGGCGGTGCCGGGGCGGAAATCCACATTGGGCAGTTCGGCCAGCCGCGCCACCATCTCGCGCCGAAGCAGCCAGTTGGGCAGGTTCCAGCCAAAGGGCTTGTCGCTCAGATCGGCGGCATTGAAATCGCGCACCACGCGCGGTTCGGGCACCGCGCCGCCCGCATCGACGATGCGCATGATCTGCAAGGGGGCTGCATGATCGGCCAGCCGGGCCCAGAGGCCGCAGTTTTCCAGAAGCACTTGCGCCGGTTGCAGAAATGCGGTGGTGCGCATGTCCGATCCGTCCACGTCGCGTTCGGTCACCGGCGGGGCCGGGTCGACGCAGATGACAGAGAATCCAGCGCTGCCAAAGGCGGCCGCCGCGGTCAGCCCGGCGATGCCACCGCCGGAAATCAGGATGTCACAGCTCTCGTGCATGGGCAGGCTCCGTCTGTTGCGCGGCACCCTATGCCGGAACGCGCCGGGGTGCCAAGCGACATCCTGTCCGGCGCACTCAGCCGCGGGTAATCAGGATCAGCACCGCCCAGATCACCGGGACCAGCGCCAGCGCCGGAATGTAGAGGCCCGGAATGCCGAACAACAGGATGGCGATGCCCCACAGGCTGAGCCCGGCGACAATGGCGTAATAGATATTGTCGCTGTCGCCATAGGACACTTCCTTCGCGATGCGGCCCAGCAGAGGCACGGAAAACAGCAGGCGCTGGCCCAAGGGCAGGTTGCGGGGCAGGTCGATGGCGCTCATGTCAGGTCCTTTCAACTATCTGTCAGGGGGCAGATAGGTTTTGGAACCTGAGTCTAAAGGTCACCTTTTGCCGCAGTGCAGCGCGATGCCGCATCCCCTGCGGCGCGGTGCCGCTGATCGCGCCGAGCGGAGCAGAGATGCGCGGCGACTCTGCTTTTGTGCTATCATCCGGGAATTGTATTGAGGGCGGAGATTTCCCATGACGCTGAAATATGCGCGCGGTCCGGTCAGCTACCTTTACCGTGACGTTGAAAAGAACGGCAAAACCAGCCGCCGCAAGGTCAAACAGGTGCTTTGGGGCGACTGGATCGACGTGCGCGATCCCGTCGACGCCACCTGGACCCATGTCCGCTATGGCAAGAAACCCTATCTGATGAAACGCGCCGAGTTGCAGGACGAGCGCGTGCTGGAGCTGATCTTTCTCGACATCGGGCAGGGCGATGCCTGTATCCTGACCGAGCCGGGCCACCATCACCCGCCCCGGGTGATGGTGATCGACGCCGGGATCGGGCGCAACACCAACGGGTTTCTGAACTGGCGGTTCCGCGATTTCGACAATTCGGGCCAGATCCATGCCGCCATCATCACCCATCCGGATGCCGACCACTATCGCGGTTTTCAGCCGATCTTCGAGAACCGCCGCCTGCGGATCGAGCATGTCTATCACAGCGGGTTGGTCGAACGGATGGGCGACGATCTGCTGGGGCCGGAACAGGGCGGATTCCTGACCGAGGTGGTGGCCAGCGACGCACAGCTGCGCGCGCTGCTAGCCAATCCTGCACGGCGCGGGCGCAAGCTTTATCCCAAGCTGATGCAGACCGCGCTGGAGGCGAACCGGATCGGCCCGGTCACCGCGCTGACCACCGCCCATGCGGTGCAGGAAGACGGGCGCGCCTGGCTGCCGGGCTTTGCTCCCGCTGACGGCGGGCTGATCACCATCGAGGTTCTGGGGCCGGTCGTCGAACCCGATGCCACTGGCCAGCCGCGTCTGCGCGCCTTTGGTGACAAACCCACCTCGCGGTCAATGGATGACGGCAAGACCAAGAACGGCCATTCGGTCCTTTTGCGGCTGGATTTCAACGGGTTCCGGGTGTTGTTCGGTGGCGATCTCAACACCTCGGCCGAGTGCTTTCTGATGCAGCACTATGGCGGGGTGCCGGTCTCGACGCCGTTGGCAGCGACCGAGGCCGAGCTTGAGGCCATCGCCCGACCCGAGATCATCGCCGCTGCCGCTGAGCGTTTCGGCGTCGATCTGATGAAAACCTGCCATCACGGGTCCTCGGACGTGACCGAGGAGTTTTTGCAAGCCGCCCATCCGGCCGCCTATGTGGTGTCCTCGGGCGATGAAGAGGGGCACGTTCATCCGCGCCCCGACCTGTTGGGCCTGTTGGGCAAGACGGGCGCCGGGGCGCGGCCGTTGATCCTGTCCACCGAACTCCTCCGCTCCACCCGAGAGCGCGAGCGGGACGACCTGCGCCCGGCGCTCGACCGGCTGAACGGGCGGATCGAGGAGGAACTGGCCAAGGGCGCGGCAGCGGATGCGGCGGCGCTGACCGAGATGCGGGCGGCCAAACGCAAGTTGCTGGACGAGGTGTTCCGCCGCAATGTGGGCGTGTACGGCGCCATCAACCTGCGCACCGACGGGCGCGATGCGGTGATCGCCTTTCGCAAGGAAAAGGCGCCCGCGCACAGGCGCTGGTTCTATTACGAGATGCGGCGCGATCCCGACAGCGGCGGCTTTCTGCCCGTGCTGGGCGATGGGCACTGAGCACCCTCAGGTCAGCCGGGACAGAAACGCGGTCAGATCGTCGGTATGGTGGTGGATATGCTCCGCCGGGTGCGGATCGGGGGCCACATGTACCGTGCGCATCCCCATCTCGTGCGGGGCGGTCAGGTTGCGGGGGTCGTCCTCGAACATGGCGGCGCGTTCGGGGATCACCCCGTCGCGGGTGAACACCTCTTCAAACGCGGCGCGCTCGGGCTTGGGCCGGTAGCCCGCGTGTTCCACACCATAGATGGCATCGAATAACCCGCTCAACCCGCGCGCGGCCAGCACCCTCTCGGCATAAGGCGCCGAGCCGTTGGTATAGACGATGCGGCGCCCGGGCAGGGCGCGGATATGGCTGGCCAGCGCGGCGTCGGGGGTCATGTGGCTCATGTCCACCTCATGCACCGCCACCAGATAGGGATCGGGGTCGAGCCCGTGTTCGCGCATCAGCCCGGCCAGGGTGGTGCCGTATTGCCGCCAATAGTGCGCGCGCAGGCGGTCGGCCTCGGCCCGGGTGACGCCGAGCGTCTCCATCACATAAGCTGTCATCCGCACTTCGATCTGGTCGAAGAGCCGCATTGCGGGCGGATAAAGGGTGTTGTCCAGATCGAACACCCAGGTCGTCACATGAGAGAAGGCTTCGCGCACCATGGACCGGATTTAGGGCAGATGGGGCGCGTGCGCAATGGCAGGGTTGATCCGGGCGGGTCCCGGCGGATACACAAGTCCGAACAGGGAGAAGAGAACAGCAATGACCCAGGGCCGCCCGGCGCAGAAAGACGCCTATCACCTGATCCTCGAAGCCATTGACAGCGGCATCTACAAGCCTGGCGACCGGCTGGTGGAAAGCGAACTGGCCGAACGGTTCGGGGTGTCGCGCACACCGATCCGCGAGGCGCTGCAGCGACTTGAGACCCAGTCGCTGCTGGAACGCGACGGGCGCTCGATGATCGTGGCCTCGCTGGATCACAACCAGATGGCAGAGCTTTATCAGGTCCGGCGCGAGCTGGAGGGGCTGGCGGCGCGGCTGGCCGCGCGCCATGCCACAGCCGAAGAGATCGCGGTGCTGCGCGAGATGGTGGTGGCCGATGACAAGCTGGTGGGCAATCCCAAGGCGTTGAGTCGGGCCAACCGGCGGTTTCACGAACAGATCCACCTGGCCTCGCACAACCGTTACCTGGTGCAGCAGCTTGACCTGGTGCACCGTACCATGGCGTTGATGGCGACCACCTCGCTGGCCGCCGAAGGGCGCGGCGAGATCGCGCAGAGCGAGCACAAGGGGATCGTCGAGGCCATCGCCGCGCGCAACGAGGATGGGGCCGAAAAGGCGCTCAAGGACCATATCTCGATCGCGTTCATGACCCGATTGAAGCTGGACGCCGACAGCCGCGAACGGCGCTGAGAACGAGGCCACGGCAGGATTTCGAAGAAATCCTGTGAACAGGGTTTTAATGAAAACCCTGTTCCCGCACCTGTTCATCGGTCGCGACGGGTAGCTGGGCCGGTTTTTCCTCGCTGGCCTGACCGTGCTCGGTCTTGTCCCAGAAATAGGGATTCACCACCAATTCATAAAGCGCCTTGTAGGCGGCCAGCACGCCCAGAGGAAAATAAACTGGCATGGTCAGCGTCCAGGGGATCAGGAATCGGCGCTCTGCCGCCGAGACCGCGACCAATCCGATCGCCAGTCCCAGAAGCTCGGTCGCCCCGAAGATGGCGGTACACAGGATCAGGACCGGGGCCGACAGAACATCGTCCAGCGGATGGGGCAGGCCGAACAGGATCAGCCAGAAGGACCACAGCACGGGCGCCAGCAGGAACTGGCCCAATGTCCCTAGAAAGAAGGCCTGTACGCCCAGAAAGCGCCGCGTGCCCAGCTCGGCCCACAACCGCAGCGGTGCCCGCATATGCACCAGATATGTAACCATGAAGCCCTTGAGCCAGCGCGAGCGCTGCTTGACCCAGGGCCAGGAGCGGTAATTCGCCTCTTCATAGGTCACCGTGTCGATCAGCTCGGTCCGGTACCCGGCCCGGCAGAGGCGCACACCCAGATCGGCATCCTCGGTCACGTTATGCGCGTCCCACCCGCCCAGTTCCTCCAGCACGCGTCGGCGAAAGAACAGCGTCGTGCCACCCAGCGGCACCACCAGGCCCAGGCGGGCGATACCCGGCAGCACGATGCGGAACCAGCTGGCATATTCGATGGTGAAACATCGTGCCCGCCAGCTGCTGCGCGGGTTGTAGTAATCCAGGATGCCTTGAAGGCAGACCACCTCTTCGGGCGCCTGGGCGAACCGGGCCGCGACCTGTTCGAGTTGGTCAGCGACCGGCGCATCTTCGGCATCCCAGACGCCGATGATCTCGCCCCGGCAGAAATCGAGCGCATAGTTCATCGCGCGGGGCTTGGTTGTCAGCCCCTTGTGGCCGGGCACCTCGATCACCCGCATCCAGGCGGGCAGGGTGCATTGGGCCAGGGTCTGACGGGTGACGTCGTCTTTCTCCTCCAACACCAGGATGACGTCCAGCAGCGCTTTTGGGTAGGTCAGGCGGCCGAGGCGGGCCACCAGTGCGGTGGCAATCTCGCGCTCTTTGTAGAGCGGTACCAGCATCGAGATCTTGGGCAGGCGCACCCCCTTTATATCGGTGCCGGGCGAGGGCGGATGCGGTGCGGTCAGATGCGACTGGCTCATGAGATGGGCCACCAGGGCAACCGCCTTGAGCCCCGCAAACAGCGCTAGGGTCAGAACGGCGGTCAGGAACAGCAGCGTCAATCCCTGTACCGGCGCCAGTACAAGCAATCCCAGCAGAACCAGCAGCGCCAGGCTGCCCGGTATCCGGCTGCGCCAGTTCCAGGTCCGGCAGCTATAGCGCGGCGCGACCCGGGTTTCGGCCAGCTGCGCAAGGGTGACGGCATAGCGTCGCGCCAATGCCGCGTCGATCTGATCGCGGCTGGCAAGCGCCGGCATCAGCAGGATACCCGTTTGCGCCATCTCGGCGCGCAGCCGGTCGAACAGGTCGGGGCGTGCGGTGGCGACGATGACCATGGGCCCCAGGCGCATCCAGGGAATTGCACCATGACGCAGCCAGAAATCATGTGGCATCAGCCCGCATAACTCGTCCCTAGGCGGATCAGCGGCCAGATCGACCCATTGCACCCCGTTCTGAAGCGCCAGCGCGCGCAGGATGTCATTGGGTTCGGCCCAGCCCTCGGCGATCAGGATCTCACCGATCGGCGCATCAAGCCAGAGTTGCATTTGCAGGGCCTGCACCAGCTGGGCCTGGCTGATCACCCCGCTGCGCACCAGGTATCGGCCAAGAGGCAGGTGCGGTTCCGGCGCCGGATGCGCAAGGCTGGCAGAGCTTAGCCTGAGATGTAGGTCGCTCATGATGCGCAGCCCCGACAACCGTTCCGGGAGTCAGGGTTGCGCAGTTCAGGTTAATAGAGCGTTAATGGCAGACAAAACCGGCTGAGATTGCAGGTTTTTTGTCAGGCATCGGCCTTTTGTGCGTCCATCGCTTCGGCAAAGCGTTCGAACAGATAGAAACTGTCCTGCGGGCCGGGGCTGGCCTCGGGGTGGTATTGCACCGAGAAGACGGGTCGTTCGGTCATGCGGATGCCGCAGTTGGAGCCATCGAACAGCGAGCGATGGGTTTCCACCACGCCCTCGGGCAGGCTCTGCGCATCGACGGCAAAGCCGTGGTTCATCGAGGTGATCTCGACCTTGCCGGTTTCCAGATCCTTGACCGGGTGGTTGGCTCCGTGATGGCCGTGGTTCATCTTGACGGTGCGGCCGCCAAGCGCCAGCGCCAGCATCTGGTGGCCGAGGCAGATGCCAAAGACGGGCAGGGCGGTGGTATCGAGGATCTCGCGGATCATCGGCACCGCATATTCACCTGTCGCCGCCGGGTCGCCGGGTCCGTTCGACAGGAACACGCCGTCGGGCGCATGTGCCAGCACCTCGGCCGCGGTGGCGGTGGCGGGCAGCACGGTCACGTCACAACCTGCCGAGGCGAGGCAGCGCAGGATGTTGCGCTTGGCGCCATAGTCGATGGCGACGACCTTGTGCTTGGGCGCCTCCTGCCGGGCATAACCCTCGGGCCAGGCCCAGCGCATCTCGTCCCAGCGATAGGATTGGGCACAGGTCACGTCCTTGGCCAGGTCCATGCCTTCGAGCCCGGCAAAGCCGCGCGCCGCAGCGACCAGCGCGGCAAGGTCGAATTTTCCATCGGGGTCATGGGCCAAGGCCACATGCGGCGCGCCCTGCTGGCGAATGGCGCGGGTCAGGCGGCGGGTATCGACACCGCCAATAGCGATCCTGCCGCGCCGGGCCAGCCAGCCCTTGAGCTCTTCGGCAGCGCGCCAGTTGGACGGTTGCGTCGGGTCCCATTTCACCACCATCCCGGCGGCCACCGGGTTGGCCGTCTCGTCATCCTCGGGGGTGACGCCCACATTGCCGATATGGGGGAAGGTGAAGGTCACGATCTGGCCGGCATAGGACGGGTCGGTCATGATTTCCTGATAACCGGTCATCGCGGTGTTGAAACACAACTCGGCCACGGTCTGGCCGGTGGCGCCGAAGCCGGTGCCGTAAAACACTGTTCCATCGGCCAGAACCAGGCATGCGGTGGGCTTGGACAGGGGGTTCTGGGCCATGGCGCGACTCTCTATCTCTGGGTAAATCGGCGCATACCTAAGGGTCTTGTGGCCCTGGGTCAACCCTGATCAATTTTTACGCTTTTATTGTTTTTCAATGACTTAACGATATATCACCCCGGTTGTGTCGTGCTTTTTCTTTCGCTATGTTCGGGAACTTGAACAATGTCAGGGGATGGGCAGTTCTGATGGATATGCGGGCACGTGTGAATACCGCGCTGAAACAGGCGATGAAGGACAAGGCCGCCGAACGGCTGTCGACCCTGCGTCTGATCAATGCGGCGATCAAGGATCGCGATATCGCGGTGCGTGGCAGCGGCGATGAAGAGGCCGCCTGTTGCGGCGATGCCGAGGTTCTGGCCATTCTGGGCAAGATGACCAAGCAGCGCCAGGAAAGCGCGCGCGCCTATGAAGAGGGCGGGCGGCTGGACCTGGCCGAGCGTGAGCGTCAGGAAATCGCGGTGATCGAGGAGTTCCTGCCCAAGCAGCTGGACGAGGACGAGGTCGAGAACGCCGTGCGCGCGGCGATCACGGCCACCGGTGCCGGGTCGATCCGCGATATGGGCAAGGTGATGGGCGAGTTGAAGGCGCGCTATACCGGCCAGATGGATTTCGGCAAGGTCGGCCCGATGGTCAAGGATCAGCTCTGCGCCGCCGGAAATTGCTGATCCGACCTTGTGAGGACCAATCGAAAGGCCCGCCCGCGCGGGCCTTTTCTATTGTCGCCGCGCATAGCTGCGGTCCAGTCCCGCGATAAGGCTCAGGAACTCTTCACGCACGCGCGGGGCAAAGGGATTGGCGCTTTCGATGGCGGTCAAGACGCCGGGCGGGTCGTGGCGTACCATCTCGACCGCCTGTTTCAGCAAATCGAAGCTGGCGGTGGTCATGCGGTCGGGCAACGGCCCCATCCGGTTCAACGCCTGGGCGATCAGATGGGTCAGCCCCTGTACCGTGGCGGCCTCGCGGTCATGTGCCTCGGGCGTGGTCAGGATCACCCGCAGCCCCAGCCGCGCCCGCAGAAAGGCAGCCACCGGCAGATGCGCCTGCCCCCGCAAGGGGCAAAGCGCGATCTTGTGACCGGCGATGCCGTGCCGCGCGCTTTGCGGACCGAACAGGGGATGGGTGCCGATCAGCGCCACATGGCCGGGCAGGTTCGCCTGCATGATCGCAGCCGGGGTCATCTTGACCGAGCCGACATCGGCCACCACCGCACCGGGGCGCAGATGCGGGGCGATGGTGCGGCAGGCCTCGGCCATGCCCGCGACGGGCATCGCCAGGATCACCAGGTCGCAGCCCGCCGCCTCGATCAGCGGGACAGCCCGTGCGCCGGCGGGGAGGTTGATGCCATCGGGCAGGGCGGGGTCATGGATCAGGCAGGGCAGATGCGGCGTCAGATGCGTCGCGATCAAGCGGCCAAAAGCGCCAAAACCTAAGAGGCCGACCGAGGTAAAGGTAAGGTGACAGGACATGACAGGCTCCGAAGGGGCCGCGATGCCGGGTCATGTGGTCAAGTGAGAAACTGTTCGGACCGCCGGATCGCGGCGGGTGAACAGGAAATGCAGCCGCCGTTATGTGAACGGCGGATAATAGACGGTGCTGACAAAGGCGCGTGTCCGTTGCATGTCGTTTGCCTAGCTTGCTGCGGCGGACCTGTCAATCACCGCGCCAGCATGTCCCGCAGATCGTCGTAGAGCGCGATGCGTTCATCCTCGGACAGAAACGCCCCGATCTCGACCTCGCGCCCGCCACCCTGCAGGGTCACGTAATGGGGCACCGGCCCGCCATGGGCATGCATGGTGGCGCGCGCCCAATAGCGGTTGCAGTCCCATTCCTGCACCGCCCCGCGCGGGTTGTGGCGCACCAAATGCGCGCGTTCGGGGTCGAGCGTCAGTATTTCGAGGATGCGGCGCTGGCGATAGTTCATCTCGATGGCCAGCCACAGCCCGGCGACCGCCAGCAAAAGAAACGGCAACAACCCCCACAACAGTGGCGACCCCAGAACCGCGATCAGCGGGAGTGCCCCAAGCGCAAAGATCGACAGCACCAAGGCGGCCGCTCCGCGCGGCGGCAACGAGTTGTGCGGCCACAGATGCAGCTCTTGCAGGGTATCGGTGCGTTTCCAGTCATAGGGCATGGCGTTTAGGTATCACGACCGCGGCCGCCGTCCATAGCCCGCGTTGCCGCAGCAACGGTTCAATCGAGGAGTTCGACCTGATGATATTGCAGCAGGTCCAATGCCTCCATACGCGCACGCAGGTCCTCGGACAGCACGCTGACCCGGTCGTAGAAGCCCGATAGCAGTTCCAGAAGGTCCTGTTCGCTGGGGTTCTCCAGTTTTGCCTCGGGGGCTACCTGGCGCAGGATTTCGTAGTTTCCGGTGCGCAGGTTATAGGTGCCGTCGCTCATTTTCCTCAGCGTCCGGTTCACCCACAGATCGCGGTTTTCGCAATGCATATGCGCGATCCAGGCATTGTCCATCTTGAAGACCGCATTCTTGGTCTCACGCGACGGGGGGCGTGGAAAGTGAATGCCGTGGCCCCACCCCTCAAGCCCCGCGCGCAGGATTGACTTCCCTTGGTAATGCCCAAACAGCCCGTTGCGAAAGATCTGAAGGTCATCGCCATAGACACGCCGCCGGGCGCGGAATTTCAGATGCCGGACAGAGCGGCGAAAGGGAGTTGGCCCCTCATGTTCCTCGGGCGGGATCATCGGCTCCAGCGTGCCCAGATGGGCGGTCTGGTAGCTTTCGGGGACAGTGGCCAGTTGCGCGCCAAGGGGCGCCCCATCGGTCACCATCAGCTCGTCGGCATCGAAATGGGCCTGCCAGTCGGTCAGACAGCGATCATAGGCGACACGGCCGTTGAGCAGCTGGCGTCGTTCGACAAAGGGGGGACGCCGTCGGTTCATGCTCTGCCAGTAATCGTCACCACAGCGTTGGGCGATCACCCCGGGCTGGTTTGCGAAAGTGTCAATGGCTGGATCGTCGGGGTCGTCGAAAAAGAGGTGCACATAGCTGGCACCGGCGCCCAGGTTGTGATCAACAAACCGGCGCAGGATGTGAACGGGCTCCCTGACCATGGAAAAGATGCTCCAGGTCGCTTTCATGAACTGCCTCGAAACTTGTTCTATTTTTTGACAAATTCTCCACAAATCCTGGGGTATGTACAGCCTGCGGTTTTGGACCGGCGTCGGTGCCGTGCCCGGCGTTGAGATTTTGCAACGCCTGCCGGTAAGGGCGATGGTAGGGCGAGAGAAAAGGAAAAGGCCCCCGCGCGGATGCGCCGGGGGCCTTTCTGGATTTTCTGGCTCAGGCGCTTAGTGCGCGTGGCCTTTGTCCCAGTCTTCCTGCTTGGGCAGGGTCTCGAACGTATGTTCCGGCGGCGGGGTGGGCAGGGTCCACTCCAGCGTATCGGCATATTCGTTCCAGTAGTTGTTGCGGCTTTCGCGGGCGCCGCGGAACAGCGCATAGAACACGATGCCGAAGAACAGCAGGAACGAGGCGAACGAGATGAACGCGCCATAGGACGAGATCTTGTTCCAATAGGCGAAGGCTTCCGGATAGTCGATGTAGCGACGCGGCATGCCTTGACGGCCCAGGAAGTGCTGGGGGAAGAAGGTCAGGTTGGCGCCGATGAAGAACATCCAGAAGTGGATTTTGCCCCAGAACTCGGAATACTGGCGGCCCGTCATCTTGGCAAAGTAGAAATACATGCCGGCAAAGATGGCGAACACGGCACCCAGGCTCATCACATAGTGGAAGTGGGCAACCACGTAATAGGTGTCATGATAGGCCCGGTCGACCGAGGCCTGGCTGAGCACCACGCCGGTCACACCGCCGACGGTGAACAGGAACAGGAAGCCGAAGGCGAACAGCATCGGCGTCTTGAACTCGATCGAGCCGCCCCACATGGTGGCGATCCAGCTGAACACCTTCACCCCGGTCGGCACCGCGATGACCATGGTGGCCAGCATGAAATAGGCCTGCTGGTTGAGGCTCATGCCTACGGTGTACATGTGGTGCGCCCAGACGACAAAGCCCAGAACACCGATCGCGATGATCGCCCAGACCATCGGCAGATAGCCGAAGACGGGCTTGCGCGCGAAGGTGGCGATCACGTGGCTGATGATGCCGAAACCGGGCAGGATCACGATGTACACTTCCGGGTGGCCGAAGAACCACAGGATGTGCTGATACAGGATCGGGTCGCCGCCACCGGCCGGGTCAAAGAAGGTGAAGCCGAAGTTACGGTCCATCAGCAGCATGGTGATGGCGCCGGCCAGAACCGGCAGCGACAGCAGGATCAGCCACGAGGTCACGAAGATCGACCACGAGAACAGCGGCACCTTGAACAGGGTCATGCCGGGGGCACGCATGTTCAGGAAGGTGGTGATCATGTTGATCGCACCCAGGATCGAGGAGGCGCCCGACAGGTGCACGGCGAAAATCGCCAGGTCCATCGACATACCGCCTTCGGTGGTCGACAGCGGCGGGTACAGAACCCAGCCCACGCCCGAACCCAGCTGGTCGTTGCCACCCGGCGTCAGCATCGAGGCCACACCCAGCGAGGTACCGGCGACATAGAGCCAGAAGCTGAGGTTGTTCATGCGCGGGAACGCCATGTCCGGCGCACCGATCTGAAGCGGCATGAAGAAGTTGCCGAAACCGCCGAACAGGGCCGGAATGACGACAAAGAACATCATCAGGACGCCGTGATAGGTAATCATCACGTTCCACAGATGGCCGTTCGGCGTGCAGGGATCGGCCATGAAGCCTTCCAGACACATGTACTGAACACCCGGCTCCATCAGTTCGAGCCGCATGTAGACGGTCATCAGCACCGAGATCAGACCGGCCAGCGCCGAAAAGATCAGGTACAGGATCCCGATATCCTTGTGGTTGGTCGACATGAACCAGCGGGTGAAGAAGCCGCGATTGTCCTCATGCCCGTGACCATGAATGGCTGCGTCTGCCATTTAGGTGCCTCCTTGCAGATTTCTACGCACAGCCGAAACGCTCCGGGCCGCGCGGATTCCTTGCGGTTTTAGAATGTGAGGCAGGGCGCATCAATGGCGGAGTTTGATCTGGATCAAGATAAATGGCCGCACCCCTCTTGAATGACGACCGCTCTTGCCGCCTTGGGCCGCCTTTCGGGCGCGAAACGGACCGGCACGACAACATGCGACCGAGAGGTGCCGCCATTGGCAGACAGGATCAGCGGTTTTTGTCGAGATGGCGGCGGATACTGCTCAGATCCTCGCGGATGCGCAGCATCGCCTCGACATGTTCGGGCTTGAACAGATGCCCAAAGCGCGCGGTGACGCGCTGGATAGACTCCTCGCGAAAGCGCCGCCCCTCGGGCGTCAGAAACACCAGCTTGCCACGCGCGTCACCGGGGTTGGGAACCACGGTGACAAGGCCATGGTCCACCAGTACCCTGAGCGAATGGGTCATGGTGTTCTTCGAGACCTGCATCGCGGATGCGATGCTGATCGGTGTCTTGCCGTCTCCCAGCCGGTACAGGTGGTTGACGATCCCAAAATGCGACGGGTGGACCCCCTGCGGCAGTGTCCGCGCCAGCAATGTCGAGGACAGCTGGTTGATGATCCCGATCTCGTTGAAAAAGGCGAAGATATCGCTTGCCGAAACTTCGCCGCTTTTGTCGTTCTTGCTCAATCCGTTACCATCTTTGCCTCGATCGGCCAGCGGGGGCTGACCGGAATATCCGGACCATAGCCAATGCGCGCGAGCATTTGAACCGTGCCGCCATCCGGCGCCAGCCGGTTGTGAACCCGGTGATACAGCTCCGCCATCTCCGGGTATTCCTGTAAGGCCTGGCTGAGCGGTTGCACGCCCAGACCGGCCCGGGTCACGGCCAGGTTGGCCCGCAACCAGTCACGACCGGCGGCGATCTGATCCATACGGGTGTTGGCGGCGGTGGTCATCCAGATATGTCCCATGGCACTGAGGCAATTGTCCATGACAGCCTCGATCCCCTGCGAATAGGCCACCGAGCCGGTGTCCAGCGCGACGTTGCGGTCGAAAAGACCCGCCAGCCGGAGGGATTCGAACATCGGGCCGGAAAAGTCGATCCCGTCCGGGTTCTCGTTGATTTCCGCCTTGCCGATGCGGAACAACTCGACGCTTTCCTTGTAGGTCCGCGGGGTTTCGATTTCGATCCGCAGGGCCTGCGCCGACAACTCGCGCCAAAAGCCGATCTCGTCCGGGGCGACCGACCCGCCGAGGCGGGTGCCATGTTTCGTGCTGGCAAGGAGCGCGTCGAGGTCGGTCGCGGACACCGCGCGCTCGGTGTCGAAGGGTTCCTTGTTCGAGCGCCGCGCCAGCACATAAGGCCAGAGCGGGTCAGGTGCCAGCGACGAATCCTCCCTGAACCGGGCCCGGGCCACGATCCGGTCGTCAAGGCCGGTTTCGGAACTGCCATCGGGGAACAGGTCGAGCGTGACGGCATACCCGTTTGCCTGTGCCGCCATCACCATCAGTTCGAGGAAGCAGCCCAGGCCGATCGTCAATTGCCGGTCAAACGGGTCCGTATGGGGCAGCTGACTTTCGGTATCAAAGCGCAGAACAGCGGTCTTCTCGCCCTCCAGCGAGACCAGCCAGGGCTGCCGGTTATGCGGGTTTGGGGCGAGAATAGCATAAGACAACGCGTTCATCCGCGGGTCGGCATAGGCGGCTCCACCTGCAATCGCCCAAGGTGCGAGCGCCTTGCCCGGGCTGCGGGTTGCCGCGAACAACGCCGCTCCGCCTGCCGCGAGTATGACGCCGCCACCTGCAAGTTTCAGAAAACCTCTACGTTTCATGGGAAAGCTCCTTAGGTTCGATGTGGAACTATATATAGTTCGATATCGAACCTAATCAAGAGCGGACCCGCTCATGCCCTCTGCCTTCCTTTCGGTTCCCCTGAGATGCCGCACGACCCGGGGTCCGTTGGGGCGGCAAAAACCCATGGCGGCGGCTTGACCCGATCGGATGCCTCGCCCACTACTCGGGCGACGTACAGAACAGGACGGATGACCATGGCCTATGATCCCGACAATATCTTTGCCAAGATCCTCAGGGGCGAGATCCCCTCGACCCGGGTCTATGAGGATGGCGACACGCTTGCCTTCATGGATATCATGCCGCGGGCCGACGGGCATCTTCTGGTGATCCCCAAGACGCCCTGCCGCAACCTGCTGGATGCCAGCCCCGCGCAGCTGGCCGCCGTGATGGCGACGGTGCAAAAGCTGAGCCATGCGGTGATGGCCGCCTTCGGTGCCGAGGGCGTGACCATCCAGCAGTTCAACGAAGCGGCGGGCGGGCAAGAGGTGTTCCACCTACATTTCCATGTCCTGCCACGCCACGAAGGCGAGCGCCTGCGCCCGCCGGGGCAGATGGGTGACATGGCGGTGATTGCCGAACAGGCTGAAAAGATTCGCGCCGCCCTGGGGTAAAAAGTCAGATCGCCTCTTGAACCTACAGCCCCTGTAGCAATTAGGTGAGAAAGCGAACCGGAATCAGGAACGCTTTCTCATGCCACATGACCATGAGGCCGCATCGGCCCATACTCATACCCACGGGCACCACCACCATCACATCGACCCATCAGCAGGCGATGCGCGCATTGCTTGGGCCATCGCGGTCAACATGGTGCTCACCCTTGCCCAGGTGGTGGGTGGGCTCTTGTCGGGCTCGCTGGCGCTGATCGCCGATGCGCTGCACAACTTCTCGGACGCGGTGGCGCTGATCATCGCCTTTGGCGCCCGGCGCATCGCCCGGCGCCCCGCAGATTCGCGGATGAGCTATGGCTATGGTCGTGCCGAGGTGATCGCGGCACTGATCAACTATACCACCCTGATCGTGCTGGCGCTCTACCTTGTTTACGAGGGGATCATGCGCTTTCTCGATCCGCAGCCCATCGACGGCTGGCTGGTGGTCTGGATCGCCGCGCTGGCGCTCGTCATCGATCTGGTGACGGCGGCGCTGACCTGGTCGATGGCCAAGACCTCGATGAATATCCGGGCCGCCTTTTTGCACAATCTGGCCGATGCGCTGGGCTCGGTTGCGGTGATCGTGGCAGGCAGCGCGGTGATCTGGTTTGGCTGGACCTGGGTCGATCCGCTGGTGACGCTGATGATTGCGGCCTATATCCTGTGGCATGTCAGGGTCGAGATCGGCGCCGCGATCGCGGTGCTGATGCTGGGCACGCCGCCGGGCTACGACCCCGAGGGCGTGGCGCAGGAAATCGAAGCTGTTGAGGGCGTGCAATCGTTGCATCACCTGCATCTGTGGAGCCTGCAAGAGAATACCGCCGCGCTCAGCGCGCATCTGGTGATTGCACCCGGCGCCTGGGATCAGGCCGATGCAATCAAGACGCGGGTCAAGGCCTTGCTGGAGGAACGGCACGACATCGCCCATGTCACGCTCGAGATGGAATGCGCCGCTCATGCCTGTTCGTGCCCGCAGCGGATCGGCAGCGCCTGACGCAGCCTGCAAAAGAAATTGCCGTCCCGCTTGGGGCGGGACGGCAGAACCGGAAGAATGAGCGCAGATACCGTCATGGGGACAGGCGACCGCGCCGGACTTGATCAAAACACCACTCACTCACTGAACGGTAAGACCTGTCTGCCACGAAGATTTTTTCGTCACATGACCCATTTGGGTCATTTTTCGCGGTTGCAGAAGAATTTCGTTTTTTCTCCCTGACCCGTTCGGGTGATTGTCAGCTGTCAAGGTTGAACTAGCTGTATAGTAGGCCAAGGGAGAAGCGCGATCCGGGACGAGTCCATATACCACACGCCGCCAAGCCGCGAGCAGGTCATTACGGCGATTTACGAGACGGTGTTGCGGCCCGATCTCTACGAAGACGTCATGGAGATCTGGGAATCGCATATCGGCATGATGACCCGCGATGCCGAGCTGGCCGCCGATAGTTTCACAGCGGCGACGGCAGGGGTCGCGGTAGATTCCGAGCTGCAACAGCATTTCCAGCGCGCGCATGTCATTCTGGAGCAACTGGGCCGAAAGGCGCCGCAATCCGAGATGGAGCGTCGGGTCGAGGGGGCGCCGGGACATGTGATTCTGGCCGGCCCCGATCGCAAGATACGCGCGGCCAGCGCTCAGGCGCGCGAGTTGCTGGGCGGGGCTTCGGACCTGACGCAGCTCGCCGCGCATCTTGCCTCGAGTGGCGAACAGATGCTGGATCGTATGGTCGGGGCCGCGCGGTCGGGCGACATCAGGATCCCGCAGGTTGTGCTGACCACCGATCTGCGTCCGCGCCACCTGATCGCGCGGGTGATCAGCAGCCCCGAGGGGAACGGCCAGGTGATGATCGAGGGGCTCGATTACCAATGGACGCCGGCCGCCGAACGGGTGCTGGTGGGTTCGTTCGGACTTTCACCTGCCGAGATCGAGATCGTGCGCAACCTGATGGAAGGGCGCAGCCTTCGCGAGATTGCACAGATATCCGGTCGATCGGAACATACGGTCCGCAACCAGGCGAAATCGGTTCTGGCCAAGACGGGCGCGCCGGGACAGGTGGATCTGATCCGGCTGGTCGCCTTCCTGATTGATCGCGGTAACCAGTCACGGCTGGGTGGGCATCCCGGCGCAGTCGATCTGAACGACGATGTGCTCGACATGGGCACCGGCTACAGGATGCAACTCTATCAATGCGGCGATCCGGGCGGGCGGCCGGTCCTCTACCTGCATGGCATGCTCGACGGGATGGCACCGCTGGAATATCTCAAGCACGACTTTGCCCGGCGCGGATTGCGGGTTCTGGCTCCGGTGCGGCCGGGCTATGGCTTGTCCGATCCGGTCAAGGGAGTCGAGACCGGGCTGCGCGTGATGTCCTCCCATGCGCTGGAGTTGATGGACCGCTTCGCGCTGGGACGGGTTGCGATCCTGGGGCATATGGCCGGGGCCGTGACGGGATATGTTCTGCGCGCGGGCGGCGATCCGCGCCTGGCGGGCATGGTCGCGGTTGCCGCCAGCGGCCCGCTGTTGCGGCGTGCACAGCTCAGCGGTATGGCGCGCCGGCAGCGGATGATGGCGATGACCGCAAGGTGGACGCCCGCCCTGTTGCCGTTTTTCGTGCGGGCCGGGATTGCCCTGATCGACAGTGAAGAGGTGGGGCGTTTCATGGACGCGCTCTATCCCCCCGGCAGCCACGAGCGTCAGGTGGTCGACCGGCTCGACCTTGCGGCGCTGATGCATGCGGGATACCGGTTCGCGGCCCAATCCGGCACGGCCGGGTTCGAGGCCGACGCGCTGACCATGGTGTCCCCTTGGCAGCGCCTGAGCAATGGCGGCACCTGTCCGGTGATGCATCTGCACGGGGCGCTTGATCCCGTGGTGCCGGTGGACGAGACGGCCCGTTTCGCCGCCAGCATTCCGGGCGCCAGTTTCCACCGGTTCGAAGAGGTGGGGCAGTTCCTGATCTATGAACGCCCCGATGCGGTCCTGGATGCGATCGAGGCGATACTGCCCCCGCGCTGAACCGCTCAATCGTTACCGAACACCTGTTCGAAGCTTTGACGCAGGGCCACATCCACATCGCCCATGGTCACCGGCAAGCCCAGATCGACCAGCGACGTCACGCCATATTCGGTGATGCCACAGGGCACGATGCCCGAGAAATGGCTCAGATCAGGCTCCACGTTGATCGAGATGCCGTGAAAGCTGACCCATTTTCGCAGGCGGATGCCGATGGCGGCGATCTTGTCCTCGGCGGGCTGGCCACTGAGCGTTAGCGGCTTGTCCTCGCGCTTGACCCAGACGCCGACCCGGCCCACGCGGATTTCGCCGCGAATGTTGAACTCGGCCAGGGCCGCAATCACCCATTCCTCGAGTTGCTGGACAAAGCGGCGCACGTCATGGCCGCGCTTACCCACGTCGAGCATGACATAGACCACCCTTTGTCCGGGGCCGTGATAGGTATATTGCCCACCCCGCTTGCTGTCATAGACCGGGAACCGGTCCGGATCGGTCAGATCGGCGGGCCGGGCCGAAGTGCCCGCGGTGTAAAGCGGCGGGTGTTCCAGCAGCCAGACGCATTCCTCGGCCTCGCCCGCCGCAATCGCGGCGGCGCGCGCCTCCATAAAGGCCACGGCCTCGTCGTAATCGGTCAGCCCGTCGGTGATCTTCCATTCCATGGCGCTGTCATATCGCGCGGACCCGGACAGGGGAAGGGGCGCTGTCAGGCGGCCTCGGCCAGGCACCGCTGGATCACCTGCGCATAGGTTTCGGCACCCTGGGCGCCGGTCAGCAGGTATTTACCGCCGAACACCATCGAGGGGACGCCGGAAATGCCGTGTTGGGTCCAGAACCTCTGTTTTTCGCGGACCGGTGCCTGATGCGCGCCCGAGGTCAGCGCCGTTTGCGCGGCCTCCCTGTCCAGCCCAGCCGCCTCTACCGCGTCGAGCAGAACCGCCTGGTCCGACACATCGCGCCCATCGGTGAAATAGGACGCGAACAGCGCCTGTTTCAGCGGATGCTGGCGGCCCTGACCCTCGGCCCAGTCCAGCAGTTGATGCGCCGCAAAGGTATTCACGATGCGGCTGTCATCGGTGAAATTGAAAGTGAACCCCAGCTCGGCCCCGATTGCCGTCAACCGGGCGCGCGCCTCGGCGCTCTGCTCTGGCGTCGAGCCGTATTTCTCCATGATATGCTCGCGCAGGTTCTGGCCCTCGGGTCCCATCTGCGGGTTCAGCTCGAACGGATGCCACCGCAGCCGAGCCAGCACGCCGGTCGCCGCAAGCGCTTGATCCAGCTGGCGAAACCCGACGATGCACCATGGGCAGACCACGTCCGAGACGATGTCGATCTGAAGTTCGGGGCGAGGGGATTGACCGGTCAACTGCGGACTCCTGAGACTGGGGCGTGTCGTGCCATCCGCTAGCAGATAGGGCGTCGTTCAAGAAATCAAAGTCATGTGTTTTTGTCTCTTCACATCCCGACAACCCTCGTCTATACGCCGCTCTACCAAGTCACTGGCAGTGCGGTCGTGGCGGAATTGGTAGACGCGCAGCGTTGAGGTCGCTGTGGGGTAACACCCGTGGAAGTTCGAGTCTTCTCGACCGCACCATTATCAATCTCAGAACCTGTGTTTCATGTGGCGGCGCACGCATCTTGTGCGAACGCCGCCTGTCGCGCCTCAGACCGGCATGTGGGCGCCGACGCCCATGCGGTTCCACAGATTGATCATCCCGATCGAAGCAGTCAGCGCGGCCACTTCCTGTTCAGACAGCTCTGCGCGCACGTCGTCATAATCCGCATCCGAAACCTCGGAGCCTTCGAGCCGGGTCAGTGTCTCGGCCCAGGCCAGCGCGGCCCGATCTCGGGCGGTGAAGACGCTTGTTTCAGGCCAAACCGCGATCAGATGCAGCAGCATATCGGGCAGTCCGTCCTGCTGCGCTTCTTTCACATGCATGTTGACGCAATAGGCGCAGCCATTGATCTGCGACACCCTGATCTTGGTCAGATGGACCAGGCGCCTGTCGGAATTGGCCTGAGAGATAGCGTCGTTGAGCGCCAGCATCGCGCCAAAGACCTGAGGTGTTTGTCTGGTGAAGTTGAAGCGCATTGTTAAGTGTCCTTTCATGCGGGTGTTGCAGTCGAATCATCGATAGTTTATATCCATGAATGACCGGCGCAAGCGGGATAGGCGGAACCAAAGAGAGGGAAGGCATGCGGCGATTGGGGGATGGGGTCGAAGCGGCGCTGCACTGTGCTGCGGTTCTGGCAGAGCTTCCAGAGGGCAAGGTTCTGTCCGGGCGTGATCTCGCCACCCTGCACGGCCTGTCGGAAAGCTATCTGCTCAAACATATGCGCGCGCTGACAGCCGCCGGTGTGGCCGAGGCGGTGCCGGGACCGCGTGGCGGCTTTCGCCTTGCACGCGCGCCGGAGCAGGTCTCGCTGCTCGATGTGGTCGAGGCGGTGGATGGTCCTGGTCCGTCTTTTGTCTGCCGCGAGATTCGGCGCAAGGGCGAGGTGACCAGCAATGACCCCTGCGCCTATCGCAAGGATTGTTTCATAAAGCGGCGGATGTTGGTCGCTGAACAGGCGTGGCGCGCCTCGTTGCGGGGCCAGTCGCTGGCGGATCTGATGGCGGATGCCCGCGCCGAGATCGGGCCCGAGAACATGCGCGCGGTCGGTGGGTTTATCGAGGAAAAACAGCGCTGAGGGCGGCGGGCCAATCGGATTTCGGGCGTGATCCGGGCGCGCATTCTCCTGGACCCCGCAAATCTGACTGTCATGCCTGCGGTTGGGGCGGGACGGCGGGGGACCAGAGACGGGCCGCAGACAGACATCCCGCGGCGCCGATCAGTGCAAGAACAGTCAGGGCAATCTGAGGTGTCGTGACCGTTGCCAGCCAGCCTGCCAGTGGATAGGCCAGCAGCCAGCAAGCATGGGACAGCGAGAACTGCGCCGCAAAAAGTGCGGGCAGATCCTCGGGCCCTGCCGAGCGGCGCAACAACCGACCCGAGGGTGTCAGCGCGCTGGCAAAGCCAATACCGTTGACGAACCAGGCCAGCAGCAGCGGGCCAGAGCCCAAATCAAAAAGTGCTACCCAGAGCGCCAGACTCAGCCCGGTCACCGCCATGGCAACGCCTCCGGCAAGCATGACGGGCCGGTCGTTGAAACGGTCCAGCAGCCGAGGCAGGGCCAGCGCCGCCAGCATAGAGCCGCCGCCAAAGGCCCCCAGCGCCAGCGCCACCATCCGGTCCGATCCGTCCAACTCGCTTTTGACCAGAACCACCGTGTTGACCAGCACCATGGCGCCGGGCATCGCCACGGCAAGGTTCAGCGCCAGCAGCGCGCGCAGCCGAGGGGTGGCGAGGTAGAGACGCAGACCCCGCAGGCTGCGCGAGGCCAGCCCTCCGGTGCGGCTGGCGCCGGGTCGTGGCAGGGCGACCGAAACCACCAGCAGTGCGGAGCCGACAAAGCCCAGTGCAGTGCCCAGAAACAGCGCGTTGAAACTCACCATCCCCAGCAACAGCGCCGCCAGTGCAGGGCTGACCAGGCTTTCCAGATCATAGGTCAGACGGCTCAGCGACAGCGCCTTGGTATAGTCTTCCTCTTCGGGCAGCAGGGCGGGGATGGTGGCCTGAAAGGCCGGGGTGAACCCGGCCGAGGCCGCCTGGAGCACAAAGATCAGCAGGTAAACCTGCCAGATCTCGGTGACCATCGGCAGGCAGGCCGCCGCCGCCGCCCGCACCAGATCCAGCGTCACCAGCACCCGGCGCCGGTCCATGGCTTCGGTCAACGCGGCGGCGAGCGGCGACAGAAAGACATAGGCCAGCATCTTGATGGTGAGCGCGATGCCCAGCACCATACCCGCGCGCGGTCCGGCCAGATCATAGGCCAAGAGCCCCAGCGCCACCGTGGCCAGACCGGTCCCGGTCAGCGCCACCAACTGCGCCGCAAAGAGCTGCCGATAGGCGCGGTGGCGCAGCACGTCGAACATGAACTGCGCCCCTCTCTCAGCCCGTGGTGGTCATTCCGCAGGGGTCGGGGCGTCGGGGCTGCCCTTGATCCGCTCGCGCGCGCCCTGCATCACCGCATAGAGCACCGGAACCAGCACTACGCCGATCACCGTGGCCGCCAGCATGCCGCCGAACACCGCCACGCCGATCGCCTTCTGGCTGGCGGCACCGGCGCCATTGGCTGTCAATAGCGGCACCACGCCCAGCAGGAAGGACAGCGCCGTCATCATCACCGCGCGAAAGCGTTGATGCGCGGCCTCGGCTGCGGCCTCGCGGATGCTCAGCCCCTTGGCGCGCTGCTCCATCGCGAATTCGACGATCAGGATACCGTTCTTGGACGCCATGCCCACCAGCATGATCATGCCGATCTGTGTGTAGAGGTTGATGTCCGAGCCGACCACGGCCACCGCCGCCACCGCCCCGAACAGCGCCACGATTACCGAAAGCAGGATCGAAACCGGCATCGACCAGCTTTCATATTGACCCACCAGGAACAGATAGGCGAACAGCACCGCCAGCCCCAGGATTACCGCGACCAGCCCGCCCGAGCTCAGCTGTTGCTGGGCGCTGCCGGTCCATTCGAAGGCATAGCCGGGTGGTAGCGCACTCGCGGTCTCTTCGGTCATCACCGAAATTGCGTCACCGGTGGACAGGCCCGGTGCGGGCACCGCCGTTACCGTGGCCGAGCGGAACAGGTTGTGCCGCTTCAGCAGCACCGGCCCCAGCACGTTCTCGACATCGATCAGCGTGCCAAGCGGCACCATCTGGCCCTGTTGCGAGCGCACATAGAGGTTGCCGATATCCTCGACCTTGTCGCGATAGCTGCCCTCGGCCTGGATCATCACCCGGTAGACGCGGCCAAACAGGTTGAAGTCGTTGATGTAATACGAGCCGAGATGCGCCTGCATGGTCTGGAACACCTCGGCCACCGACACTTGCAGCGTCTTGGCCTTTTCCCGGTCCAGATCAACGAACAGCTGCGGCACGTTTGCCCGGAAGGTGGTATAGCTCTGCGCGATCTCGGGCCGCTGGTTGGCGGCATAGACCAGCGAGCCGACCGCCGCGGCCAGATCCTGGGCCGAGCCGCCACCGGTCTGCTGCACCTCCATCTCGACACCCGCCGACATGCCCAGACCCTGGATCGGGGGCGGGTTGAAGGCCACGATCGAGGCCGCGCTTTCACCCCAGGCGATGTTGAGGATCTTTTTCAGGATGGCATCGGCGCTCAGCTCCGGCTCTTGCCGTTCCTCCCAGTTGGTCAGGTTGACGATGATCATCGCGCCGTTGGGCGTCAGCCCGTTGAGCATCGAGAACCCGTTCACCAGAACCGTGTTGGCCACGCCGTCAAGCTGTTGCAAATTGTCGTTCAGCCGCGCGGTGACCGTCTCGGTCCGGCCCAGCGTGGCCGCGTCGGGCAATTGCACGTCGACGAACAGGTATCCGTTATCCTCCAGCGGCAGGAACCCTTTGGAGGTGTTCGAGAAGATGCCGCCTGCCCCGGCGCCGATCGCGGCCACGATGGCCAGCGAGATCACAGGCAGGATCAGCAGCTTGCGCACCAGCGCCACATAACCGTCGCGCACCCCGCCAATGCCGCGCTCGAACAGGGCAAGGGCCCCCTTGGGCGGGCCCGAGCGTGCGCGCAGCACCAGACCGCACAGCGCCGGCGACAGGGTCAGCGCGTTGATCGAGGAAATCGCGACGGCGACCGAGATGGTGACGGCAAATTGCGAATAGAGCCGCCCGGTGATGCCTGGCATGAAGGTGACCGGCACGAACACCGCCAGCAGCACCAGCGTGGTCGCGATCACCGGTCCGGTGATCTGGCCCATCGCCTTGCGGGTGGCCTCGGGCGGGCTCAGCCCCTCTTCGGCAATGATGCGTTCGACGTTTTCCACCACGACGATGGCGTCGTCCACCACGATGCCGATCGCCAGTACCAGCGCAAACAGCGAGATGGTGTTCAGCGACATGCCAAAGGCCAGCAGAAAGGCGAAAGTGCCGATCAGCGAAACCGGGATCGCCACCGCCGGGATCAGCGTGGCCCGCCAGTTGCCCAGAAAGACAAAGACCACCGAGACCACCAGAACAAAGGTCAGCATCAGGGTAGAAACCACGTCACTCAGCGACTGTTCCACAAAATCGGTGGTGTTGAAGGGGATCTCATAGTCCACATCCTCGGGAAAGCCGCGCGAGAGCCTTTCCAGCTCGGCGGTTACCCGCTCGGACACCGCCAGCGCATTGGCGCCCGGTGCCTGGTAGATGCCGAGCACGGTGGCGGGCTTGCCCTGGTAAAAGCCCGAGGCGCTGTAAAACTGCGCCCCCAGCTCGACCCGGGCGATATCGCGCACCCGGACCACGGCGCCGGCCTCGCCGGTGCGGATCACGATATTCTCGAACTCGTCAACCGTGCTCAGCCGCCCCTTGGACTTGATCGTGTACTGGAATGTCTGTCCCTCTGGCGCGGGCGGTGCACCGATCTGGCCGGCGGAAACCTCAAGGTTCTGCTCGCGCACCGCCGCGATCAGGTCGCCCGGCGTGATCGACAGGGCCGCCATCTTGTCGGGGTCCATCCACATCCGCATGGCATATTGCAGGTCGGTCAGCACATCGGCCTTGCCCACCCCCTGTACCCGCGCCAGCGCGTCCTTGAGGTTGATCGAGGCATAATTGGAAAGAAACACGCTGTCATAGGTGTTGTTGGGCGAGGTGAGCGTGACCACCATCAGCATGTTGGTCGAGGATTTCTGTGTCACCACGCCGGAATTGGTCACCTCGGTCGGCAACGAGGACAGCGCTTGTGCCACCCGGTTCTGCACGTTGACCGAGGCGATGTCGGGATCGGTGCCCACCTCGAAGGTAACACTCAGCGAATAGGCACCGTTATCGGCCGAGGTAGACGTCATGTAGAGCATGTCGTCGACGCCGTTCACCTGCGCCTCGATCGGGGCAGCCACGGCGTTTTCCACCGTCTCGGCATTGGCGCCGGTATAGTTGGCCGAAACGCTGACCACCGGCGGGGTGATATCGGGGAACTGCGCCACCGGCAGCACCAGGTAACCGATGCCGCCAAGGATGGTCAGGACCAGCGAGATGACAAAGGCCAGCTTTGGCCGGCTAATGAAAAGAGCCGAGAACATGGGTTACTCTCCCGGCTGTTCTGCGGCGACGACCGCGTCGACGGCAACGCCGGGGCGCACCCGTTGCAGGCCCTCCACGATCACGCTTTCGCCCTCGCGCAGGCCATCGAGCACGATGGCCGCAGTGCCTTCCGTGTCGCCAAGCGTCACGTAACGCTGTTCGACCATCTGCTTGTCATTGACCACCAGTACGAAATCGCCGCGTTGATCGCGTTGCAGTGCCGCCTGCGGGACCAGCACCCGAAGCGTCGGCTCCAGTGCCGAGATGCGCACATGCACAAAGGCCCCGTCCACGATCAGCCGCCCGGCATTGGCGAACTCGGCCCGCATCACGACCGAGCCGGTCAACGGATCAACCCGGTTATCGACAAAGACCAGCCGCCCGACCTCGTCCAGCGGTGCGCCGTTGGGCAGGGTGACGTGAACGTCGGGGCTGCGCTTGCTCTCGGCCAGCGTCTCGGCTGTTTCACCAAGCTGTTGCAGCACGTCGATCATCCGCTTTTCGTTGAGCGCAAAGGTGACATGGATCGGTGTCTCGCGCACCAGCGTGACGAGCGGCGGGTTGGCCGGACCCACCACATCGCCGACCGACGTCGCGACCCGCCCCAGCCGGCCGGCAAACGGTGCTTCGATCTGGGTATAGCTCAGATCAAGCTCGGCCTGACGGATCGCCGCCTGTGCCGATTTCACAGCTGCCTCAGCCACCAGTTCGTTGGCGCGGGCAATGTCCACTTCCGAGGCCGGAGTGGCCTCACGACGCAGCAACTCTTCCTTGCGGGCGAGTTCCACGCCCGCCAGTTCCAGATTGGCCGCGGCCTTGTCCAGATCGGCGCGCCGCGCCTCGAGCACCGCCTGATAGAGGTCGGGCTCGATGCGGAACAGCAGATCGCCCTCGGCCACGGTGCTGCCATCCTCGACCAGTTGTTCGTCAAGGAACCCGCTGACACGGGCCACGATATCGACCTTGTCGATCGCCTCGCCGCGACCGATGAACACCGCCTCTTCGGTAATCTCCTGGGTGTAGGCAGCAGCAACTGACACCTTGGGCGCCTCTTGCGCGTCCATCGGCAGGGCGGTCAGTCCGACCGCAAGGCCGGTGAGGGTGGCGAGCACCCAGCGCATACGCATCAGGAGTGAAGGGGAGCGGGTCTGCATGGAAAACCTCTTTCGTCTGGTACGGTGCGCTCTCGTAATCGGAACGGCGAGGGCCGAGTCGGAATGATATACCGTCGACAATGCAGGCTTCGTCCATTTTTCTCAAGCAATCCCTCAACTTCCGGTAAGTGTCACGGTGTTGCGCTTGCCCCGGAGGCACGCGTTTCTATGCTGACAGGGCAACAGGGGAACGGCGGTGCGCATGGGTCAGTACACGGCAGGGCGCCATTTCGTTTTTGTCCTCGACGAGGGGTTCACGATGCAGGCGTTCTCGTCGGCGGTCGAGGTGTTGCGCCTGCTCGACCGGGTGCGGCCCGGCACCGGCTATCGCTACAATGCCGTCAGCCTGTCTGGAGGGCCGGTGGCGGCCTCGAACGGGTTTCGGCTGATACCTGATCTGGAGGTCGACGCGGTTCCACCGCGCGCGGTAATCGTGGTCGTTGCCGGGGTCCGGGCGGGACACAGCGCGGAACCGGCGCTGGCTGGGCGGCTGCGCGGCTGGGCGCGGCGGGGGCATCCGGTTTGGGGTATCTCCTCGGGCGTGGTGCGACTGGCGCAGGCGGGGCTGCTCGACGGGCGCCGGGTGGCCGCGCATTGGGAGGATGTCGCCTATCTGCGCGACAGCCACCCCCGGATTCAGGTCGGCGCCTCGCTTTTCGTAAGCGATGGTGACGTGATGACCTGCGCGGGTGGCGGGGCGGCGAGCGACATGATGCTGAGCGTTCTGCGCCGCGACCTGGGTGGCGAGATTGCCGACGAGATCGCCGCCCGGTTGGTGATCGACGCGGTGCGCGGTGGCGGCACCCATCAGCGTCGGGCATTGGACATGCGGTTCGAGACCCGCAACCGGGTCGCCTTTGCCGCGCTGCGCATGATGCGTGCCAACCTGCTGCCGCCCCTGCCGATCGCCGCCATCGCCCGCGCGCAGGGCGTGTCCGCGCGTCAGCTGGAGCGCGTCTTTGCCCGCGAATTCGGCAAGACCCCCAGCGCGCTCTATCTGGAATTACGGTTTCAGGATGCCCGCGCCGAGGTGCGCGACAGTCGCCGCAGCCTGACCGAGATCGCGCTGGATCACGGCTATAGCCCGGCGGGGTTTGCTCGCAGCTACCGGCGGCTGTTTGGCCTGTTGCCCTCCGAGGACCGGCAGAACGCCATGTCGGATTAGGTCACTTAGTATGTCGAATCAGGTCAGCATGAGCTGTGGAAACCGGTCTATTCTGGCACACATATGTGAAGGAGATCCGATGACCGCCCCCCTGATCATGGTTGCGCCCAATGGCGCCCGGCGCGGCAAGGCCGATCATGCTCGCCTGCCGATCACGCTGGACGAGATGCTGACCGAGGCGCGCGCCTGCCACGCTGCCGGTGCCGATGCGCTGCACCTGCATGTGCGCGACGCCGACGGGACCCATTCGCTGGATGCGGGCCGGTACCGAGAGGAGTTGGACGAACTGGCGCGCATGCTGCCCGATTTGCAGGTACAGATCACGACCGAGGCGGCGGGTATCTACAGCCCGACCGAGCAATATGCCTGCCTTGATGAGCTGCGTCCGGCCTGGGCCAGCGTCTCGCTGCGCGAGATCGCCCGCGACGCCGACCTGGCGCCGCGCCTCTATGCGATGGCCGCCGATCACGGAATCCGCTTGCAGCATATCGCCTATGATCGCGCCGATTTGGAGCTGTTGGCGCAAGGGCTCGCGGCAGGGATCATCCGCCCCGAGCAGGACGAGGTGATCTGTGTGCTGGGCGCCTATGCGCCACCGCGCGCGGGTCACCCCGAGGAACTGGCCACGCTTGCCCCGGCGCTTGTCGGCCTGCGGTTGGGCTTGTGTGCCTTTGGTCCGAAGGAACAGGCCTGCCTTCTGGTGGGCGCGCGCGCGGGCGCCGAGATCCTGCGCGTTGGTTTCGAGAACAACTTGCTGTCGCCCGATGGCACCCCCTGGCCCGACAATGCCGCCGCGGTGGCATCCCTGCGGCATCATCTGGAAAGGAAAGCGGCATGAGCCATGTCTTCCCCCGTCACTGCCACGCGCAACTGCCCACTGCCGTGGGCGGAGAGGGCTGTTACCTCATAGACAGCACCGGCAAGCGCTATTTCGATGCCTCGGGTGGGGCGGCGGTGTCCTGCCTGGGCCATTCCAACGACCGCGTGAAACAGGCGATCAAGGATCAGGTGGACCGACTGGCCTTTGCCCATACCGGGTTCTTCACCTCGGACCCGGCCGAGGACCTGGCCGATCTCTTGATCGCCAACGCGCCCGAGGGGATCGAGCGGGTCTATTTCGTCTCGGGCGGGTCCGAGGCGGTCGAGGCCGCGATCAAGCTGGCCCGGCAGTACTATCTGGAAGTGGGCCAGCCCGAACGGCGTCACCTGATCGCCCGGCGGCAGAGCTATCACGGTAACACGCTGGGGGCGCTGGCGGCAGGCGGCAATGCCTGGCGGCGGGCGCAATTCGACCCGCTGCTGATTGGCGTCAGCCATATCGCGCCCTGTTATGAATATGCCGAACGGGCCGCGGGCGAGAGCCTCGTCGACTATGGCCGCCGCGCGGCGGACGAACTTGAGGCCGAGATCCTGCGGCTTGGCCCCGAAACGGTGATGGCGTTCATCGCCGAGCCGGTGGTGGGGGCCACTCTGGGGGCGGTGCCGGCGGTCGAGGGTTATTTCGCCCGCATCCGAGAGATCTGCGACAAGTACGGTGTGCTTCTGATCCTGGACGAGGTGATGTGCGGCATGGGGCGCACCGGCCATCTCTTTGCCTGCATGGGCGAGGGAGTGCGGCCCGACATCGTCACCATCGCCAAGGGGCTGGGCGCTGGCTATCAGCCGGTGGGCGCGATGTTGTGTTCGGGGGCGATCTACGAGGCCATCGCAGGCGGTTCGGGCTTCTTCCAGCACGGACATACCTATATCGGCCACCCGGTCGCCACCGCCGCCGGGCTGGCGGTGGTGCGGGAGATGCTGGAACACGACCTGCCCGCGCGGGTGCAGGCGCTGGGCGGGGTGATGGAGGCGGCGTTGCGCGCCCGGTTCGACCAGCATCCGCATGTTGGGGATATTCGTGGACGGGGCCTGTTCTGGGGTGTGGAACTGGTGTCGGATCGGGGAGAAAAGACTCCATTCGATCCGGCCCTGGGTCTGGCCGGCAAGATTAAAAAGACCGCCGTTGCCCATGGCCTCATCTGCTATCCGATGCCGGGTACCCGCGACGGGCGCCATGGTGACCACGTTCTGCTGGCGCCGCCGTTCGTCATGGAAGCGACGGATGCCGAATTGATTGCCGAGCGGTTGGCGGCGGCGATCGAACAGGTGTTGCCGTAGCCAATGCCAGAGGTAACAAAACATTGTCGCCGGTTCGGCGACAATTGCTGTGAGGAATGACAGCCAGTGGCAAGTAATCTTTGGCTTTTGTCGCAAATTGCGCAAGACTGGACAAAAGCTGTGGGGAATTCGTGATGATCAAAGTCGTTGCCAGCCTTGTTGTCCTTGGGTTTCTGACCGCCTGTAACAACCCGATCCGACCGCTACCGGCAGAGTTGGCGGATCGGAAACCGGCTTGCGCGTCGGGCGACTATTCAACTTGTTCGGACATCGGCCATGCGGTTCGGGATCAGAGCGTTGGGTCCGAGGTCTACCCGATCGCCCAGCCGCCCAAAACCTATGTGATCTCGCAACCTATCATCGATTGAGCGGGCGCAGGAATTTAAGGAAATTCCTGCATCCAGCGCCTTGAAAAGGCGCTGGAACACGATTTGGGACAAATCGTGGAAACAAGGTTTCCATGAAACCTTGTCCGGTGGTCAGCTCCGCACGCCCGCGAAACGCTGTTGCCAGCTCTCGCGATCCTCGTCGCTGATTTTGGCGAAGAGGACCTCGGGTACCGTGAAGGCGTGACTTGGCGCCAGCGCGTTCAGCGCGGTTGCGATATCCTCGGGCCAGCTGTCGTCGTCGGTCTGCATCGCCTCGAGCATCCGCGCCGAGGCGGCGGGGATGAAGGGCGCGCTGAGCACCGCATAGAGCCGGATCAGGTTGAGACCCAGCCGCACCTGTGCGGCCGCCTGCACCGGATCGGTCTTGAACAGGGTCCAGGGCGCCGCACTTTGCAGGTATTCGTTACCTGCGGCCCAGATCGCCCGCAGCTCCTGCGCCGATTTGCGGACCTCCATCGCCTCCATATGCCCCTCATAGGCGCGCACCCGCGTCGTCAGTTCCGCGATCAGCGCCTCTTCCTGCGGGCCGTATGCGCCACCCACGGGCACCTCCTCGCCGAATTTCGAGCGGCAGAACTTGGTGATGCGGCTGACAAAATTGCCCAGCACATCCGCCAAATCCTTGTTCACACTGGCCTGGAAATTCTCCCAGGTGAATTCGCTGTCGCTGTTTTCCGGCGCATGGGACAAAAGCCACCAGCGCCAATAATCCGCCGGCAGGATTTCCAGCGCCTGATCCATGAACACGCCGCGGCCCTGCGAGGTCGAGAATTGGCCGCCATCGTAGTTCAGGTAGTTGAAGGATTTCAGGTGATCGACCATCTTCCATGGCTCGCCCGAGCCGATCAGCGTGGCCGGAAAGCTCAGCGTATGGAAGGGTACGTTGTCCTTGCCCATGAACTGCACATAGCGCACGTCATCCGCGCCCTTGTCGGTGCGCCACCAGCGTTCCCATTCCGCGTCGCTCTTGCCATGCGCCTCGGCCCATTCGCCGGCGCAGGCGATGTATTCGATGGGCGCGTCGAACCAGACATAGAAGACCTTGCCCTCCATCCCCGGCCAGTCCTGCTCGCCCTTCTTGACCGGGATGCCCCAGTCCAGATCGCGGGTGATGCCGCGATCCTGCAAGCCGTCGCCGTCATGCAGCCATTTCTTGGCGATCGAGGTGGTCAGCACCGGCCAGTCGGTTTTCGAGTCGATCCAGGCGTCGAGCTGGTCCTTGAGCGCCGATTGGCGCAGATAGAGGTGCTTGGTCTCGCGCACCTCCAGATCGGTGGAGCCTGAAATGGCCGAGCGCGGCTCGATCAGGTCGGTCGGGTCAAGCTGCTTGGTGCAGTTCTCGCACTGGTCGCCGCGCGCCTTGTCATAACCGCAATTGGGGCAGGTGCCCTCGATATAGCGGTCGGGCAGGAAGCGGCCATCGGCATTGGAATAGACCTGCCGCTCGCTCACTTCGCGGATCAGGTCATTCTCGGCCAGTTTGCCCGCGAAATGCTGGGTCAGCTTGTGGTTCTGCGGGCTGGACGAGCGCCCGAAATGGTCGAAGCTCAGGCCAAAGCGGCGGGCGATATCGGCCTGCACCTGGTGCATCTCGGCGCAATATTCGGCCACCGGCTTGCCCGCCTTGGCGGCGGCCAGTTCGGCGGGCGTGCCGTGCTCGTCGGTGGCGCAGAGGAACATCACCTCGTTGCCCCGGCCACGCTGATAGCGCGCATAGAGATCGGCGGGCAGCTGCGAGCCCACCAGATTGCCGAGGTGCTTGATCCCGTTGATATAAGGGATCGCCGAGGTGATCAGAATACGTGCCATTGTCCCACTTCCGCGAAAATCGTCTGCGGTTCCTTTAACCCAGCCGCGCAGGCTGAGAAATCCCTCTTTTCGCCCTTACCGCTCCTCGCGCTCCTCACGCGAACGTTTCTGGAGCCGACCGATCGTGAACGAGGTGCGCGGCGCAAACACGTAATTGGTGCGCGCTTCGGGCGTCGGACGGGCCCGCATCCGGGTCAGGCCAAAGCCGATCAGGAACAGATGCGCGAGGGCGATCAGGGCGAACAGGGCGGGCGGGCCAAAGCCTTCGATCAGGGTCGAGGCCAGATAGGGCGCGGCGATGGCCCCCAGCGCGTACCAGAACATCAACGCCGCCGACAGCTCGACCCGTTGCTCGGAGGTGGCGAAGTCGTTGGCATGCGCCGCCGAGATCGAGAAGATCGGGAAAGAGGTAAAGCCGAACAGTCCCGCCGCCAGCATAACGCCCAATGTGCCGGTGCCGCCCGCCGCCGCGATCACGCCACAGGATCCCATTGCCGCGACAGAGATCCAGATCAGCACCCAGCGGCGGTCGTATTTGTCGGCCAGCCAGCCGACTGGATACTGCGCCGCAACCCCGCCCAGCACGAAGGCGGCCAGGAAAAACGCGATCTGGTTCACCGCCAGACCCACTTCTTGCCCATAGAGCGGCCCCACCATGCGGAACGAGGCCGAGCTGACCGCCGACACGATCACACCAGCCACCGCCAGCGGCGAGCAGAGCCAGGCCAGACCGGGGCGCAGGCGCGGGGCGCCCGGGGTCTCGGGCTGGCTGGCCTTGGACAGGGTCAGCGGCAACAGCGCGGCACAGCACAGCACCGCCAGCAGGTTGTACGAGACGTAATGGGCCGGTGGCAGCACCGCGATGATCAGCTGCGCACAGAGCGAGGCGCCGGAATCGGCAATCCGGTAGGTGCCCATGGCGCGGCCCCGGATCTCGTTGGTCAGTTTGGCGTTCAGCCAGGCCTCGATCACCGTATAGCAGCCCGCGACACAGATACCTGACGCGATCCGCATCATCGCCCAGGCATAGGGGTTCTCGGTCAGGGTATGGCCGATCAGGCCCATCGCTCCCAATGCGGTGCAGGCGGCAAAGGCGCGCGAATGCCCGACCGACCCCATCAGGCGCGGCGCCCACCAGCAGCCGATGAAGAAGCCAAAGAAATGCGCCGAACCCAGCATACCGATCTGGGCCTTGGAAAACCCCAGCGTGATGCCCGAAATCGCATCCAGCGGGCCAACGCCACCCGTCGACAGCTGCAAGAGGATGACCGAGAGAAACAGGGCGGCAAAGGAAATGACTGTTCGCATGGGATCGGGTGATATCCGGGCAGGGGACCTTGGTCCGTCGATTTACCGACGATTCGCCGTCGGATACGAGTGCAAATGCCCCTTGTGTTCCGGTTTCAGGCCGGAACCGCCTGACCGCGGGGCCGCGAGCGGAGCATGAGCCACAGGATAATCGCGATGTTCAGCCCGTTCCAGATGATGCCGTTGACGAAGGCGAGTGTATAACTGCTGGTGACGTCGTAGATCCAGCCCGACATCCATCCGCCCAGGGCCATGCCGAGGATGGTCATCATCATCACGAAACCCACGCGTGCGCCAGCCTCGCGCGGGGGCAGATATTCGCGCACCACCAGCGCATAGCTGGGCACGATGCCCCCCTGGGCCAGTCCGAACAGGGTGCTGACCACGTAGAGCGGCACCAGGCCGTCATAGGGCAAGAACAGGAACAGCGCCGCGCATTGCAGGACCGAGCCCGCAAGCAGCGTCATCACCCCGCCCAACCGGTCGGCGACCAGGCCCGAGATCACCCGGCTAACCACCCCGCCAAGCAGCATCAGCGACAGCATCTCAGCCCCCACCGCCGGGCCATATCCCAGGCCGACGCAATAGGCGACGATATGGACCTGCGGCATCGACATCGCCACGCAACAGCCGATGCCGGCGATGCCCAGCAGGTATTGCAGCGCGCGCGGGCTCAGCCCGGCACTGCGCGCGTTCAACTGGGCGGTGGCGGCGGCGGTGCCATGCGCCTCTTCGGGCAGGCGGCGGCGCAGGACCAGCGACAGCGGGATCACAGCGGCCAGGGTGACCAGCGCCAGAGTCAGATAGACCGCCTGCCAACCCCGTTCGGCCAGCATGTCTGCCAGAAGCGTCGGCCAGACTGCGCCCGACAGGTAGTTGCCGCTGGCCACCAGCGCCACGGCAATGCCGCGCCGGCGCAGGAACCAATGCGAGATATCGGCGATAAGCGGCCCGAAGCCGACTGCCGTGCCCAGCCCCAGCAACAGATGCGCCGCCGAGAGCCAGAGGATCGTGGACGCCAGCGTGGCCAGCAGATAGCTGAACGCGCTCAAGAGCGCCGCCCCGATCAGTGCCCAGGTCACCCCCAACCGGTCCACCAGCCGGCCCAGCCAGAGATTGCCCAGCGCAAAGCCGATCATCGTCAGCGTATAGGGCATCGACGCCTCGGCACGCCCGGCGCCGAATTCCGTCTCGACAGCGGGCATCACCACGATCACCGCCCACATGCCCACATTGGCCACCGTGGCGATGGCCAGGGTGATCAGCAGACGGAACCAGGAATAGGCGCTGTCGTGAACCGGGTGAGTCATACCGGCACGCTAGGGGCGGTTGCGCGCCAAGACCAGTGACAAATTCGGGATCGGTGCGGTCGCAACCGGGCGAAAAGCAACAGGTGAGAATCTCGGCAACCTTTGGTAGCATTTCACCATTGAAATCATCCCTGGCCCAATCTCGCCGGGGAGCCGCAGTTTGAACACGCACTTTTCAGCAGACGGAGGCACAGATATGGCCGGAACTCGCAAGGATATCGCCAAACTGAACGGACCCTGGTCCGACGAAATGCTCTGGTACGCCCGCGCGGTGCGCGCGCTGCAGGCCCGCGCGCCCGCCGATCGCACCAGTTGGTGGTATCTGGCCGCCATTCACGGCATAGACATTCCCGGCTGGGTGCAACAGGGCATCGTGCCCTCGGCTGGCGCCCTGCCGCCGCAGGGCGAGCAGGACCTCGTCTTCAACCAGTGCCAGCATGCCGGCTGGTTCTTTCTACCCTGGCACAGGGGCTATCTTGCTGCTTTCGAGGCCATTCTCGACGCTTGGATTTCGGCTCAGCCCGGGGGTCCGCAGGACTGGGCGCTGCCCTATTGGAACTATCTCTCGGACAGCAATCCGAACGGCCGGGCGATCCCACCTGAGTTCCTCGACCCGACCCTGCCCGATGGCAGCGCCAACCCGCTGTCGCAGGTGCGCCGAAACGGCATGCAGGTGCTGGGGCCGCAGCCCTGGTTTCCGGGCGATATCAGCCTGGCGGCGCAGACCCGCAGCTTGCCTTTTACCGCCGCGCCGGGGACCGAGGGTTATGGCGGCGCGATCAGCGGTTTTGCCCAGCAGGGCAGCCTGACCGGCGCGGTCGAAGGCGATCCGCATAACCGTGTCCACGTGATGGTGGGCGGGGTGCAGCCGGTGGCGGGCTGGATGAGCGACCCGGACTATGCCGCGCTCGACCCGATCTTCTGGATGCATCACTGCAATATCGACCGGTTCTGGGCGGCATGGATGAGCGACCCGGCCAATGTGCAAGAGGCGAGTGGCGCCTGGTCGAATGGGCCGTTTCCGCGCCAGTTCCTGATGCCGAACCCGGCTGGCGGCGGCGATGTGTTCCTGCCCGGCCAGACCCTGCCCGGTGGTTCGCTGGCTCCCGATTATGATAGCCTGCATGATGGCACCGGTATTGCCCAAGTGGTGGCCGGTGGCCCGGTGACGGAGGGAGTGATGATCACGTCCGGAGGGGCGGGCAGCTCGGCGCTGCTTGGCTCGAACACTGCGCCGCTTCGTGTCGCGGCAACACCCGCCACAACCGAGATCGCGATCCCCGCCAGCGCCGCGACCGAGTTTGCCGCGCCGCCGGGCCTGGGCCCGGAACCGCGGCTCTACCTGAACCTCGAAGGCGTGCGCGGAGCGGCGGCGGCCGGTGTGCTGCAAGTGCATCTGCGATTGCCGGGCGAGGGGGGCGGGCTGCGGCTGGCCGATACCGTGGCGCTGTTCGGGCTGGGCAAGGCCAGTTCCACCGAGGGCGTGCATGCGGGCAACGGCCTGTCGCTGGCGATCGACATCACCGACCTCGCGCGCGAGATACAAATGGCGGCCCCCGGCGCGCTGGAGCGTCTAACGGTCGAGTTGAGTCAGCCCGGAGCACCCGAAACAGAGATCACGGTCGAGCGGGTCAGCCTTTATAGGCAGGAAATGGGATGATTCCCGTGCCATTGCGTGCTGTCGCGGCGCATCTGCGGTTGGGACCGATGCCCTGGCTGCTGGCTCTGGCTGTAACGGCGCTGGGCATGTCGCTCTTGCTGCCCGCCGGGCATGGGCTGGTCGAGCTCTGTGGTCGGCTGTCGCTGGCCCAGCTCGCCGATCCTGCGGCGCGGGCGTTGCTGCTGCCCGCGCCGGGGCTGTTGGTCGGGGGCTGGGTGCTGATGGTGCTGGCCATGATGCCGCCACTGATCTCGGCGCCATTGGCGCATCTTTGGCAGAGCACGGCGCGCGCCGAACACGGCGTGGCAGTGGCGCTGTTCGCGCTGGCCTATCTCGTGGTCTGGAGCTTGGCGGGGCTGGTGCTGGTGCCGCTGGCGCTGCTGCTGGCCAGCGGCCCGGCGGCCTTGCCACTCTTGCTGGGCGCGGCGCTGATCTGGAGTGCTTCACCCCTCGCGCAGGCAGCACGCAACCGTTGTCACCGGATGCGTTGGCTGCCCGCGGGGCGAGTCCGTGCGGCCCGCGCCGCGCTGGATCACGGGCTGGCGCATGGCGGCGCCTGCCTGGGCGCGTGCTGGCCATGGATGCTGGTGCCCCTTGCGGTGCAGGGCGGACATGGCGCGGCAATGGTGCTGGTGGCAGTCTTTCTGCTGGTCGAGCGGGCCATGCCAGCGGCACCCGCGCTGTGGAGGGTGCCGCCCGGCATTGTCGCGTTGTACGGGCTTGCGCCGTCTCAATCGCGCCTTCTCACCGGTCTGCGCCGGTTTTGACCTGGCCTTTGTGTCGGGCGGGTTCGAAGAGATACCCCCTACGCCTCGAACCCGTCCGTGAGTGAGTGGTGGTTGTCACCTGAGGTTTACACTAGCATAGGCCGCGGCACGTGTCGGCGTGCAGGGGTATAGGCTTTTATACAAAAGTATAGGTATTTCAGGTGACCTGACGTCAGTTCGTCGTGACCGTCTGGCGCAGCTTGCCGGTGGTCTTGTCAAAGATCAGTATACGCTCGTCCTCGGTCACCACGGCGAACCAGTTGCTGCCGATGGTGACCGCCACGGCGCGGGCGCCGTCGGGAAGCTCGACCTGATCGGGCAAGGTGGGGGTGCGGTCGCTCAGACGGATGACAATCAACGCGAATGTCACTAGAACCCCGCCAATCATCACCGCGGTCAATGCCATGACCATGCGCCGCAGCAGTTTCAGTTGCGGGGTTTCCTGCGGTATCGAGGGATCGGAAGGGGCGGTCATGGATAAGGCCAGGCTGGAATTTGTCATCTCGGCGGCACCGCCGCCCCGCCTTGATAAGGCGCTTTCGCGGGATGTGCCAGAGGAGGCGGCGCTGTCGCGCACCCGGTTGGCGCGGCTGATTGCCGAGGGCGCGGTCAGTATCGACGGGCAGGTGGTCACCGACCCCAAGGCGCGCGTCGCCGAGGGCGCGCAGGTGGCCATTGCCCTGACCGAGGCCGAGGAGAGCCATATCGCACCCGAGGCGATCCCGCTGGTGGTCGTCTACGAGGATGACGACCTGATCGTGATCGACAAGCCCGCCGGCATGGTGGTGCACCCGGCGCCGGGCACGCCTTCGGGCACGCTGGTCAATGCGCTGCTGGCCCATTGCGGCGACAATCTGTCGGGGGTGGGTGGGGTCAAACGGCCCGGTATCGTGCACCGGATCGACAAGGACACGAGCGGCCTTCTGGTAGTGGCCAAGAGCGATGCCGCCCATCACGGTCTGGCCGCGCAATTTGCCGCCCACAGTGCCGAACGGCATTACACCGCTCTGTGCTACGGGGTTCCCGACGGCAGCGATCCGCGCCTGCGCGGCGTCAAGGGCGCCAGTTTCGAACCGGGCAACATCCTGCGCCTGACCACGCAGCTGACCCGCCACCCGACCGACCGCCAGAGGCAGGCGGTCGTGTTCCATGGGGGGCGGCACGCTGTGACGCGGGCGCGGGTGGTCGAGAGCTTTGGCCAGCCCGCTGCCGTGTCGCTGATCGACTGCTGGCTGGAAACCGGACGGACCCATCAGATTCGGGTCCATATGGCCCATGCGGGCCACGGGCTGCTGGGCGATCCGGTCTATGGCGGGCGGCGCAAACTGTCCCCACGCGCGCTGTCACCCGAAGCGGTCGAGGCCATCGGCGCCTTTCCGCGCCAGGCGCTGCATGCCGCTTTGCTGGGGTTCGAGCATCCGATAAGCGGTGAAAAATTGAGCTTTTCCGCGCCTTTGCCGGAGGATCTAGAAACGCTGATCGAGGTGCTGCGCCGAGCCTGAAACACTTCGCACGGCAAGGTGATGGGCGAGGTCTCACATTTTCTTAATCGAAGCTTAATTTCGGTATCGTAGCCCTTGACCCTTGAATGGGCAAAAAAGGCGACCCATATCCTATGTTAAGTCCTTAAACATTTGGGAGGGACATTGATCATGGCGAATTACACCACCCTGCCGGCCCCCACGCCCGAAGGCGGCCTGAACCGTTACATGCAGGAAATCCGCAAGTTCCCGCTGCTGGAGCCGGAAGAAGAATACATGCTGGCCAAGCGCTGGGTCGAGGAACAGGATGCCGAGTCGGCCCACAAGATGGTCACCAGCCACCTGCGGTTGGCCGCCAAGATCGCCATGGGCTATCGCGGCTATGGCCTGCCCCAGGCCGAGGTGATTTCCGAGGCGAACGTAGGCCTGATGCAGGCGGTGAAACGGTTCGACCCGGAAAAGGGCTTCCGCCTGGCGACCTATGCCATGTGGTGGATCCGTGCCGCGATCCAAGAGTATATCCTGCGCTCGTGGTCGTTGGTGAAACTGGGCACCACCAGCGCCCAGAAAAAGCTGTTCTTCAACCTGCGCAAGGCCAAGGCCCGTATCGGCGCGCTGGAAGAGGGCGATCTGCGCCCCGAGAACGTCGCCCGCATCGCCCATGACCTGGGCGTGAGCGAGGATGACGTGATCAGCATGAACCGGCGTATGTCCGGCGGCGATGCCTCGCTGAATGCCACTGTCGGATCCGAAGGCGAAGGCACGATGCAATGGCAGGACTGGCTGGAGGACGAAGACGCCGACCAGGCCGCAGATTACGAGGCGCGCGACGAGTTGGAGGCGCGGCGCGAATTGCTGGCCTCGGCGCTGGATGTGCTGAACGAGCGTGAAAAGGACGTACTGACCCAGAGGCGGCTGATGGACCAGACCGTGACGCTGGAGGATCTGAGCGCGCAGTACAATGTCAGCCGCGAACGCATCCGCCAGATCGAGGTGCGCGCCTTTGAAAAGCTGCAAAAGCGCATGCGTGAATTGGCCCGCGAAAAGGGCATGCTGATCCCGGCCTGACCGGCCCGCAGGTGAGTATTTATGGCGGAATGAAGAGAGGGGCCCGGCGGGGCCCTTCTTGTTGTGCGTTCTCTAAAGAGGGCGCGATGTCGTCATGCGGCGAGGCAACCAGACCCGCTCGCCCGTCAGGGCTTACCGCAGCCGGGCGCGCAGGACGCGGACCATGTTGTCGCCCATCACCTTGCGGACCTGATCCTCGCTCACGCCAGCATCCAGCAGCGCCGATGTGAGCGCCGCCAGTTCCGAGGTGTCGAAGGCGGTTTCCACCGACCCGTCATAATCGGACCCCAGCGAGACATGATCGGCGCCCACCGTCTCGATCGCCTTGACGATCATCTTGGCGATGCCGGTGGGGGTGATGTCGTCACAGGCGACCTCGGCCCAGTAGCCCATGCCGATCACCCCGCCGGTGGCGGCGATCTCGCGCATCAGGTCGTCGGGATAGTTGCGTTTGACCGGGCAATGGCCGTGCAGCCCGCCATGGCTGACCACCAGCGGCATGTCTGTCATCTCCAGCACGTCGCGCGCCACCTGCTGGCTGGAATGGGCCAGGTCAATGATCACCGGACGGCGGGCCAGCTCGGCGACGACCGCGCGGCCGAACTCGGTCAGGCCGGTATCGGCCTCGCCATGCAGCGAACCGCCCAGCTCGTTGTCGAAGAAATGTTGCAGCCCATAGACCCGGTGCCCGGCGTCAAAGATCGGGTCGAGATTGGCAAGATCACCTTCGAGCGGATGCGCGCCCTCGATCCCCAGGATGCCACCCACGATTGCCTCGCCGCGCGCCTTGGCGGCGAGCACTTCTTCCAGATCGGCGGCGGTCTTGATGATCTTGAGGCGCCCATCGGCGGCGGCCTCGACCTTGTGCAGTTTTTCCGCCTGCCAGATCGCCCGTTCGCGCAGGCTGGTCCAGGTGCGCAGCGGCCAGAGCTGGCCCACTGCCAGCAGGGTGATGTTGTCGAACGCCTCGGCCGAGTTGCTGTCATAGTTCTGCCCGGCCGGCGATTTGGTAACGGCGGTAAACACTTGTAGCGCCACGTTGCCCTCGATCAGGCGAGGAACATCGACCTGGCCGCGGGTGCCGCGCTGGCTCAGATCGCGGCTCCAGAGCAGCGGATCGGCATGCCAGTCGCCCACGATCATCTCCTTGTGCAGAGCAGCGGCCTCCTCGCTCACCGGATAAGGGGCATGCTCGATCACGTTGTTGGACGTGTCCTCGACATATGCAGGCAGAAAGCCGAAGAACACGACCGCCCCGGCAACCGCCGCCAGCACCAGCAGTCGCACCGCCCATTTCAGAACCTTCCGCATGATCAACTCTCCCTGATGCGATCTGGCGCCAGCCTAAGCGTCGAATATGTCAGGGCAAAGACTGACCCTGCGTCTGGTCGGGCAGAGTTGCATCGTCGCGTGGCCGCGCTAGGATGATGGTCCCAAGGGAGGAGCGATCATGGCCGGAGGCTGGGCCCGCGACGGCGCGGTGAGCGAACAGATCGAGGCGTCGATTTCGGACGAGCTGGCGCGGATGCAGGCGCGCCGCGCACCGGTGGGCGAGAGCCTGACCCATTGTGCCGAATGCGAAGAGGAGATCCCCGAACCGCGCCGACAGGCGATACCGGGGGTGAAGCTGTGCCTGGACTGTCAGCAGGAGCGCGACGGCGCCGTCAAGCTGCGCGGGGGCATCAACCGGCGTGGGTCGAAAGACAGTCAGCTGAAGTGATCCGGGTACACCCGGCAACGGCGGACGATCCGGCAGAAACTCCGGACGGGCTGGCATTCCAACACAGAACGGTCTGAGGCAATCGAAGGTGGCGGAGCCGGCTTGTCATAAGCCGCCGCTCGGCGGACCCGGTCAAACATTGGCCGCGCCGTCCGACCGACTACCCTGGACAACCTTGTGAGGACAATCATGACCACAATCGACCACCTGAGCCTTGGCGTGCCCGACGTGGCGGCAGCGCAGACCTTCTACACCGAACTGTTGTCGAGCCTCGGCATCAGCTGTCTTGCCTCGGGTGAGGGGTTCGCCGCCTACGGCAGAGAGCGCGTCGCGTTCCTGTTGCTGTCGCCCTTTGACGGCGGAGCGGCCAGCGCGGGCAATGGCGCGCATGTCGCGTTTGCTGCCCCGAGCCGCGACGCGGTGTCGGCCGGTCATGCCGCCGGGCTGGCGGCAGGCGCGACCGACGAAGGTGCGCCCGGTCCGCGCGAGGCTTATCCGATGCCTGGGGTCTTTGCCGCCTATCTGCGCGACCCATGGGGCAACAAGCTGGAGATCGTGCACGGTGGGTTCTCAGGCTGACCCCGTGCGGCACGGCACCTGCTGTCGTGCCGCATCACCCGTCAGTACGCGTGTTCCCGCGTGATCCGGCGCAGGTCGCGTCGCAGGCTGCGTTCCTGCGTCGGTGTCAGGCCGGACCCCTTCTGCCACGGCTTTTCCTCGAAGATGTCGGAAAACAGGTTCCCGTCTCCACTCTCCAGGCTGGCACCATCGAAATAGCGCTCAAGCCAATGCCAGGCGCTGGCCAGGATCTCGCGACGGGTTCGACGCCAGGGCTGGTTGTGTCCGGCGGTGACCGCGACGCTGACCACGATCGCGCTTGTCTCGGGTGATTGTTGTCCGGCGAGGCTGAACCGAAGTTTGACGCGGGCGGACACGCGGGCCTCGTCCTCGTCGCGGCTGGTCCCTAGAATGGCTGCGCGCTCGCGATGGATATCCATCACCATGCGGTCTTGCCCGCCTCGGGCATCGCCGTGTGGGATTCGCAATCGGGGGCAGCGGCCACTCTGGATGGCTTGCGCGTGCGACCGACCAAAGTTCGGCGCAGAAAAAGCCCGGCGCTCAGGAGTACGATACATTGCCGGATGGCCACACTTTCGGTCAGCGTGAATGCGACGAGGACGGCAAGCAGCGCAATCCCGATCAGGATACGGCGGCGCCGGTTGCGCACATACGCCGCTCGCGCCGCATCCGTCGCGTCGCATTCGACCGGAACACGCGGCTCTGGAGGGGGCTGTTTCCAGCCCGCGACTAGGGCCAGAGCCAGCCCGCAGATGAACAGTGTCAGCGAAACTGCAAGGTAGAGTATGAGCGCCACACCGATCCCCTCGCCCAGCACGAGCGCAACCACTCCGACGCAGGCCCCGGCCACTCCGCTGCCAACCGCAAGAAGCGGGGCTGCCCCGGACGGAAGCAGGTCGCCATGCTGACCTGCCTGTGGATTGTTCGTGCCGTCAATATGACGGCGCGGGTCCGGTGCATGAATCCTGTCTTGTTGTCTCAGCATGGTACGATCTCCTTGTTCGACAGTCCGTGCCCCTCGAGTGTCTGGAGAAGGACAAGCGCCTCGCGCCGGTCGGCCACATAGCGGGCGGTCGACATCCCCGACGCTCCGGTTGCCCGGTCCAGATCGGGAAACAGGGTGAGGATCTCTGCCCGGGTCGCGTCGCAAAGGGTCGACCAGCCTACCTGGCCGGGATGAAAGCTCTCGCTCCAGGCGCCTTCGGACAGGATCAGTTCGTGCTGATCGAACAGCATATGAAAATATTGCACCTCGCCCGGTGGGTCCTGGGTGATGCCCTTGCCGCCGACCAGGAACTTGGCGGGAACCAGAACCTCGGACTGGCCCAGAAAGAACTCGACCATCGGCCCCATCATCAGAACCCGGTGATTGGGCGAGACCCGCAGGTCGCGGGTGTTCTTCAGCACGCCCGCGCGAATGCGGACCGGGGCGATGCCGGGATGCGCATCGCGTGCGGTGCTGCCGATCCAGCGGATGCGCTGATAGCCCCGGTCGCGGGTGATCACCCGGTCGTCCGGGCGCAACTTCTCGACCGGGATCTCGCCCGCGGCGGTGGCGATCAGCGTGCCCCGGCAGAAACAGGTCACGTTGGTGGTATCGAAGGTCAGTTGGCCGGGATCGACCGGCGCGCCGCCATTGCTGAGCGTCAGACTGTCATTTGCGGCCCATCCCGCGGCGGTGTCGTTGAGCACACCATCATCGGCGTGATCCGCGCGCAGCCATTCCAGCGGGTTACGGATCACACTCGGGTCGATCTGGCCGCTCGAAACGGCGGCGTCATAGTTGGCCTGATTGTAGAACCCGCTCAGATTGACGAAATCGTTGTTGGTCTGGTCGCCATCACCGATGGGGCCGCTGCCAAAGCCGAAATCCCCGATCGTGTTGTGACCCCGCCCAATGAAGAAGAGATCGTTGCCCTCGGAGCCGAACACAAGATCGTCCCCGCCGCCATCGAAGATGCTGTCATTGCCGGTGCCGCCAACCAGGGTATCTGCCCCACCGCCGCCGGCCAGCGTGTCGTCCCCGGCACCGCCCACGAGCGAATCCCTGCCAGAATCGCCAAGCAGCGTGTCGTTGCCGTCCCCTCCGGACAGGGTGTTGTCCCCGGCACCGCCGCGCAGGGAATCATTGCCAATGCCGCCCAAGATCGAATCGTTGCCATCGCCGCCGCTCAGCGTGTCGTCGCCGGCCTGGCCAAACAGAAAGTCATTGCCGATACCGCCAAGGACGGAGTCGTTGTCTGCGCCGCCGTCCAGGGTGTCCGCGCCGGAACCGCCATCGAGCGTGTCATTTCCCCGACCGCCGATCAGCAAGTCGTCGTCAGCCTGGCCAAGCAGAAGGTCGTTGCCATCGCCACCGTCCAGGGTGTCAGCGCCCGAGCCGCCATCGAGCGTGTCGTCTTCGCCGCCGCCGATCAGCGAGTCGTCGCCATCATTACCAACGAGAAGGTCATTGCCCAGGCCGCCATCGAGCGTGTCGTTTGCGGTGGAAAGGCGCGGCGCGACAATCGGGTTGGTGTCGAAGGACAGCGCATAGACGACGCCGTCGTCCGAGAAGTTCGTCTTGACCAGCACGAGGTCGATGCGGCTGAGCGGTACCTTGAAGGTCAAGGTCAACTCGGTATTGCCGGTGACCGCGATGGAGTTGCTCGTGCTGACGATCATGCCGGACGCGCTGATGACATAGACGCCCGCGCCATCGAATTCGACATCTCCGGATGCGACGGCCGCATTCAGGTCGAGCACAGTGCCGTCGACCGAAATTGTCAGTCCTTCCGGGCTTTCCAGCCGATTCAGCACGATCCGCGCGCCGGCAGCCTGCGATGAGGCGACATGGGAGTGAGTTTCCCGGGATCCGATCCCGGAGATATTGAAAGTGTTGCCGAGAAAAAAGCCGTTGCTGATGGCACCGGACGAGATGAAGGTCACATTCCCTGTGTCAGAGTTTGTCGTCACCCCGAAATCCGCTCGGCTGTTCACGCCGTCCAAGACTTGGTTGGCCGAGGTGACCTGTTGATAGACTGGTGACAAAGGGTCGGCGCCGATGCCGCCGTCCAACGAATCCGCGCCCAGCCCGCCCAACAGGCTGTCGGCGCCGGCGCCGCCGTCGATCGAGTCGTCTCCATCGCCGCCCAGCACCGTGTCGTGGCCACGCCCGGCGTCGACCGTGTCGTTGCCGCCCTGCGCGTCGATCCGGTCATCATCGCTTTCGGGCAGTTCACCATTCAGGCCGCTGGCATCGAGATTGTCGACCAGATCGCCATCGCTGTCGCCGAGATACCTGCCATCGATCAGGTCCGCCGCGCCGGTGCCCGATACGGTTCCGTCCGAAAGCACTCCGTTTGGATCGATCGCGGAAAAGTCCTGTGGAAAGCTCAGGGCGTTCAGGTCGGTCTCGGAGTATAGCTGCCTGCCGGTCAGTCGCAGGGTCGCGATGGGCCGCATTGCTCCGTCAAGCGTCCGGAATGGCGCGATAGCGTCGCTGTCATCCGCCGCAACCGCATAGAACAGGTCGCCGTTCGACAGGGGTATCAGGGTGCCCCCTGTGACGGTCTGGAACCGGCCATCGGCAAAGGTTACCTGTACGGCGGATGACAGCACGCCCGTGATGTCCGCTGTCACCGGGCCGCCATCAGGCGCGCGATAGGTCAATGCCATCGTCGCCTCCCCGGCCTGGGGCGCGGCGTTCGCCGACACCGGCACATATCCGGCAGGTTCGAACAGCGTACCGCCCAGACGGGTCGGCACGGTTTCTATCCCCCGGTCGGGCATGGCTGCACCGAGGTAAAGCCAGATGGAGTCTTGCATGTTCAGTGATCCCTGTTTGCCCCCCAGCGAGCCAGTGCCGATCGGGACACAACCACCACCCGCGTGGGGTGGCACCGCATTCGGAACCATCGGCACTGACGTCGCTGACGCGGTCTGAGCCCCCACCCAGTGCGCCTGCGGGAACACTAGGCAGCGGCCGTGGCGACGGCAGCGCTGTTGTCACGAGTGGTGGAAACGATGGCGTTTCGTGTCATGAAACGTGGTGCTGTCACCGTTCATTATCGGGAACGGTGGAACGGTTCTGACGGTGGGTGGCTGGTGGATGGAATCGTCTCAAACGAACGTGACTGGTATGTCATCGGCAGATGATTATCTAAGCGGATCAGTGAGGTAACGAGCACGCAACGCAACAGACACAACAATGGAACCGGTCGGGGCATGTGCCTGTCGTGACCGGGTTTCGCTCAGGTCGACCATGAGTCCGCAGAAACCGCTGACCCTTCATTTCCTGAACGGTGACAGCATCTCGCTGGCGCACCGGGATGCGGTGACGCTTATGACATGTCCGGTCGGCGTGTTCATCGTGCTGTTCTCGGCCACCATTGTCCGCGTCCTGAATATCTCGCTCCTGAACCTGCCGACGACGTTTCCCCAGACCCTGATGCTGAGCCTGGGTCTGGCGGCCGCTCTGTGGGTGGCGCTGCTCTATCTGAGCCTGACGCTGGTCTGGCTGGCGCGGGTGATGAGACATGCAATCGCGCTGCCGGTGTCGCTGATCGGCCTGACCACCAATCTGCTCAGCGATTTCACATTGCTTTGGTCCGCGAGCGGATCATTCGATCCCGGCATGTGGGATGCAGCCTCGGTGTCCCGCGCCGTGCTGCTGGCCTACGCGATCCATCTGGGTTTCGAGTTCCTGTTCGCCGCGCTGGTTCTGCCGAAAGCCCGCGCCCGGCTGACGCGGCAACTGCCCGCCGATGCAGAGAGGGGCGATGGCGCCCCACCTCCTGCGGACGACGCGGCACCGCGCGCGCAGGGACCACATGTGATCCTGGATGGAGAGACAGTTCCGGCGAATGCGATCAAGCTGGTCGAGGCCGACGAACACTATGTCTTTGTTCACCATGACGGCCGCAAGACCCATGTGCGCGAGAGCTTTGGCGCGCTGGTCAGGGCGCTTGATCCGGCGGCGGGGATGCAGGTGCACAAATCCTACTGGGTGGCCTTCGACCATATCCAGCAGGTGAGGCCCAAGCGGGATGGCGGCTTGCGACTGATCCTCAAGGACCAGACCGCCATTCCCGGTGCCAGACGCCGCGCCCGCGCCTTTCGCGAGGCATATGGCAAGCAGCGGCGGCTGCGCGCGCCGCGCCAGGACGAGGTGCAGCATTGAGCCGCGGCGCGGGGCTGGAAACCGGCCCCTGATGGATCAGTTGTCCTCCATCGCCTCCAGTTCGTCGATCATGTCCGAGATCATGCTCAGGCCCTTGTCCCAGAACTTGGGGTCGCTGGCATCGAGGCCAAAGGGCGCCAGAAGCTCTTTGTGGTGTTTGGAGCCGCCCGCCTTCAGCATGTCGAAATACTTCTCTTCGAACCCCTCGGCGCCCTCGGCGTAGACCGAGTAGAGCGCGTTCACCAGCCCGTCGCCGAATGCATAGGCATAGACATAGAAGGGCGAGTGCACGAAATGCGGGATATAGGCCCAGAAGCTCTCATAGCCCTCCATGAAGTCAAACGCAGGCCCAAGGCTTTCGCCCTGCACGCTCATCCACAGATCGCCGATATCCTCGGGCGTCAACTCCCCCTGGCGGCGGGCGGCGTGCAGCTTGCATTCGAAGTCATAGAACGCGATCTGGCGCACCACCGTGTTGATCATGTCCTCGACCTTGCCGGCCAGCAGCACC
>NZ_JBXWRM010000012.1:0-150153 GCF_059612905.1 Ruegeria sp. YKSD163
GTCGATGGCCTGGCCGCCAATGGCGAAGACGCCAACGGGGCCGTCGAGGACAAGGTCAAAGCCCAGGTCGCAGACCTCTGCGCCAGATTCCCGATCTATCCAAACCTTTGATGAATAAAAACGTTTCGGATTGATATTGCAGCTGCCACCGGTCATCCCGGTGGCAGCTTTCATTTTCGGGCAGACCATTTGAGCAGGAAAAGAGATAACCGGACGCGCCAGTTGGAACGGTGGCTTGGCGACTGGATGCGTGCACGCCTGCCGCATGTGCTGGCGGAATTTGTCATGTTCGTTTTGAAACAGGGCTGGGCCGCCCTGTTCGGCGCGTCGCTGCTGATCGGCCTGATCGTCAGCGACCGCATCTGGCAACAGGACTGGGCGCTCGCCCGTTATGACGCGCTCTTGATCTATGCGTTGGGCTTGCAGGTGCTGTTTCTGGCATTGGGACTGGAAAGCTGGCGCGAGGTCCGGGTCATCTTGCTGTTTCACCTGACCGGGACCGTGATGGAGATCTTCAAGGTTCAAGCCGGCAGTTGGGCCTATCCCGGCCCAGGCTTGGTCAAGCTTTGGGAGGTGCCGCTGTTCTCGGGCTTCATGTATGCCTCTGTGGGGTCTTACATGGCGCGCGCCATGCGGCTGTTCGACATGCGGTTTGCGCCCTACCCGCCTTTCTGGCTGTCGGTCCTGCTGGCGGTGGCCATCTATGTGAATTTCTTCGCCCACCATTTCCTGACCGATTTCCGGCTGATCCTGTTCGCTGCGGCGGTCGCGCTCTATGCCCGAACGCGGATCACGTTCCGCATCGGCGATCATCGCTACTGGATGCCGCTGCCGCTGGCGGCCTTCTTCAGCTCGTTCTTCCTGTGGCTGGCCGAGAATGTGGGCACCACCACGCGCACCTGGCTTTATTCCGGGCAGATCGCCGGAGAGATGGTGCGGCTGGCCAAGATGGGGTCCCGGTATCTGTTGCTCTATGTCAGCTTCGTCACGGTTACGCTGGTGATGCGCGACGCGCTGGAGGAGGCTTCGGCCAAGGGGCGCTCCCGCCCCATTTGACCGCATCGAAGATGCGGCGCAAAGATGCGTTGGGCCGGGCGCCGCGCGTTCCGCACGGCGCTGTTCCGTCAGATCAGCCGACGCCAGGCCAGAAAGGCCAGCAGCAACGCGGCAAAAACCAGCAGGTTAAAGACCAGCGCCCCCAGCATGCCCAGCCACCAGCCCTTGCGACGGTCTGCGAGGTCGATGCCGCGCAGATGCGCCTGCACCTCGCGTGCGGCGGCACTCAACGAAGGGGCGTTCAACGTCATCCGCAATCGCGGATGCGCCATCATCGGCTCGACCCGGGCCAGTTCCATCGCACGGCGATAGATACGACGCGGCAGTCGGTGCTTGGCCCGTCTGAGCGCGAGGCGGAGCGATTTTCCATGCACCCCAAGTCGCGTCCGCAGCAACGCGATGGTCACGGCAATCTGGTCTTCGATCCGGTCGCTTTCGGTCATGGCTGTCCTACCCCCGGCGGGAACCATATCGCGCGGCCCGCGCAGGCTCAATGGGGCTGGCGGGGGCGGTCGCGTCAGGTTATCAGAGCGGCATGCTGACCACGATCCTGCATGGCACCCCGACCGACGCCCCGCCCCTTGTCATCGCCCATGGGCTCTATGGCTCTGGCCGCAACTGGGGGGTGATTGCCCGACGACTTGCCGATGAACGGCAGGTGATCGCCGTCGACATGCGCAATCACGGTCACAGCCCCTGGGCCAATACGCACGATTATCCAGCGCTGGCCGCCGATCTGGCCGAGGTGATCGAGGCCCATGGCGGTCGCGCCGACTTGCTGGGCCATTCGATGGGGGGCAAGGCGGCGATGGTGCTGGCGCTCACCCACGGGCACCTGCTGCGCCGCTTGGTGGTCGCGGATATCGCACCGGTGACTTACACCCACAGCCAGATGCCGTTCATCACGGCGATGCGCGGCGTCGACCTGAGCCGGGTCGAGCGCCGCTCGGATGCCGAAGAAATGCTGGCGGCGCAAGGGGTCGAGAAAGCGTTGCAAAGCTTCTTTACCCAGTCGCTCGATCTGCCTGGCAAGCGGTGGCGACTGAATCTCGACGGATTGGCGGCGAACATGCCCGCGATCATGTCCTTCCCAGAGATATCAGCACATTGGGACGGCCCGGCGCTGTTCCTGACCGGCAGCACATCGGACTATGTGCGCGCCGAGCATCGCCCCCTGATCCGAGGCCTGTTCCCCGCCGCCCGTTTTGCCAAGATACCGGGCGCGGGTCATTGGTTACACGCCGACAAACCCCGCGAATTCGAAGCGGCGGTGCGTGTTTTTCTGAATGTCTGAGCCTCTGCCTCTGCGCCTGCCGTGCGTCCGGGACGCCTCCGGCGGGCGTATTTCAGACCAGAAAGAAGCCCGGGCCTTCTTCATTTCGCCGAAAATACTCCGGGGGTCCGGGGGCTGGCCCCCGGCCTACCGGCAGGCCTCTAGGCTTCTTCGTCGTAGAGCCGCCGCGCCAAAATCCAACTGACTGGCGCCGCGACGATAAAACCTGTAACCGCCGCCGCCAGAATTGCCTTGAGTGAAACCAAGCCCGCCGTAAGCACCGCAATCACCGCAGTGCCCGCCAGCGCGGTCGAGATCAGACTGTAAAGAATCGAAGCAAGGCGCATCATGGCCGGACCTCCTGATATGGCTGCGCGTCCGACCATGATATTAAATTATCAGAATGTGTTGGGCTTTGACCTGGATCACATGCCGGGATCGACCGGTTCGATCCGCTCGCCGGTCCAGTCCGCAAGACCGCCGAGATTATAGACCTCGTCATAACCCATGTCCTTGAGCAGTTTACCCGCCAGCGCCGCCCGCCCGCCCGAGGCGCAGTGCAACACGATCACCCGATCCTTGCGCAGTTCCGGGTCGTGAAACGGCGTGTCCGGATCGGCGCGGAATTCCAGCATGCCGCGCGGGATGTGATGGGCTCCGCTGGCACGGCCTGCGCGTTCCAGCTCGGGCGTGTCGCGCAGGTCGAGCAGCAGCGCGCCCTCGGCCACCAGTTGCTGGGCGCGGGCGCCGTCGATACGCGGCACCGCCGCATTTGCCGCCGCCATCATGTCCTTGACCGTCAAAACCATCTTGCGTGTCTCCTGTTTCGTTTCCCGCAGGCTAACATGCGTGTTTCGGAAAGTGTAAGACACGATTTTCGCGGGCGGCCTCTCACCGCCCACGAAAGGCGTTCAGCCCGCTTGATACTGCGGTGTCGAGGCCAGGAAGCGGCCATAGGCCCGCGCATCGGGATAAGAGAATTGCTCGGCCAACGGGTTGGCGCGCTTGCGCACCCCTGCCCCCATATCGGCCAGCAATTCGTCGAAATGCTTGAAGTGGAACGGCGCAGAGCACAGCCCGCCATAGACCTGGGCGGCGGGGCGTTCCTTGCGTCTCCAGTTCAGCATCATCTCGATATTGGCGTTCATTTCCTGCGCGCTCGGCTGGTGGGCCAATTGCCCATCGGCAAAGCGGACCAGCCAGTTGGCGATCATCTCGGCCGACAGGATGGTGCAGAAGGACGAGTTGAAACCGACAAAGCCCATATCGGGCAGGTCCGGGTTCACCGCCAGGCGGTACACCCGGTACTGGCCATCCGCCTCGATCAGCTTGTCGCGGTAATCCTGCGCCAGATAGGGAATACCCAGTTTCCAGCCCACCGCCAGCACCGAGAGGTCACAGGGCACCCGGTCGCCGGTGGTCAGCACCACATGGCCATCCTCGTAACGGTCATAGGTGCCCTGGATCGGCTTGACGGTTCCGTCCCCGAAGCTTTCGAACAGGCCCGGCGTCACGATCGGCAGAGAGCACGAGGCCTCCTTCTCGATCGGGGTGTCGGGCACCATGTTCCATTTCTTCAGGCCCAGTTGCGCCTTGAGCAGGGTTTCGAGCCCCCGGAAATTGGCCCAGACCAGCGGTTTCAGCAGCGCGGCGATCACCCGTTGCAACGGGGATTTGCCCCATTGGTTGAACTGCTGTTCCTGAGCGCGCATGTAGAGCAGCCGCTTGAAGTTGATGCCGCCCACGAAATAGGGCACCCGCCAGACATTCTCGCGATAGACCATGGTGACCGATCTCGCGCCGTTGCGGGCCGCGTTCACCACTATGTCGGTGGCCGATTTCGAGCCGCCCAGCACCACCACATGTTTGCCGCGCGCCATTGCGCTGTCGGTATATTCCGACGAGTGGATCACCTCGCCGCCGCCGGCGACAAAGGCCTCCTGCCCGGGATGGGTCAGGATGTTCTTGTCGGAAAACTGACCGGTGCAGATGGCCACGAAATCGAAATCCTCCTTGCGCACCCGGCCTGCTGCCTCGATCGTCAGCGTCCAGCCCGGCTGCCCGTCGGCGCGCCGGTCCATCGACAGGATGTTGGTGTTGAGCTGAAAGAGCCGCGGCAGATTGTGCTTGTCGGCATAGGAATGCAGATAGGCATGCACCTGCGGCCCCTTGGGCCATTCGGGATAGTCGTCGGGCATCGGCAGATCGGTATAGCAATACAGATCCTTGGGGCTTTGCGTTTGCACGTCGGGGTACGAGCGCGACAGCTCCCAAACGCCACCGAAATCGTGGCTGCGTTCGAACCCGGTGACCCGGTGGCCGCGCTCGTCAAAGGCCTTTGCTGCGGCAAGACCGGACACCCCGCCGCCGATGACGGCGACGCTCTTGCGTTTTACCATGATATGTCCCTCGCCTTACTGGGCGTCGGGCGGCGGCAGGAAATCGACCTCGTGCAGGGCCGAGATGCGCACCAGTTCGGCCGGGTCGGTCACGCCATCAAGCGCCTTGAACAGATCGAAGAGCTTGCGCGAGGGCGCCACCCCAAAGACGCAGGTCGCACCCGCGCCCGAGCGGTTGAACACCGCATGCGCCACCCCCTTGGGCATCCGGACCACATCGCCTGGCCCTGCCTTGCTGGCCGTCACATTGCCGGTCTCGAACCCGAAATCCACCTCGAGAGCGCCGCTCAGCACCAGGATCCATTCATCCTGATTCGGGTGGACATGCGGCGGCACAAAGGTGTCCGCCGGCACCTCGGCATGCCACATGAACACGTTGTCGCTGTGCAGCTTCGGAGTATAGACCTGCCCGACCACGTTCCAGGCCAGCCCCGCCAGACCGGCATCAGTGGCGGTGATTCCCGCTTCCATCTGCATTTTGTTGCTCCTCCTGTTAGGTGTTATTCCACAAGCCTAGGAACGCCGGCTCGGCGCGAATATCCGAAAAGCGAAACTTTCGCCGCATCTTTGAGCGTGTTGGCAGGAAGTGCTTTGTCTTCGAGAAATCGGGCGGCATGCTGACGATATGCAGAACAAACCCGATACCACCCCCCTGTCGCGGTTTCGCCAGTTCCGCACGCCGGACCTTGATGCGGCGCGGGCGCTGGTCGCACGCAATTTCTGCGGTCACCGGCTGGAGCGGCAGGCGCGCGAGGATGCCTTTGACGCCTGTCAGAACCGGGCGGGCGGCAACGGGCTCTATTACAACTACATCCGTTATGGCGCGGATGTCGAAATCGAACCCGGAGAGTTGGGTTCCTTCTACCTTGTCCAGGTTCCGATACGGGGCCAGGCTCTGATCCGCAACGGATTGGCCGAGGTCGAGACCGGCAGCACCACAGCCTCGGTCCTTAACCCCGACCGCCATACCCGGATGCGCTGGCTGCCAGGATGTGAACAGGTTCTGCTGCAGATCGACCGGAGCAGGCTGACCGCTGTGGCCGAGACCCTGACCGGCACCGCCCTGCAATCCCCGGTCCGGTTCGACCCGCAGATCGACCGCGCCCGCCCCGAGATGCAGCGCTGGCTTGCGCTGTTCCGGCGAGCGGTGTCGGCGGTAGATCGTGGCGCATTGCTTCATCCAGAACAGGCACTCAGCCGCGCCCTGGTCGAGGACGAATTGATCGTGGGGTTCCTCAGGGCGCAACCCTCGTCCATTGCGCCGCTGCTGGAACGGCCCGAAACCGGGCCGCTGTCACCGCATGTGCGCCGGGCGCGCGATTTCATGCAGGCACACCTGGCCGAGCCGCTGACCCTGAGCCAGATCGCCAATGCCGCCGGCACCTCCCCGCGCAACCTGCAACTGGGGTTCAGCCAGCTGCTGGACATGACGCCGCTGGCCTATCTGCGCTTGCTGCGGCTCAACTATGCCCGCTATCTGCTGCGCGAAAGCCCGCCACAGGTCACCATCGCCTCGGTCGCGGGGGCGGCCGGGTTCAGCCATCTGGGCCGGTTCTCGGCACAATATGCCGCCCGGTTCGGCGAAGGGCCCAGCCAGACCCGTAAACAGCGTTACCTGATCTGAACGTCTCAGTCGCAGGCGGCGGTCACGATGATCTCGACCTTGAGCGTGTCGCGCGCCAGACGCGCCTCGCCGCAGGCACGCGCGGGGGCGTGACCCGCGGGCACCCAGGCATCCCAGACCGCGTTCATTTCGGCAAAATCGGCCATGTCGGCCAGCCAGACGATGGCCTGCAGGATGCGGGTATTGTCCGATCCGGCCTCGGCCAGCAGCGCATCGACGCGTGCCAGACAATCGCGGGTCTGCTCGGCCACGCTATCGCCGCTGCCGACCTGGCCGCACAGATAGGCGACGCCGTTATGCTGGACGATCTTGCTCATCCGCTCGCCGGTATGAATGCGTGTGATACCCATGGTCCTGCCCTTTGAAACGCTGAAACTCCTGCCCCTGTTAGCAGAGCTGCCGGAGCGAGGCCAGAGCGCCTACCAGCTGCCCGAGGCGCCCCCGCCCGAGGATGAGCCGCCGCCAAAGGATGACCGCCCCGAGCCGCCGCTATTGCTGTCGCTGATCTTGGGAATGGTTCGGATCTCGCTGTCGTGATGGCCACAATGGGCACAATCATATTCCACCCGTTTGCGCCCCGCGCGGGTCTTGGTCGCAGCACTCAGCACGGTCGAGGTGGTGGACAAGGTGCGATAGTTGCATTGCGGGCAGGCACCATAACCGGAAAACCAGCTTTTGTAGCGGTGGATGTCGATATGGCCGCAATCCGGGCAGTGCCAGACATCGTAGTCGACCGATTTCAGATATTCCTCCAGCCGCTGACCGCCATCGAGATGTTCGTCATCCGCCTCTTCGCCCGCCCGCAGCATCGTCGTGCGGCATTGGGCGCAGGGCCTATCCCGGTTACGCAGATAGCGCCTGACCCACAGCGCGGCACCGCCCAGCGGCACCAGCAAGAGCGACAATACCCATTCACCGATCCGGTCCACCGCGCGGGCCAGCCAGCTCCAGCCGCGCTGCGCGGTGCCCATGTCCCAGTCACCGGGATAAGCGCCGGTCAGCTCGCGAATGGTCTCATCCACTCCGGCTTCGATCCCTTGCTGATACTCGTCGCGGCGGAAATAGGGCAGAAAGCCCACGTCGATCACCCGTTGCATGCGGCTATCCCAGGAGCGGTCATAACCCGCGCCGATCTCGATTCGCATCTTGCGGTCAAAGCGCGCGATCAGCACCAGAACTCCATCGTTGCGCTCGGCGTTACCGATGCCCCAGCTGTTGAACAGGCCGGTGGCAAACGGTTCGATGGCGCCGCTGTGACCGTACATGCCCATATTATCCATGGTCAGGACCGTCATCTCGATACCGCTGTGGTCATAAAGCGCGATCAGCCTGTCGCGCACCCGTTCCTCGGCGGCGGGGTCCAGCAGGTCGGAATAGTCGTTGACATAGACATCCTCGTAACCGGGATACCGGATATTCCCCTGCGTGCTCTCGGCACGCGGCGCCTTGCGCGCCGGGGACTTGAGGGCCTCGGACGGCGGATTGTCAGGCACAACCGAGACCGGGCGTGTCATCAACCCGACCCCGTACCCGATCGCCCAGCCAAGCCCAAACACCAGCGCGACAATCGTCAGCGCGACTCGAATATCCTGCCTTGTCATGCGCTCTCCCTTATGGCGCCACCTGACCCGCAGCACCAGACCACGGCCAAACGGTCACCGCGCGGCAACAAAGCGCAACACGACGCGCCCATCCACACCGGCCAAGGTCAGCGCATCACCCTCGACCGCATAGGCGACGACTTTGGCCAATGCCGCCAGATAGCGCTGGTCCAGCGCCTCGGCCTCTTGGGAACAGGCCATCATGGTCATGCCGATATTGTCGGGAAAGCGCATGTTCGTGGCCCCGATCTCTGCCTGACCCTGGAACCTGTTGCACCCGCCCCGGCCCGAGAACCGCCCGCCGTGTTCAAACGCGATCGATGGCGCGCCTGGCCCCTCGGTCGCAACGCCCTCGATCTCGCGCAATGCCCAGTCACGGCCTACCAGCGCCGAGGCTGCATCAGAGACCCGAACCATCAGCAGATCAACCGTGTTTCCAGCCTCACCGGTCAGGACCGGCACCACCGTATCGGTGATAAAGATCAGCCTCTCATCCTGCAATATCCGCGCCGTTACCGCATAGCGCCTCGCCGGATCGATCAATGCATCGTCATACTCAAGGCTGAAATCCATCGGCACCTGGGTCATCGCATAGCGCCGCGCCGACAAGAGCGGCGCCGCCACGTCCTGGCGCGAAATATCGCGCAGCTCCACCTGCAACACCGCATCTGGCGGCAGCGCGATCCGCTCCCGATACGCGGCGCTGCCCGAAACGGTGCCCGCCTCGGCGGCCCAGGCCAGACAAAGTGCCGCAATTCCCGGTAAAATCCTCATGACTGCCCCCCTTTTCTGGAAGAAAGTTACGTTTCCACCAAGGCAACAGCCCACAAAGGCCACTGTCAACCCGCTGCTTCTTCTGTTTGAAAATACCTCGGGGTCCGGGGCAGCGCCCCGGTCCGCCACCGCGGCCCTCACAATGGCCAGATCAGCGGGATCAACGCCGATACCAAGAGCCCCATGCTCAGGGTCAGCGGAATGCCCACCCGCATGAAATCGGTGAACCGGTAGCCTCCCGGCCCATAGACCAGCATGTTGGTCTGATAGCCAATGGGCGTCGCAAACGAGGCCGAGGCCGCGATCATAACCGCCACCACCAACGGGCGCGGGTCGATCCCCATCGCCTGGGCAAGGCCGATGGCGATCGGGGTCACCACCACCGCCACCGCATTGTTCGATACCAGTTCGGTCAGCACCGAGGTCAAAAGATAGATCGCCCAGATCACCAGAAACGGCGGCAGGCTGCTCAACCCAGGCGCAATCGCCTCGACAATCAGCCGCACCGCGCCCGAGCTTTCCAAGGCGGCACCAATGGCCAGCATGGCAAAAATCAACGCCAAAAGCCGCCCGTCGACAAAAGAGAACGCCTCATCCGCGTCGATGCAACGACTGCCCAGCACCAGAGCCACCGCCAGCACCGACAACATGAGAATCGGTGCCACCCCGAAACCGGCCAGCGCCACGATCCCCACCAGCGCCGCAACGGCGATGGGCGCATGGCCGCGCCGATAGGCCCGCACCGACGGGTGCGAGACATCGACCATCTCCATATCGGCGGCCAGCCGCTGAATATCGGCGGGTGCCCCCTCCAAAAGCAGCGTATCGCCCACCTTCACCACCAGCTGATCCAATTGGCGGCCGATATTCTGGTTGCGCCGGTGTACGGCAAGCACATAGACCCCGTAGCGCCGCCGCAAGCGCAGATCGCCCAGTGAACGGCCGACCATGCGGCAGCCGGGGGTGATCAGCACCTCAACCGTTGATGTCTCGACCGCCGAAACCTGATCGACCCGCTTAAGCTCCTTGTTGCGTTGCAAGCTCAGAAGTTCGGTCATCTGGGTGCGCAGCACCACCCGGTCGCCCACCTGCAACTCGACCCCTTTCAGGTTGCGGCGCAACGACAGATCACCCCTGATCACGTCAATGAGCCGCACGCCGGGCCGCTTGAACAACTGCACCCCGGTCACCTCGCGCCCGATCAGGTTGCTGTCGGGCGGGATCACCGCCTCGGTAAAGAACTTCATCTTCGACCGGTCGCTGAGCAGCGTTGCCATGCTGTCACGTTCGGGCAGCAACCGGGGCGCGACGAAACGCAGATAGATCATGCCCCAGGCCACCACTGCGATGCCGAGCGGCGTGACCTCGAAAATGCTGAAGGCGGCCATGCCCTGGGCCCGCGCGACCCCGTCGACCAGCAGGTTGGTTGAGGTCCCGATCAGCGTCAGCGTACCGCCCAGGATCGCCGCATAGCTGAGCGGGATCAGCAGTTTCGAGGCCGCCACGTTCAGCGTGCGCGCGATCTGCACAAAGACCGGGATCATCACCACCACAACCGGCGTGTTCGACACAAAGGCCGAGGCGATCACCACGAATGCCATCAACATGCCGATGGCAAAGCGCGCGTTGGTCTGCGCCTGCCGTTGCGCGATCGAGGTAAAGGCATCCAACGCGCCGGTCCTGACCAGCGCCCCCATGATGATGAACATGGCCGCAATGGTCCATGGGGCCGGGTTGGACAGCACCGGCAGCGCCGCGTCATAGGGCAGAACGCCGGTGACCAGCATCGCCGAGACCCCCAGAATGGCCACGACCTCGGTCGGATAGCTCTCGCGCAGGAAAAGCAGGAACATCGTCAGCACGATGGCCAGCGTGACCAGCGCGCCGGCGGTATCGGTCAGGTGGAGGAATTGCATCTCTTGTCAGTCTTGCCCGAATGCGCCCGGCGACAGTGCCGGCTGGCATCTTCCCGTATCGGCAGAGCTTCGGCAAGCCCGCGCGTACAGCCCCCGGGACGGGGCGATCACGGACCCGATTGCTGCAACTGCCCGCCAACCCGCACCATGGCGATGCGGGTGGCGGCGCCCCCTTGCGGTGCGGTCTCGACATAGACGCCCGAGACCGTCGCCTCGCCCAGCGCCGGAGAGAACCGAGACTTGGCCATACCGGTGATGAACCGGCGCATCGGCTCGGCCTTGTCCATGCCGATCACCGAATGGTAATCGCCGCACATGCCCGCATCGCTCAGATAGGCGGTGCCGCCTGGCATCACCATCGCATCGGCCGTCGGCACATGGGTATGAGTACCCACCACCAGACTGGCGCGCCCGTCGCAGTAATGGCCCATCGCCATCTTTTCCGAGGTCGCCTCGCAATGCATGTCGACGATCACCGCATCGGCCAGACCGCCGCGCGGATGCGATTTCAGCACCGGCTCGATCGCCGAGAACGGATCGTCATAGGGGCGTTTCATAAAGACCTGGCCCAACACCTGCGCCACCAGCACCTTGCGTCCGCCCGGCGCGGTGAACAGCCGATGACCGCGCCCCGGCGCACCCTTGGCATAGTTGATCGGCCGGATGATGCGCGGCTCGGTCTCGATATATTGCAGCATGTCCTTCTGGTCGAAGGCATGATCGCCCAGCGTCAGGCAATCGGCGCCCGCATCCAGCAGCGCCTTGGCATGCTCGCCCGAGAGACCCATGCCATTCGAGGCGTTCTCGCCATTGACCACCACGAAATCGAGCTTCCACTCTGCCCGCAATCGCGGCAGGTGTTCGCACACGGCCTTGCGCCCCGCGCGGCCCATCACATCGCCAAGAAACAGTATCTTCATGCCTTCGGTCCTATGAGGCGGTGCGGTTCAGGGCAAGCCGGAAAATGCAGGGGGCGCTGCCCCCGCCGCCTGCGGCGTCTCCCCCGGAGTATTTGCGGCGAAATGAAGAGCGGCGCGGACCGTGCTTTTTTCTGGTCCGAAATACTCCGGAGCGCGAGGCGGAGCCTCGCAAAGATCAGAAGCTCAGCACGCGGCTTTCGGTCACCACCATGTCGAGCGGCTGGTCGGTTGGTTCCAGCGGCAGCGCCTCGGCCTCTTGCGCGTCGAAGGCGAATCCGATGGCAAGCGTTCCGCGTTTGGCGCGCAGCCCCTCAAGCGTGCGGTCATAGAACCCGCCGCCATATCCTAGCCTGCCGCCGCGCGCGTCAAAGGCCACCAGCGGCACGATCAGGATCTCGGGTTCCATCCAGTCGTCGGTCTCGGGCACCATGGCGCCGAACGGGCCTTCGCGCAGCGCGCCCTCGGGCGACCACAGCGAAAACCGCAGGGGCAGACCCGCGCCCTGGATCACCGGCACCCCGACGGGGCCATGCGCCGCCGCCTCGGCCATGGCGGGCAGCGGGTCGATTTCGGTCCGGATCGGCATGTAGCCGGACAGCGGCACGCCGCGATAGCCGGCCAGCACCTCTGAAAGCCGTCCCGCCGCCCCGGCCGGGTGGCTATCGAATGCCACCTTGCGGCGGGCAAAGGCGGCCTTGCGCGCGGCGGCCTTGATCGCGGTCAGGTCGTCCATGACCCCTCCTAGAGCAGAAAGACGGAAGCCAGCCCCAGAAAGGCAAAGAACCCGACAACATCCGTTACCGTGGTCACGAAGGTGCCCGAGGCCAGCGCCGGGTCGATCCCGACCTTTTCAAGAAGCACCGGAATCCCGGCACCGGCAAGCCCGGCCACGACCAGATTGACGACCATTGCGGCAGCGATCACCGGGCCCAGCAGCGGCAGGCCGAACCAGACATGGCCGACAATCCCCATGACCACTGCAAAGACCGCGCCATTGACCAGCCCCACCAAAACCTCGCGCCGCAGCACCCGGCCCAGGTTGGACCCGGTCAGGTCGCGGGTCGCCAGCGCCCGCACCGCCACCGTCAGGCTCTGGGTGCCGGCATTGCCGCCCATCGAGGCGACGATCGGCATCAGCACGGCCAGCGCCACCACGTTGGCAATCGTGCTTTCGAAGATAGAGATCACCAGCGAGGCCAGGATCGCCGTCGCCAGGTTCACCGCCAGCCAGGGTAGGCGCTGTTTCGTGGTTTCCAGCACAGTGTCCGAGAGGCTGCTTTCACCGACACCGGCCAGGCGCAGGATGTCTTCCTCATGCTCTTCGTCCAGCACGATCATGGCGTCGTCGATGGTGATCACGCCCACCAGCCGCCCTTCGGCGTCCACCACCGGGGACGAGATCAGGTGATACTGGTTGAACGCATAGGCCACGTCCTCTTCATCCTGATCGGCGGGGATAATCTGGAAGGTCTCTTCGGCCAGCGTGCTCAGCGGCACCTCGCGCCGGGCCGACATGATCCGACCCAGCGTCACATTGCCCACCGGATGCAAGCGCGGGTCGACAAGAACCACGTGATAGAACTGGTCCGGCAGGTCGTCCGAGCCGCGCATGAAGTCGATGACCTCGCCCACCGACCAATGTTCCGGGGCCATCACCACCTCGCGCTGCATCAGACGCCCGGCAGAGCCTTCAGGATAGGCCAGCGCCTGTTCAACCGCGACCCGGTCGGCATCTTCCAACGCGTCGAGGATGGTTTCGTGATCGCTCTCTTCGAGGTCTTCAAGCAGGTCGACCACATCGTCGCTGTCCAGCTCACGCACCGCTTCGGCCAGAACGTCGGGGTTGAGCAGGCGCACGACCTCTTCGCGGATGCCCTCATCGAGTTCCGACAGGATCTCACCATCGAATTCGCGGTCGTAGAGCCGGATCAGCTGAGCCCGGTCGAAGGTATTGATCTGCTCGAGCAGGTCGGCGATGTCGGCCGCATGCAGCGGCTCCATCAACTCGATCAGGCGGTCTCGATTTTCTTCTTCGACCGCCTCGAGAATCTCGGCCACGAGATCGAGGTCGATCTCATAAGCATCCTCTTCACGGGGCTTTTCAAGATCGGGTGTGTCGATACCTGGTGTCATGGCTACGCCCTATGCCAATTGGCCGCAAATTTGAAGAAGCAGCTATCAGAAAACAATGACAATGCCACAATTTACCGCCGCGGCGCGAATGTTCTAGGGTAGCGTCCGTTTTGTACCGAGCGAAGGAGAAGCGGACCATGACCGGCAAGACGATCCTCAGGGGACAAGTCCTGTCCTTTGCCCGCTCCCCGTTCGAAGACGCGCCCGCGGATGCGGTGCGGGTTGACGAGGCGGTTCTGATCGACGGCTCGCATATCGCGTCCGTCGGCACGCTGGAGGCGATGCGCAGAGCGGCACCGGGGGCGAGTGAGATCGACCACGGGTCGCGTGTCGTCCTGGCCGGATTCGTGGATGCGCATGTGCATTATCCCCAGACCGCGATGATCGCGAGTTGGGGCAAGCGCCTGATCGACTGGCTCAACACCTATACCTTTCCCGAGGAGCGCAAGTTCGCCGATCCGGCCTATGCCTCCGAGATCGCCGCGCGCTATCTGGATCTGACGGCGTCGCATGGCACCACCACCATGTGCAGTTTCTGCACCATCCATCCCGAGAGCGTGGAGGCCTTCTTTGCCGAGGCGCAGGCGCGCGGGCAGCGGGTGGTCGCGGGCAAGACCTGTATGGACCGCAACGCGCCCGAATTCCTGCGCGACACGGCGCAAAGCGCCTATGACCAGTCCAGGGCACTTTTGCAGAAGTGGCACGGGGTCGACCGGATCTCCTATGCGATCACGCCCCGGTTTTCGCCCACTTCGACGCCTGAACAGCTGGATGCGATGGGCGCGCTCTGGGCCGAGCATCCCGATTGCCTGATGCAGACCCACCTGAGCGAGCAGACCGACGAAATAGAATGGGTCAAGGGCCTCTACCCCGAGGCGCGCGATTACCTGGACACCTACGAGCAGCATGGGCTTTTAGGCGGGCGCGGGCTCTATGGCCATGCCATCCACCTGGAGAGGCGCGAGCGCGACCGGCTGCGCGAGCATGGCGCCGGGCTGATCCATTGCCCGACCTCGAACACGTTCATCGGGTCGGGCCTGTTCGACATGGCCGGGCTGATGGGTGAGGGGCAGCGGATCGGGCTGGCAACCGATACTGGTGGCGGGTCCAGCTTTTCGATGCTGCGCACCATGGCGGCGACCTATGAGATCGGCCAGTTGCGCGGCGTGCCGCTCCATGCTGCGCAACTGATCTGGCTGGCCACACAGGGCTCGGCCCGGGCGCTGCGGATGGATCACCAGATCGGCAATATCGCAGCGGGGATGGAGGCCGATCTGGTGGTGCTAGACCTCGCCTCGACCCCCGGCATCGCCCAGCGGAGCGCGGTGGCAGACGACCTGTGGGAGGCACTGTTCCCGACCATCATGATGGGCGATGACCGCGCCATTGCCGAAGTCTGGATCGGCGGCAGAAGAGTCTGACCGCCCTCTCGGCGGGCGAAAGATTTTTCGTCGAAAAATCTTTGCCTCCGGCGGGAGTATTTTTTTGCGAAATGAAGGGGTTCAGCCCATCAGCGCGCGGGCGAGACCGTTTTGCCGTTCGATCATGCGCGGCAGGTCGATCGTGGTTATCTGGCCGTCGCGCACGATCTGGCGGCCTTCGACAAACAGGTGCCTGACTCGGGTCGGCCCGGCCAGCAGCAGCGCGGCGGGGTCCCAGCTGCCAGCGCTGTTGATGCCCGAGACATCCCAGACCGCGATATCGGCGCGTTTGCCCACCTCGAGCCGACCGCAATCGGGGCGGCCCAGCACATCGGCGCCGCCGCGGGTGGCGATCTCCAGCGCCTCGCGGGCCGACATGGCATCGGCGCCCCGCGCGACCCGTTGCAACAGCATCGCCTGCCGCGCCTCACCCATCAGGTTGCCGCTGTCATTGCTCGCCGAGCCATCGACCCCCAGCCCCACCGGCACGCCCGCGTCGCGCATCGCACGGACCGGGGCGATGCCGCTGCCCAGCCGACAGTTGGAACAGGGGCAATGGGCAACGCCCGTACGCGAGCGGGCGAAGAGGTCGATCTCGGCCCCGTCCAGCTTCACGCAATGGGCATGCCAGACATCCGGGCCGGTCCAGCCCAGATCCTCGGCATATTGGCCGGGGCGGCAGCCGAACTGCGCCAGGCTATAGGCGATATCCTCGTCATTCTCGGCCAGATGGGTGTGCAGCATCACGCCCTTGTCGCGCGCCAGCAGGGCGGCGTCGCGCATCAGCTCGCGGCTGACCGAAAAGGGCGAACAGGGGGCAAGGCCCACGCGGCACATACTGCCCTCGCCCGCGTCATGAAAGGCATCGACCACCCGGATCATGTCGTCCAGGATCGCGGCCTCACCCTCGACCAGCGTATCGGGCGGCAGGCCGCCCGCGCTTTCGCCGATGCTCATGGCCCCCCTTGTGGGGTGAAAGCGCAGGCCAAGCTCGGTCGCGGCGGCGATGGTGTCGTCCAGCCACGCGCCGTTGGGGTAGAGGTAGAGGTGATCGGAACTGAGCGTGCAGCCCGAGAGCGCCAGTTCCGCCAGCCCGATCTGGGCCGAGACAAACATCTCCTCGGGCCCGAAGCGCGCCCAGATCGGATAGAGCGTCTTGAGCCAACCAAAGAGCAGCGCGTCCTGCCCGCCCGGCACCGCGCGGGTCAGGCTTTGGTAGAGGTGGTGATGGGTGTTCACCAGACCGGGTGTCACCACGCAACCGCGTGCCTCGTGCACCTCGCCCACCGTGGCGAGGTTCGGCCCGATCGCGACTACGACCCCGTCGCGGATCAGGATATCCTCGCCGGCCAGCTCTCGGCAGCCCGCATCCATTGTCAGAATGGTATCGGCATTTCGAATCAGATGTTCGGTCATGTTGCACACTTCCCCTGTCGGGCCCGCTTCATAGGAAGTGTGTCAGGCCGGCGGAAAACGGGCTCAAGAACCGGCTAGAGGAATGCTAGGCCCGGCGCTGGTCGGATGCAAGACCCTCAGACCCCGCTCAGGAACTCCAACGCGGCGCTGTGAAGCTGCGGATTGGCCGCCGCAAGGGCCCGTCCGCCCTCATGCGCGGGGCCACCACGCCAATCGGTGACGATGCCGCCTGCGGCCTCGATCAAGGCGATGGGCGCCTGGATATCCACCGCCTTCAGCCCCGCCTCGATAACCAGATCAACCAGTCCCGCAGCCAGCAAAGCATAGGCATAGCAATCCATGCCGTAGCGGGTCAGCTTGACCCGGCTCGACACGGCACGGAACGCCGCCTCTTCTTCGGTGCTGCCAAGTTCAGGAAAGGTGGTGAACAGGACCGCATCGGACAGATCGGTGCCTTGCCGCGTGGCCAATGCCTGCCGTCCCAGCGGTCCGGTCACATAGGCGCCCTCGGGCGTTCCGACAAAACGTTCGCGGATGTAGGGCTGGTCCACGATGCCAAGAAACGGGCCCCGCGCATCCGACAGGGCGATCAAGACCCCCCAGGTCGGCGTGCCCGAGATAAAGCCACGCGTGCCATCAATCGGGTCAAGGACCCAGACGCGGCCCGTTCGCCCCTCGACCGCATCGAACTCCTCACCATGGATACCGTCGTCGGGACGCAACTGGGCCAGGATATCGCGCATTGCCAATTCTGCGGCACGATCCGCCTCGGTCACCGGATCGAAGCCGGTGTCCAGCTTGTTTTCGGCGCCAAGATCAACCCGACGAAAATAGGGAATAATCGCCGCACGGGCGGCATCAGCCAGTTTTTCGGCGATTTCAAGATCGGAGAAGTCAGCAGGTTTCATGACGATGCATTGCCACCCGCCGCTCAAATTTGCAATATGCTGGCGCGGCTCAGGCCACGTCGCTCAGCACACGGGCCAGTTCGAACAGGCGCCGACGCTGGTTTTCAGGGATGGCATAATAGGAGCGCACAAGGTCCAGCGCCTCTTTGTCCCCCATCAGGTCCGCGGGCACGCTCGGCTTTTCGGCGACCTCCTTGTCGGCCTCCTCCAGTCCTTCGAAGAAGAAGCTGACCGGAACGTCCAACGCTTCGGCGATATCCCATAGGCGGGACGCGCTGACTCGATTGGCCCCGGTCTCATATTTCTGGATCTGCTGAAACTTGATGCCGACCTGCTCGGCCAGTTGTTGCTGGGTCATGCCGATCAACCAGCGGCGGTGTCGCACGCGCTTGCCCACGTGAACGTCGACAGGATGGGTCATTCGATTTCTCCTCTGTTACACAGACAACCGCCCGGGCATCGGCACAAAGGGCACAGCCTGTCACAACCATCTGACACGGCCGTTTAATTTTTCCCTAATATCGTTGAGCGACCCGAACCGCACCGGCTAGGAATATGCCGAAATTCGCAACTAAATTCAAGCTGGTTGAACGCAGGGCGCACCACTTCACCCTAGGTTGTGGCGCAAAACCACCGATACAACTCCTGAAAGGTAATGCAAGGGAACTCGCAGAACCGCGATACGACGCCCAAGCCCCCGCCTGTCCCACCGCAGTTTGACACCGGCGCCTCGGTCAGTCTTTATGTCCGAAAATCAAGAGGAAGCGGCAATGCGCTCATTCACCGTGCAAAGCGCCGGCACCCCCGCGCAACTGATCGACCAACCGGTGCCCGAACCGGGGCCGGGCCAGGTGCGGATCGATATTCGCGCCTGTGGTCTGAATTTCGCGGATCTGCTGATGCAGAAGGGCACCTATCAGGATACCCCGGCCGCGCCTTTCACCCTGGGAATGGAGGTTGCAGGCACGATCAGCGCGCTCGGAGCCGGTGTTTCACACCTGAATATCGGCGACCGAATCGCGGTCTACGCAGGCCAGGGCGGACTGGCCGAGCACGGGGTTTTCGACGCGGACCGTGCCCTGCCCCTGCCTGACGCCATGAGTTTCGAACATGCCGCCGCCTTCCAGATTGCCTATGGCACCAGCCATATGGCGCTCGATCACCGCGCCCGCCTGCAACCGGGCGAGACTCTCCTGGTCACGGGTGCGGCCGGCGGTGTGGGGCTGACCGCGGTCGAGATCGGCAAACTCATGGGTGCGCGGGTGATCGCGCAGGCCCGTGGCGCAGACAAGCTCGAGATCGCCCGCCAGGCCGGAGCCGATATCCTGATTGACGCCAACGAAGATCTGCGCACCCGCCTGCTCGATCTGGGCGGCGTCGATGTCGTCTATGACGCGATCGGGGGCGATGTTTTCAAGGCCGCCTTCCGCGCCGCCAATCCCGAGGCGCGGCTGCTGCCCATCGGCTTTGCCGGCGGCGAGGTGCCGCAGATCCCCGCCAATCACCTGCTGGTCAAGAATCTCACCGTGATCGGTTTCTACATCGGTGGTTATCTGAAGTTCCGCCCCGAGGTAATCCGGGACAGCTTCCAGACCCTGCTCGACTGGTACGAGCAGGGGCGCCTGCACCCGCATGTCAGCCATGTCCTGCCCCTCGAACGCGCCGCCGAAGGGCTGGAGCTCCTGCGCAGCCGAACCGCCACCGGCAAGGTCGTCATCACCCCCTGACAGCCGCTTCTTTCTGGTCGCAAATACTCCCGCCGGAGGCGTCCACCGCCGCCACATACTCTGTCTTGGCGGTGGCATGTCGCGGCGCGACACGTGCCGAGGAGGAGGCACGACGACGAGATATCGTCTTGCGCCGCAGGCGCACCGCTTGGCAGCGATCACTCAGCTTACCGCGCGCAGATGGCCGTTGCCCATCTTGGCAAAGTTCTGGCGGACCAGGTCGACCAGGGCATCGACGATCTGTCCCTTGCCGTCCTTGCCGCCGTAAAGGTTGATCTTGTGCGAGGGCAGCACCGGCAGCGTATCGGACTCGATCTGCGCCAGATGCGGCGCGGCAGTGCCTTCCAGCATCGCATGCACCGCGAGATCGGCCGACACGGTCGCCTCGATGGTGCGGTCGTTCTCGGTCTCGACCGACAGCTCCCAGGGGATATTCGCCGCATCCAGCGCCGCGATCACGCTGGCACGGAACAGACAGCGCCGTCCCAGCGCCAGTTTCAGCGGCCGTTGCCGCCAGGCCGAGCCCCCCGCCGCGCCGATCCAGCGCAGGGGCAGTTCCGCAATCGTCTCGCAATGATCGCCACCCCCCGGTTCGGTGGTCAGGATCACGTCGCATTCGCCACGTTCGTACTGCTCTTTCAGCCAGGAGGTATAGCAGGACAAGAGTTGCACCCGCACCCGCGGATAAGCGGCGTTGAACTGTTGGAGCACGCGCGGGATCGCCGGATAGACGATATCATGCGGCACGCCCAGCACCACCTCGCCCTCAAAGGCCTGATCGGTCAGCCGTGCGATCACCTCGTCATTCATCGCCACCATACGGCGGGCATAGGCCAGCAGTTGCTCACCCGAGGCGGTCAGCGCAATGCCGCGCCCGCTGCGGTCCAGCAGTTGCAGATCCAAGAGTTCCTCCAGCCGCTTTATCTGCATGGAGACCGCCGACTGCGTTAGGTGCAGGAACCCGGCGGCCCGCGTGACGCCGCCACTGTCGGCCACGGCCACGAAACTGCGCAGGGTTGTGATGTCGAGATTGCGTATCATTCCAAACCTTGATGGACGAGTTCAAAAACATTCGTTTCCATAATGAAGCACATCCCACCATATCTATCAAGGAAATTGATTGTCACCCGAACTCACATCACGAAATCAGAAAGGACACGTCATGGCCTTTGTCACCGCCTCGCACCCCTGCCGGCCCGCACCCCGATCCCGGCTTGCCGTATTCTACGACCTTCTGGCGCTGCGCCGCCAACGTCAGGAGTTACGGCACCTCGACGACCGGGCGCTCGAAGACATGGGGATCACCCGCGCCGAGGCCCGGACCGAGGCCGCGAGACCGTTCTGGGATGCCCCGCATCACTGGCTGAAATAAGCCGGAATAGCCGCTTCAGCTCTTCCCCTGCCTTGGCCCGCCCCGCGCGGGCCATTTTTTCGGGCGGTTTGAGCGTAAATCCGACTCGGAAATACTTGAATTCACGGGGCTGCTCTCCGATATTTGACGGGAATGCCGCAGGGTAGCCCTTGCGGCCCGAGTTTGATTTCAGGGAGACCCAAATGGCTCAATTCGACACGATCCGGTCCACTGCCGGTTTGCGCGCCGCCCAGATCGACGAGGGTCTGCGCGCCCACATGAACAAGGTCTACGGTACGATGTCCGTGGGCATGCTGATCACCTTTGCTGCCGCCTGGGCAATCTCGGGGCTGGCGGTGACCACTGATCCCAGCGCCGCTGTAGCCCAGCTCAGCGCCGACAAATACCTGACCCAGATCGGCTATTCGCTTTATGCCTCGCCGCTGAAATGGGTGATCATGTTTGCCCCGCTGGCCTTTGTCTTTGGCTTCGGCGCAGCCGTGAACCGGTTGTCGGCTGCCGCCGCACAGCTCATCTTCTACGTATTCGCCCTGGTGATGGGCCTGTCTCTCAGCTCGATCTTCCTGATCTTCACCGGTCAATCGATCATTCAGGTTTTCCTGGTCACCGCGATCGCCTTTGCCGGTCTGTCGCTTTACGGCTACACGACCAAGAAGGACCTCAGCGCCATGGGGACCTTCCTGCTGATGGGCGTGATCGGGCTGGTCGTCGCATCGGTAATCAACATCTTCGTGGCCTCGTCCGCGATGACCTTTGCGATCTCGGTGATCGGTGTGCTGATCTTTGCCGGCCTCACCGCCTATGACACCCAGAACATCAAGACCACCTATCTGCAGATGGCCCATTCGGGCGACCAGGAATGGCTGGGCAAAGCCGCCATCATGGGTGCGCTGAGCCTCTATCTGGACTTCATCAACATGTTCATGTTCCTGCTGCAACTGCTGGGCAACCGCGAATAAGACAGGCAACATCCAGAACTGCGAAGGGCGGGGGTTTCCCCGCCCTTTCTCGTTGCGCGCCGTAGTTTCGCTCAGCGGCAGTCGAGCGGCACTGCCAGCCCGGTGGTCCGCTTGGCGGAACCCGCCTGATAGACCTGCACACCGGCCAGACAGCCCGTCAGGCGCGGGACCGACTGGGCAAAGGCGGCATCCGCGCCCTCGGGCAGGCGGTCGATCCCGTCCTCCTGCGTACGCAGAACCGCAAAGAGCACATTGTTCACTTCGACCGTGCTGAGAAACAGGTCGAGCGTTCCGCTTCCAACCTCGACGGCGGTCTGAGGGCTGCGCCCTCCGGCGGCGATGGCGACACCTGCCAGGCTTGCGATATCGCCCTTCTCGCTGCGCAGACGCTGAACCGGCTTGCCAGCAAGTTCTGCCGGTACGCTGAGGCGGCGGGCCACGTAATCGGCCGAACCCTTTTCAGCGGTAAAGGTCTTGGGCTCGCCGTCGATACCGGTGAACCCGACCCCCTCGCGGTGCCACAGGCTGGCGCAGGCGGACAGGGACATAAGGGCAAGGGCGGGCAGCAGGATTTTCTTCATGACCGTCATGGGTTTGGTGGCAGACGCTGCAAGCCTAGCCCTGCCGGACCCGCAAAAGCAAGCGACCCGTGCACCGTCCCCATGTTAAAACGAACAAGGCCGCTCCAGAAGGAGCGGCCCCGTCATACTTTCAGAAGGAACAAGATTACTTGATCTTGCCTTCCTTGTACTCGACATGCTTGCGCACAACCGGATCGTACTTACGCACGGTCATTTTTTCGGTCATCGTACGCGCGTTCTTCTTGGTCACATAGAAGTGGCCCGTGCCCGCGGTCGAGTTCAGACGGATCTTGATGGTCGTCGGCTTCGCCATGGTTATCTCCTGCGTCCGAAAAGGCAGGGGCCTTTCGGTTGAATTCTTTCCTGAGGCTGCGCTTTTACCCGGCGTGCAGGCCGAGTCAATAGGGCGAGCCCGGGAAAATGCGCGCGGAGGGCCTGTAAGCCGGATTCTGTTCCGGGGTTGCCCCCTTCGATGACCATTCCTCTGGGGCGCCTGTTACCAGGCGCCTCAAGCTGCCAACCCGACCCCTCTCGGCTGAAGCGGCCTAGCGGAGGTATCGGCCGAAACCGACGCGTCCCGCGCGGGGGTCCTATTTGGCATTGCTCCCGGTGGGGCTTGCCGTGCCGCCCCTGTTGCCAGGGGCGCGGTGGGCTCTTACCCCACCGTTTCACCCTTGCCGCGACCTGCGCGGCGGACTGTTCTCTGTGGCGCTTTCCGTCGGGTCTCCCCGCCCGGGCGTTACCCGGCACCGCTGCTTCATGGAGTCCGGACTTTCCTCGCGGGGGTCGCCCCCCACGCGGCCATCCGGCCCTCCGCGCGAGATCGCAGTTAGGCGCTGACGGGGGGGAGGTCAAGAGGCGGGCGGAAAAGGGTCGCTGCCCCTCTTGGCCTGCGGCCAATTCACCCCGGAGTATTTTGCGCGGAATGAAGGGGCAAGGCGGCCAGATCGGCAGCGCAGAGCGGGCCACGGCCCCAAGGGCGGTGGCGCAGGCGCAGGGCCGCCAGCAGCGCCTTGTCATCGGCAGGCGCGGTAAAGCCCGCCGCGCGGGCGGCGGTGCGCAGGTGCTCGGGTGTGGGGTCCTCGGCGCATGACCCGCTTCCCGACGTCTCGGCGAGACCAAGCCGGGCGAGGCGGGCCCAGTCGAATCGCGGGCCGGGATCGCATTTGCGACCGGGCGCCATGTCGGAATGACCGATCACGCCTGCGGGTCGGATCGCCCAGCGGCGCAAGATATCTCCCAGCAGGCCGTCAAGCGTGGCCATCTGTGGTGCCGAGAACGGGTGATCGCCGCGATTGTCGAGTTCGATGCCGATGGAGCGCGAATTGATGTCACCCAGCCCCTGCCATTCCCCAACCCCTGCATGCCAGGCCCGGTCGGCCTCGTCCACCATCTGCCAGAGGGTGCCATCGGCACCGATCAGGTAATGGGCCGATACCTCGGCCTCTGGGTCGCAGAGCCGCTTAAGCGCCGCCTTGGCGCTGTCCATGGCGGTATAATGCAGCACCACCAGCGACGGGGTCAGCCCGTCGCGGCGGGGTCCGTAATTGGGCGAAGGGTGCCAGTGCGGGGTCACGCGCCCTAGTTCTGCACCGCGCGACGGAACGGCGCCGGATCCCAACCACAGGCATAGCCATCGCCATCAGGATCCAGCCCCTTGCGGTCGCGCTGCGGACCACCGTTGGACAGGAACTCGATCTGGGCCTGGTCGGGCGAGGGGAAGGCGGCGCAATTGCGCTCGGCCTTGGCGGCGAGGTTGAATCCGGCGCGGCTATAGACCTGGGTGCCTTTGGGGTGGCTGGTAGACAGCGCGTATTGTACCACATTGGGGCTGCCATCCGCGTCGCGCTGAGGCAGCGCAGTGGGAGCGACCACCTGATACGAGGCGCGATTCTGGGCGATACGTTCGGCATCGCTTTGAATCGACTCGCGGCTGGCAACGGCCTGGAAGTCCTGCTCGTCGGAGATACTAGGATTGCTGACCAGAGCGGGCGCCGGGTTCGAGGGGCTGGCCTCGACCGGGGCGACGCCGGAATTGCCATTGGCGGCGGCCAGCGCTGCCGCGGTTTCGCGGGCGATATCGTCCGCTGTGTCACCAGATTGCGGAACATAGGACGCAGTCTGGGCGGTGGTCTGAACCGGAACCGCAGTGGCTGGGTCGAGCGCCGGGGATCCGGCGGGCGGCAAACCTTCGCTGGACACCGCCGAGGGCGGGATCAGCGGATCGCCGGTCACCGTCTGGCCCTGAAGCACCGCGTCGCGCTGGGCCTGATATTCAGGTGTGTTGAAGCCAACCCCGGCAGCCGAATCCGGCACCGCCGGATCACAAGCCGCAAGCACCCCGATCACGGGGACAAGATAGAATACGCGCATTGTTGCCGTCCTGCTCTTTTGCTTTGCCGACAGGTTTACCACCATTTTCCGGGCTTGGCCACAAAGCCCGCCGCCTGTTCCAGCGCATAGGCCGTATTCAGCAGATCGCCTTCCTCCCACGGACGGCCGATCAATTGCAGGCCCAACGGCAGCCCCTGCTTGTCTAGCCCGGCGGGTACCGACACGCCGGGCAGGCCAGCGAGGTTCACGGTGACGGTGAACACGTCGTTGAGGTACATCTGCACCGGATCGGCATCCGCCATCTCGCCCAGGCCAAAGGCCGCCGAGGGGGTGGCGGGTGTCAGGATCGCGTCCACACCGGCGGCGAAGACATCCTCGAAGTCCTTCTTGATCAGGCTGCGTACCTTGCGGGCGCGGTTGTAATAGGCATCGTAAAAGCCCGCCGAGAGCACGTAGGTGCCGACCATAACCCGGCGCTGCACCTCGTGTCCGAACCCTTCGGCGCGGGTTTTCTCGTACATCTCGGTGATGCCGTCGCCCTGCGCCAGCTTGGCGCGGTGGCCATAGCGCACCCCGTCATAGCGGGCGAGGTTCGACGAGGCCTCGGCAGGCGCGATCACGTAATAGGCGGGCAGCGCGTATTTGGTATGCGGCAGCGAGATGTCGCGGATCTCGGCCCCGGCGGCGCGCAGCATCTCTGTGCCCTGCTGCCAAAGAGCCTCGATCTCTTCGGGCATGCCATCCATGCGGTATTCGCGCGGGATGCCGATCACCTTGCCGCGGATATCGCCGGTCAGCATGGCCTCAAAATCGGGCACGGCCAGATCGGCGCTGGTCGAATCCTTGGGGTCGTGGCCACACATCGCCTCGAGCATGATGGCGGCGTCGCGCACATCCTTGGTCATCGGCCCGGCCTGATCCAGCGAGCTGGCAAAGGCGACGATGCCCCAGCGCGAGCAGCGACCATAGGTCGGTTTGATGCCGGTGATGCCGACAAAGGCGGCAGGCTGGCGGATCGAGCCGCCGGTGTCGGTGCCGGTCGCCGCCAGGCACAGATCGGCGGCCACTGCAGCGGCGGAGCCACCGGACGAGCCGCCCGGCGTCAGCGCCGCGTCGTCATTGCCACGGCGCCAGGGGTTGACCGCATTGCCATAGCACGAGGTCTCGTTGGACGAACCCATTGCAAATTCGTCCATGTTGAGCTTGCCCAGCATGACGGCACCGGCGTCGGCCAGTTGCTGGCTGACGGTGGATTCGTATTCCGGCTTGAACCCTTCAAGGATACGGCTGGCCGCCTGGCTCGGCACGCCCTTGGTGCAGAACAGGTCCTTGATGCCGATCGGCAGGCCGCACATCTTGGGCGCATCGCCCGTTTGCAGCCGCGCGTCGGCAGCTTTCGCACGCTCCAGCGCGATCTCGGGGGTCTTGTGGACAAAGGCGTTGAGCGCCCCTGCCCCCTCGATGGCGGCAAGGCAACTTTCGGTCAGCGCGACCGAGGTGGTCTCTCCCTTGCGCAGCGCATCGCGCGCCTGGGCCAGCGTCAGCGTGTTCAGATCGCTCATGTCTTACTCCACCACCTTGGGAACCGCGAAAAACCCCTCGCGCGCGTCGGGCGCGTTGGACAGGACCTTGGCCTGCTGATTGCCATCGGTCACACCGTCGGCGCGGCGTTTCAGCCGCATCGGCGTGACCGAGACCATCGGCTCGACGCCTTCGACATCCACCTCGTTCAGCTGCTCGATGAAACCGAGGATGGTGTTGAATTCGGCGGCGAGCGCAGGCAGCGCTTCTTCGTCCACCTTGATCCGGGCCAGCTTGGCCACTTTGGCGGCGGTGCTTTGGTCAATCGACATCGGTTTCCCTCATCTGCGTCAGGCCCGCATTTACCGCCCCATGGGCGCGGTCGCAAGGGCAACGGAATGGCGGTGGTCAGCCGCGCCGCCTGCGCAGATAGGCCAGCGCCGCCATTGCCGCGAAAATCAACGCCAGAACCCCGGCAAAACCGCCATTGCCGGTCAGTTGCATCGCAGCACCGGTGATCGGCCCGCCCAGCAGCCCGCCCATGCCAAAGGCGATCGCAAAGGCGGCATTGCCCGCTACCAGGTCACTGCCGCTGAACCGGTCGCCCAGTTCCGACATCGCCATCGTATAAATGCCGCCCGCCGTGGCGCCAAAGAAAAAGAGCACGCCCAGGAACAAGGGCAGCCGGTCAGGCAGGCCGGGCAAAAGCAGCGCGCCCAGCGCGGTCAGCAGGGCACAGAGCACCATCACCTGCCGGCGCGAGGTCCGGTCCGACAGCCATCCGATGGGGATCTGCAACACCGTATTGCCCAGGAACGCCACCGACAGGGCCGAGGTCGCCACCGCCACCGTCAGCCCCGCCGCCAGGCCAAAGACCGGGAACAGCGACAGCATCGTGCCCTCCCAAAAGGCGTAGACGCAGATTGCCGCCAGCAGGGTCGGCGCCCGTCGCAGGAACCCCAGCGGCGACACTGGCGCCTCGTCCGAGACGTCCGGCGCATGGGCGCGCACCGCCAGCACCACGCCGATGGCCAGGACACAGCACGCCGCGCCGACGGCAAATGGGGTGAAGCTCTGGAACCCGATCAGCGCCAACGTGAACGGCCCCGCGCCAAACCCCACCGACAGCGCGGTGGCATAGATGCCCACCACCCGGCCGCGCGTCTCGGGGCGGGCCAACTGGTTGATCCAGGTTTCCGACACAATGAAGATGCCCACATCGGCCATGCCCAGCATCAGCCGCAGCACCAGAAACGCGCCAAAGGAGCGGGTCAGCCCCAGCGACAGGATCAGCAGCGCCGACAGCAGCAGCGAGCCGATGGCCACCTGCCAACTGCCGAAGCGCTCGATCAGGCGCGGGTAAAAGGGCGAGGCGATCATAATGCCCAGCGGCGTCATCGCCGCGTTGACCCCGATGGCCGCCTCGCTGATACCCTGATCCTCCAGCACCAGCGACAAGAGCGGAAAGCTGAGGCCAACGGTCAGCGCAAAGATGGTGGTGCAGGCTATCGCACCCGCGATCCCGGCGCGCCGCGCCCTGTCGGTCATAATCGCCGCCGTCATCGCTCACTCCCTGCGCATCAGGGCAGATGACCGGCGCGCGCGGCAAAGGTCAAGCGACCAAAACCAAACGGCCCGCGCAAGGGTTCGCACGGGCCGATCCGGGAAGCGGGTGGGTCAGAGATCCTTGGCCGCCTTGTGCTCGATCTTGGTCCAGTTGGCCGCCGCTTTGGCGATGGTTCCGGCCTTGTCCTTCTCGAACATCTTGTAGATCTCTTCGTTCAGGAAGACATAGAGCTTGCCATCGACCACGGCGGCATAGTTCGGGTCGCCGTCGAACTTCTTGCCCACAGAGACGCCAAAGGTGCAGAATCCGCCGTTCTGCACGGAGTAGTGATCGGGGTTGGCCTGGAACGCCTTGAGGTTCTTCTCGGAGGCAAAATAATAGGCCACGCCGTCATGCACGGCGGTATGCGCGGCGCTGCCTTCGCGGTTCTTGCCCTTGTCGAGCAGCGCGACCGGGTCCGAGCCATGCAGGCCCAACGGCGCGCCAGCGGCGGTCAGGCCGGGCACCACGTTGATTTCGTCGGCGGCCATGGCAGGGCCAAAGGCGAGCAGGGCCGACAGGGCAGCGGCGGTAAAGGTGATCATGCGAGACATCGTTTGGTTTCCTTTCGGTTGACTGATATCGCCCGACCAGTTGACTGGCGGGTGTGTCAGGAAACTGCATCACGAGGCCGCTGCCGTGAATGTTCAGACGTTCAAGCGATACGACAGATCGTTCAAACGATTGAACGAATGATGCCTATACTTGAACTTTTGGGCATGGAAAATTCAAAAACGTTGCCATTTAGGGAGTTTGATCAATCCAGCATCATAGCGCAAGACGCGAAACCCCCTGCTCTGACAACAGCCTCACCAGTTCGGCGGTATCCACCTGCTGCACCGGCACGCCGTCACGAATCGCCAGGTGCGCCGCCGTTCCGGTGGCTTGTCCCATCGCCATGCATTGCGGCATCCCCCGAACCGAGGCAAAGGCTACCAGGTCAGCCGACAGGATACGGCCCGCGAACATCAGGTTCGCAACCGCTTTCGGCAACAGCGACCGGAACGGGATGGTGTAATAGCCGCCGCGCTCGACCATGGCGTCATGGGTCATCTGGTTCGAGGTGCGCATCACGTCGTCGATCGGGTTGTCACAGGCGACGATCCCGTCGGCAAACTTGGTGCCCGCCGCCAGATCGGCGCCGGTGACCTTGTACACTCCTTCCAGCTTGCGGGTCTCGCGCACGCCCACGGTCGGACCCAGCTGCGACATATGCGCGGCCTCGAACCCGGGCACATCCGAACGCAGGAACTGAGCTAGTTGCAGGCAACGCCGCCGCCCCTCTTGCGTCGCGCGGGTCACATCGGCGGGGTCGGTGCCATTCACCCCGCGAATGGCGACCGAGTTGCAGAAGACCGTGCCGGGGTGAAACCCCTTCATCAGGTAGAGCTGCGCCAGATGCGGGTGCAGCCGCCCCTCGGCGATCCCCTTGGCGGCGTAGCGGCGGAAATAGGGATCGTTCTCGGCAAATACCCGGTCCCAGTCCGCGCCTTCCATGAAAAAGGACAGCGTCACCGCCATCATGTTGCCCTGCCCGTCGCCCAGCGTGAAGGGCACGCCTGCCTTGGCCGAGATGTCACCATCGCCGGAACAGTCGATCACGATCTGCGCCGCAATCCGCTGCGGTCCGCGCCGGTCAAAGAACTCGACCGCGGCGATGCGGTCCCCCTCCATCAGCGGGGCAAAGGCCACCGCGCCCAGGAACACCCGCACGCCCGCCTCTTCCAGCATCTCGAACAACATCGTGGTGGCAGCGTCGTGATCGTACTGGATCTCGGGGCCGAAGTTTTCCAGCGTGCAGGGCCGCTTCTCGGCCATCGGCGGGTCAATCGCCATCAGCCGTTCGGTCAGTTCCTGCATCAGCCCGCCTATGCTCTCATCCTGAGGATAGGCCGCGCCCCAGGGCATGCCGGGACAGAACGCCATGACCCCGCCCACCTTGGTCCCCGCTTCGAGCAGCACCACATCGAGCCCCAGCCGCCCCGCTGCCACCGCCGCGCCAAAGCCCGCGGTACCGCCGCCGATCACCAGAACATCTGCCGTCAGATCGCCCATATCCACCTCTCCCTGTTTCAGCGGCCCATATCGGCGGCCCGATCAAGCGCCGTCAATCCCGGAAACGACAGACTCAGATTCCGCGCCGATGACGATGATAGACTTCGATCATCCAGCCCAGCATGAGCGCGTTCAGCAGATGCCAGAGGAAATGGGTGCCAAGAGGCCAGCCCACACACAACGGATCGTCCAGCGCCCGGAAGGTGATCGAGACGATCAGGATCCCCGCGCCCAGCGCCAGACCACGTGCCAGCGCGGGCGCCCGGCGGTGCAACAGGGCGGCATAGATCAGGATCAGAAACGGGATCGGCGCATAGGCCGCCGACCCACCGAGGCCCGGAAACAATCCGAACAGCGGCACCGTAGCAGCGGCATACGGAAAGAAGCCGCCCGTCAACAGCAGCGCCTGCGGCGAGCGCAGGCCCCACCCGGCGCGGTTGATCGCATAGATGTAGATCAGCACATAGGCCACGATAGGCAGCGTATCGGCCAGTGCGGCCCAGACCTGCGCATAAGTGTGAAACAGGAAACTGCCCAGACCGATCAGCGCCAGCACGGCGATCAGCGCCGCCTCGACCCCGTCACGCGCGCCCCGCGTACGCCGCCACATCAGCATGGCCGCCAGCACAAAGGCAAGGTTGGTCACAGCGTTCACCGGCTCGGCCCAGTATCCCGGCCCCAGCCTTTCGCAATAGCCGTCGATTTCGCGCAACCAATCCATGGATTTTCATTTAGCGGATGCTAGGGTGAAACCAAGACATATCAGGGAGAAAGACACATGAAGATCATCTGGCTGGGACATGGCAGTTTCCGGATCGAGAGCGGCGACGCCGTGCTGCTGGTCGATCCCTGGCTCAATGGCAACCCTACCCTGGCCGAGGATCAGCACGACGCCGCCGTCAGTGGTGCCACCCATATCCTGCTGACCCATACCCATTTCGACCATGTGGTCGATGTGCTGCCGCTGGCGCGCCTGCTCAAGGTGCCGGTGGTGGGTCAATACGATCTGATGGGCTATTGGAGCGAAGCCGAAGAGATCGAGACCGTGGGGTTCAACAAGGGTGGCACGGTGACCCTGAACGGGGTACGGGTGTCGATGGTGCCCGCCTCGCACAGCTCGACCTTCACCACGCCGGAGGGGCTACGCAGCGGCGGGTCCGAGGTGGGTTACATGATCGCCGCCGAGGGGCATGTAGTCTATCTGTCGGGCGATACCGGCATCATGGCCGACATGGACTGGATGGGGGATTATTACAAACCCGATATCGGCATTCTCAGTGCCGGGGGCCATTTCACCATGGACATGCAGGGCGCGGCCTATGCCGCCAAGCGCTATTTCGACTTCAAGACGGTGATCCCCTGCCACTACCGCACCTTCCCGATCCTGGAACAGTCGGCACAAGCCCTGATCGACGGTCTGCCCGGTGTCGACGTAATCGAGCCACAGGTGATGCAACCCATCGACGTCTGACACCATGGCCGCCATCACCCCCTCGCCCGAGCTTGGTGCCATCGTCCGCCGTTGGCTGCGGTCCTATGCGTCGGGGGACAACGTGACCGTGACCAACCTGTTCTCGGACGATCCGGCGCTGGGTTACATTGGTTCGTCCCATGGGGAGATCTGGCGCGGCGACACACTGCGCCGGGGCATGGCACGCTATATGCAGGACATCCCCAGCTTTGCCTGGGACCGGGACGAGTTTCGCGGTTTTGAATGCGGTGAACTGGGCTGGGTCGAATGGTTCGGTGAAAGGGTGTCGCTGGATACCGGCAAGGAGATCACCTTTCGCTCCACCTTTGTGCTGCACCTGGAACAGGGCGTCTGGCGGATCGTGCATGTGCACAACTCGAACCCGGTATCGAACATGGAGGCGCTGGGATACGAATCGCGCGGCTTCGAGGACCTGCTCGAAGCCGCACTTGCCACCCCCGCCGAGTTCACGCGCACAGGCCTTGCAACGATCATGTTCACCGACATCGCGGACAGTTCGGTGCTAGCCGAAACCCTGGGCGACACCAGCTGGTCGGTCGCGGTCAGCAGGCACCTGAAACAGGTCGAAGTCATCGTAACAGATCATGGTGGCACACTGGTCAAGACGCTGGGTGACGGCACCATGTCGGCCTTCGCCTCGGCCTCGGGCGCGCTGACGGCGGCCGCAGAGCTGCAACGGACCATCTCCGCCAGCGAGGACGAGCCGCAGTTGCGCATCCGGGTCGGCCTGCATACGGGCGATCTGGTCGAACAGGACGGCGACATGTTCGGAACCGTCGTCAACAAGGCCGCACGGGTCGCCGCACTGAGCGCACCCGGAGAAATCTGTCTGTCGGACGCCACCCGCATCATGGTCGGTGGCGCCCGGAGGTTCCGGTTCTCGCCACCTGTCGAAGTCGCCCTGAAGGGACTGGACGGGCGGCATGTGACCCACAGGCTGGAGTGGCGGGAGTGAGCGTGTCGATCCAGCCCAGCCCCGAGATTGCCGCCATCGCACGACGCTGGCACGAAGCCTATGCCAGCGGCGACAGCGCCACGATGGTTAACCTGCTGACGGATGACGCGCTATTGTATTACGTCGGCACCGCCCCCGAAGAAATCGGCCGGGGGCCAGAGTTCCGGCATGCCTTTGGCCGGTTCGTCGAGGCGCATCCCCCGATGCGCCTGCGCTTCACTTCGATCGACGGTTTTGCCTGTGGCCCGGCGGGCTGGTCGATCACGGTGCACGAGGCCGAGGCACCCGATGGGACCGCCGCCGAGGTGCGCACAACCCTGATCTTGCACCTGCAACAGGGCCAGTGGCGCATCGCGCATGTCCACAACTCGATCCCGCGAACCAATACCGAGGGTCTGGGGCGAGAGCTTGCGCGCTTCGACGACCTGTTGGACGCCGCCCTGTCCGGGACCGAGACACCGGACCGAACAGGGCTGGCGACGATCATGTTCACCGATATCGCCGACAGCACTGCAATCGCGGTCGCCCTGGGTGATGCGCCGTGGTCGAAAGCCGTCAAGGCCCATATCGGCAAGATGAGGCAGCTGGTCGAGGGTCTGGGTGGGACGTTGATCAAGTCGCTTGGCGACGGCACCATGTCCAGCTTTCCCTCGGCCCGCGCCGCGCTGTCGGCCGCCACAGCCGCCCAGACGGCAATGGACGCGGCCGAGAGCGAACCCCGGCTGCGTATCCGCATCGGCCTGCATACCGGAGACCTGATCGCCGGCGACAGTGACGTTTTCGGCACCGTGGTCAACAAGGCCGCCCGCATCGCCGCCCTTGCCGGGCCGGGGGAAATCCGGGTCTCGGATGCCACCCGTCTGATGGTCGGCGATAGTGGCGGTTTTGTCTTTGCCAATCCCGCAACCGTGGGGCTGCGCGGGCTTGACGGCGAACACGTCATCCACCGACTAGAGTGGCGGAAATGAGCGGCGTTGTCGTCTCCCCCGAGCTGCTGGCCATTGCACGGCGCTGGATCGACGCGATTCCGAACAGGCGTCCGAACGAGCTGCGCAACCTGCTGACAGAAAGGGAATATCTGCGCTTTGTCGGGACCGGCGAGAACGAGATTTGGGCCGGTCCTTCGGTACGCGAGGGGATCGGAGATTTCTTCGGGGATATTCCCGATCTGATCAGACATGACGAGATCTTTGCCGAAGCTTACGAACACAACGGAACCGGCTGGGTGTGCATGTGTCACGAACTGGTATTTGTCACCCAGCCCGACCGGGTGTTCCAGATCCGTTCAACCCTGATTTTCACGCTCGAAGACGGCGCGTGGAAGATCGTGCATCGCCACGGATCGGTCCCGATCCCGAACATGGATTTCACCGGTGCCGCACAGACGGCCATCGCCGATCTGGTCGCCGCCGCGAAACAGGGGTTCGTGCTGGATCAGCGCGAGGGCTTCGCCTCGGTCATGTTCACCGACATCGTCAATTCCTCGCGCCTCGCCTCGGCCATGGGCGACCGGCTGTGGTCGTCCGAGGTGGCCCGCCATTTCAACACGCTGCGCGAGATCATCGAGGTGCGGGGCGGACAGTTCGTCAAGTCGCTGGGCGACGGCACCATGTCGAGCTTTCCCGCGCCCGAGCAGGCCCTGCGCGCGGCGCAGGCTATCCTGCGCGCGACCGAAGCCTCTGACGGCCCCGCCATCGCCCTGCGGATCGGCATTCATACCGGTGAAGTGATCCAGACCCGCGAGGATTTCTTTGGCACCGTGGTCAATAAGGCCGCCCGCATCGCCGCCGCCGCGGCACCGGGTGAGATCGTGATTTCCGGCCAAACCCGCGACTTGGCCGGCACGGCGCAGGATCTGGTGATTCACCCGCCGACAGACATCCCGCTCAAAGGTTTCGACGACCTGCACCGGATCCACCGGCTGGAGTGGCAGGCATGATCCAGCGCTCGCCCGAGATCGAAGCCATCGTGCGCCGCTGGACCACCCTGATCCGCAACCACAAGGTGGCCGACCTGCCGCATTACCTGTCGCAATCCGACGCGCTGGTCTATATCGGCACCGCCGCTGGCGAGCTCTGGCGGGGCCAACTGGTGCGCGATGGTCTCGCCGAGCATCTCGCCGAGGTCCCCGATTTCATCGAAGAGGACATCGAGATCGAAGCCTATGAGCATGGCGAAACCGGCTGGGCCAGCTATCAGAGCAACTACACCTTTTCCAGCACCGGCAGCCGGGGCACCCACCGGGTGACCTTTGTCTTTGTGCTGGAACGCGGCAGCTGGAAGATGGTGCAGCACCATATCTCGCAGGCCGACTCGAACCGGGACAAGCTGGGGATCGAGCACACCGCCTTTCAGCGCCTGATCGCGGCGGCCGAGGCCGGATCGCACCGGTTCGGCACCGGCGGGCTCGCCACCATCATGTTTACCGATATCGTCGACAGTTCGCGTCTGGCCGCGGCCTTGGGCGATGCGGAATGGGTGCGCCTGATCGACGCTCATTTCCGCCGGGTCGAGGCAATCGTGACCGAGCATGGCGGCACGTTGGTCAAATCGCTGGGCGACGGTACCATGTCATCCTTTCAATCCGCCACCGGCGCAGTCCGTGCGGCCTCGGCCATTCGGACCGGGACGCAAGGCTCGCGCCTTGCCCTGCGCATCGGCCTGCACACCGGCGAGGTGGTGGAAAACCGAGGCGATTTCTTTGGCACCGTGGTGAACAAGGCCGCCCGCATCGCCTCTTTTGCCGGAGCGGGCGATATCCTGTTGTCTGACGCAACCCGCAACATGGTCGGGTCGCAGCACGATTTCGACTACTCCGATGCCGTCATAACGCCGCTCAAGGGGTTGGAGGGCGATCATGTCCTCTATCGTCTGACCGGGCGCCCGAAACCTCTGTAGGAAGGACCCTGCCAATGCCAGCCAGCGACTTTTCCACCACCGAATACGCCGACCGCCTGTCCCGCACCCGTGCCGCAATGGCGGCGGCTGGGGTCGAGACCCTTCTGGTCGCCGACCCGTCGAACATGGCTTGGCTCACCGGGTATGACGGCTGGAGCTTTTACGTGCCGCAACTGGTCATCCTGCATGCCAGCGGCAACCCGCTCTGGTGGGGGCGGACGCAGGACAAGCCGGGTGCCGCGCAGACCACATGGTTGACACCCGAGGACCTGTTCGACTGGCCCGAGGAACATGTCCAGCATGCCAACCACCATCCCGTCGATGCCTTGGTGACCCTGCTGCGCGACCGCGGCTGGACCCGGGCGTTGGGGGTCGAGATGGACAATTACTATTACTCGGCCAAATCCCACGCGGTGCTCGAAGCCGCCTTTGGTCGCGACGCATTGGCGGATGCAACCGGGCTGGTGAACTGGCAACGTGCGGTCAAAAGCCCCGCCGAACTGGCCCTGATGCGCAAGGCGGGTGTGCTGACCGCGCACATGCATTCGGTCCTGCGCGAAGGGTTCCGCGAAGGCCGCCCGAAACACGAACTGGTGGCCGAGGTACAGGCGGCAGGCGTCGCAGGCCCCAATGGACTGGCAGGCGACTATCCCGCGATTGCCCCCATCGCCCCCTCGGGGCTGGAGGCCTCGGCCTCGCATATCACCTGGAACGATCGGCCTCTGGCCCGGGGTGAGGCCACCTATTTCGAGATCTCGGGCTGCTATCACCGTTATCACTGCCCTGCCAGCCGCACGCTATATCTGGGCGAGGTGCCCGCCGATATCCGCCGTGCAGAAGAGGCTATCCTGACCGCCATCGACGACACCATGACCCGTGCCCGCCCCGGCGTGACCTGCGAGGAGGTCGCGGCCTGTGTCTACGACAGCTTCGCGCGGGCGGGTTACGTGAAGGGGAACCGCACCGGCTATCCCATCGGCCTTTCCTATCCGCCCGACTGGGGCGAGCGCACCATGAGCCTGCGGCCCGGCGATACCACGCCGCTGGCCGAGAACATGGCCTTTCACCTGATGCCCGGCCTCTGGACCCCGGACTGGGGCGTGGCGATCACCGAAAGCTTTGTCATCACCCCTGAGGGTGGCAAATGCCTGGCCGATATTCCGCGCGGGATCGTGGTCAGGGGCTGACCCGGCTCAGTTGCAGGGAGGTATTTCGGCGCAGGCCGAGGCCCGGAACCGCGCCAGCAGCGCGGCGGTCTCCTCGGTTTCGCCCCCCTGCGACTCGTCAGAGCAGAGATAGGTCCCGTGTGGTTCGAAGAGGGCCAGGAACGACGTTTCCCAGCCTTCGCTGACACTCAGCATCTGTTCGGCAGAGTAAAGAAGATGGTCGACAAAGGCGGAATAGGCGCCGCCCCAGTCCGAGTGGAGCAGCCCGCACTCGTCCGCGGGCGCGGCATAGTCCGGCAGCGTTGCGGCCAGCGCCAGATGGGCACGGAACGCCTCGCGCGCGGATTGCTGGCGTTGCAGGCGGTCGGCCTCGTCAAGCTGGATCTTGACCCCGATCAGCGCCGCCAAGGCCAGTGCGGCGGTGGCCATGGCCGCCAGTGCCTCGATCGAGGCCGCGTGTCGCGAAAGCCAGCTCATGTGGCGGGCATCTGCTGGGTGGCGCAATGGATGCCGCCACCCATCTCGCCCAGCGGATCGACGTTCAGCGTGACGATCTCGCGTCCCGGATAGTGCCGCGCCAACGCCCGGGCGGCGATGCGGTCGGTCTCGGCATCGCCGAACTCGGCCGCGATCACGGCGCCGTTGCAGACATAGTAATTGGCGTAAGAGGCGACAAAGTCGATGCTCTTGACCCGCCGCAGTTGAGATTCGGGAATGACCTCGACCATCAGGCCCGCCGCCACCAGCGCGTCATGGGTATCGAGCGCCGCCCGGTGGAACGGATCCTCGAGCTCGGGATCGTCGGGCAGGTTGATCAGCACCCGCCCCGGCCCGGTGAGCCGGGCCAGACTGTCGATATGGTAATCGGTGATATCCTCGCCCCAGACGCCCGGCGTCCAGATCATCCGTTGCGCCCCATAGGCGCGCAACAGCCGCGCCTCGATCTCGGCCCGCGACAGGCCGGGATTGCGGTTGTCGTTCACCCACGAGCTTTCATGCGCCAAGAGAAGGCCATGGCCGTCCTGTTCGACCCCGCCCGCCTCGCCCCGCAATCCGGCAGGCAGCAGCGGCACGCCAAGGCGTTGCGCCACCTGCTCGGCGATGCGCGCGTCGCGGCGGTGCACCTGCTTGCGGCCCCAACCGTTGAACCGGATATGGCTGACCGCCAGCCCGCCCCGCCCGTCCAGCGCAAACAGCGGCCCTGCATCGCGGCACCACAGATCCTCGGTCGGGATGTCCCAAAGCTCGACCTTGTCCGACAGCTTCCTGCGCGCGCCTGCGTGATCCTCGGCGGCGGCCAGCATCACGACCGGTTCGAACGCGACAATCGCGTTGGCGATATCGGCAATGGTCTGCTGCGCCATGTCCAGAAAGATCGGATCGGGATACACCCGGCGGTTGACCGGCCATTGCATGAAGGTCAGGTCATGCCGCGCCTCTTCGGGCGGCACGTGAAACCCGGCCCCCGCCGCCCCTGCCTGTCCCGCCATCCCCATCAGCCCAAACGCGCCCCCTGCCCGCAGGATATCTCTTCTGCGCATCGTGTCGCCTCTCGCATGCCCCGATACTGCTTAGCGTCAGATGTGGCTTTCACCAAGCTTAGATGCCCACAGATGTGGTGACGACGGCACGCTCAGCCCTGTGCGGTTTCTTTCGGCGCCGCCTTTGGCGTGAACTCGCAGCGGTTGGGTTTGATGTCGATCAGCGGCGTGCCGTCCAGGCAATCGAGGCCGCGCACCACCAGCGTCGTGCCCTCCACCCGCTCCAGCCGCACCCGCGACAGGCCAATCGGGTTGGGCCGCTGCGGCGAGCGCAGGGCAAAGGTGCCAAACAGCTTGCCGTCGCTTTTCGGGTTCTGGGTGACCAGATCGCGGCGGCTCTTGTCCAGCCAGTAGAGCAGGTCGAGGCGTTCATAAACGTCGATCCCACGCAAAGCGGGCGCCCAGCGCGCATCCAGCTCGATCCGGCATTCCGGCCCGTCCTCGCGCCCCTGCCGGGGGCAGTCCTTGCGGTCGCTCCAGGGGGTGCGGATGCGGCCGATGAAATACACGCCCGCGTCGGTGCCTTCGGGCAGGTCCGTCACCTCTTCGCCCTCGCGAAACCTGAATTCCATCTCAGCCCTCTCCCTTGTCGCGCCTGTCCGCAAAGAATCCGCGCAGCAGTTCCGCCGCTTCCTCGCCGCCGATACCGTCATAAACCTCGGGCGCATGATGGGCCTGCGGGTGCGAAAACACCCGCGCCCCATGCGCCACCCCGCCCGATTTCGGATCCGCCGCACCGTAATAGACCCGCCGGATGCGCGCCGCAGCCAGCGCCGCCGCGCACATGGCACAGGGTTCCAACGTCACATAGAGGTCATGCCCCACCAGCCGCTCGGACCCGGCGGCGGCGCAGGCCGCGCGCAGCGCCACGATCTCGGCATGGGCGGTCGGATCGCAGGTCTCGCGCGTGCGATTGCCCGCAGCGGCCACCACGCGCCCGTCAGGCGCCACGATCACCGCGCCCACCGGCACCTCGCCGCGCGCGCCGGCCGCGCGCGCTTCCTCCAGCGCCTGATCCATTTGCGATCTGAAAACCATGCCCGACCCTGCCCCGATCATCCATCTTCCGCAAGCGCGGCAAATGGTCTATTGCGCGGGGATGAGCAACACCCCTCCCCCCGGCGAGCGCATCGCCAAGATCCTGTCGCGCGCCGGCGTCGCCTCGCGCCGAGAGGCCGAACGCATGATCGAGGCCGGCCGCGTCGCGGTCAACGGCAAGGTGATCGACAGCCCGGCGCTGAACGTGACCGAGCGCGACCGCGTGACGGTCGATGGCGCACCACTGGCCGCCGCCGAACCGGCGCGGCTGTGGCTCTATCACAAGCCCACAGGCCTGGTGACCACGGCGCGCGACGAAAAGGGGCGCAAAACCATTTTCGACGACCTGCCCGAGGAGATGCCGAGGGTGATGAGCGTGGGCCGGCTCGACCTCAACTCCGAGGGGCTGTTGCTGCTGACCAACGACGGCGCGATCAAGCGACAACTCGAACTGCCCTCGACCGGATGGCTGCGCAAGTACCGGGTGCGGATCAAGGGCACACCCAAGGACGAGGATTTCGCACCGCTGCGCCAGGGGCTGGTGATCGAAGGCGAGCGGTTCCAGCCGATGATCGTGACGCTCGACCGCCAGCAGGGTGCAAATGCCTGGCTGACAGTCGGCCTGCGCGAGGGCAAGAACCGCGAGATCCGGCGCGCGATGGAGGATATCGGGCTGGTGGTGAACCGGCTGATCCGTATCTCCTATGGTCCGTTCCAGCTGGGCACCCTTGCACCCGGCAAGGTCGAGGAGGTGCGCCGCCGCGTCCTGCGTGACCAACTTGGGCTGGATGCCGAGGACAAGCCAACCGACGAACGCCCCGCCCGACCTCAACGCCAGCGCAAGCCGGGCACGTCAACACAAGCGCTTTCTCGCGGAAACTCTTCGGCAAAGGGTCGCGCGAGTGGCCCCCCCAAACCCCGCGGCGAAGGCACAGGCAAACCGCGCGCGGCCGGGACGGCCAAACCCGGCACAGGACGGCGCAATGCGGGCCCCGGCGCCCGGCCTGCCGCAAAACCGGGCGGCAAACCGCCCCGGCGCCCCGGCGGCGGCAAACCGCGTTCCTGAGCCGCAGTTCGTAACCTTCCCCCTAGCAAGCCCGCGCCGCATCGCCTAGATTCGCGTCGATAGCCGCTCGGAGGGGAAACCATTGTCGCAGACCGGTGTGCAGAAACTGGCCTATGCCGCGCTGTTGGTGCTGCTCTTTGGCGTGAGTACCGGCTGGCTGGGAGGGCTCTGACCCGATGGCACGACGGTATGGCGGCAAATTCAGCCCCGAGGCAGCGCAACAGCCCGAACCCGCCCCGCGCGGCCAGTTCGACGGCGCCCGGGTCGATCCGGCGGGTGCCCGCGCCAACGCGCTGTTCGTGCCCGCGATCCCGCTGGTCTTTACCTCGCTCAACGATGGCGCCATCGGGCTGGTTCTGGGGCTCGGCGCCGCCGGTCTGTGGACCGGGGCCGCGCTGCTCTTGCGCGAAGGTCTGAGGGCCGAGGCCGCCTATCACGCGCGCCGGGTCGCTCGCCGCCCCGCGATCCCGCGCAAGCTGTTCGCCACCGCGCTGACCGGTCTCGGCACCGCGCTTGCAGTCTACAAATCCGGGATGATGGCGGGCGAAGCGTCGATCCTGGCAGGTGTGCTGTTCGGGGTCGCGGCCTCGGCGTTGCATCTTCTGGCCTTTGGCGCCGATCCGATGCGCGACAAGGGGATGGAGGGGGTCGACACCTTTCAGCAGGACCGGGTCGCGCGTGCCGTGGGCGAGGCCGAGCGGGTGCTGGACGAGATGTCCGACGCGATACGTCGCGCCGGTGATCGGCAACTGGACGCACGGGTCGAGAGGTTTCAGGCCACCGCGCGCGAGCTGTTTCGTACCGTCGAAGAGGACCCGCGCGATCTGACCGGCGCCCGCAAATACCTGACCGTCTATCTGCGCGGCGCCCGCGACGCGACGGTGAAATTTGCCGATATTCACGCCCGCACCCGCGATGCCGGCGCGCGCGCCGACTATCTGGCCCTGCTCGATGATCTTGAGCAGAACTTTGCCGCCCGAACCCGCAAGATGCTGCTGGATGACCGCAGCGATCTGACCGTAGAAATCGACGTGCTGCGCGACCGCTTGCAGCGCGAAGGCGTCCGGCTCGACTGACCGGACCAACCCGAAAGGAACCCCGATGTCCGACAGCATTCAGAAGAAAGCGGCCGAGGCGGTTGGCCTGGTCGAGGAAGTGACCGCCGTCACCCTGCCCGAACCCCGCGCCGAAGTGATACCGCTGGCCGAAGCCGACGAACCGGTCGGAACCGAGATCCGGCGCCGCATGGGCGAGATCGACATGGGTGACACCAATTCGATCGTGCGTTTCGGATCCGGCGCGCAGGCCGAGTTGCAGGAGATCAGCCAGGCCATGCTGGCCGATGTCCGCAACAAGGATGTGGGACCGGCAGGTGACAGCCTGCGCAGCATCGTCACCACCATTCGCGGATTTTCCGTCAGCGAACTGGACGTGCGCCGCGAACGCAGCTGGTGGGAAAGGCTTATCGGCCGTGCCGCCCCCTTTGCCAAGTTCACCGCCCGGTTCGAAGAGGTGCAGGCCCAGATCGACAAGATCACCGACAACCTGCTGGGCCACGAACATACGCTGCTCAAAGACATCAAGTCGCTCGACCTGCTCTATGAAAAGACGCTGCGGTTTTACGACGAACTGGCGCTTTATATCGCGGCGGGCGAGGAAAAGCTGACCGAACTGGACAGCCAGGCCATCCCGGTACTGGCCGCCGCTGTCGATGCGGCACCCGAGGGCGAACAGGTGATGAAGGCACAAGAGCTGCGCGACCTGCGCGCCGCCCGCGACGATCTGGAGCGCCGGGTGCATGACCTGAAACTGACCCGCCAGGTGACGATGCAATCGCTGCCCTCGATCCGGCTGGTGCAGGAAAACGACAAATCGCTGGTGACCAAGATCAACTCGACCCTAGTCAATACCGTGCCGCTCTGGGAAACCCAGCTGGCGCAGGCGGTCACCATCCAGCGCAGCGCCGAGGCCGCCGCCGCCGTGCGCGACGCCAATGACCTGACCAACGAGCTTCTGACCTCGAACGCTGCCAACCTGCGCGAAAGCAACAAGCTGATCCGGCAAGAGATGGAGCGCGGTGTTTTCGACATCGAAGCGGTGAAAAAGGCCAACGCCGACCTGATCGGCACCATCCAGGAAAGCCTCCAGATCGCCGACGAAGGCAAGGCCAGGCGTGCCGCCGCCGAGGAAGAGCTCAAGAAGATGGAGGCCGAGCTGCGCGACACGCTGGCCGCCGCCCGCGCCCGCGCCGATGGCACCGGCGACAATGCCGGCACCGCGGTTCCGGGTTGAACGGGTGAGCGGACACCGACAGATAGCCAGAACCTGCGCCGCCGTTCTTGCGGCGCTTACGCTGCTGGCGGGCTGCGACATGCCGCCCAAAAGCTCGCCGGTGCCGCCTTCGCGCCCCGCCGGGCTGGCTCCGGCGGGCGACGAGGTCACGCCGCGCTCTGCCGCCAGCGCCGATCTGGCCCGCTATTATTCGGCGGTGCAGAACGATCTGCTCACCCGGGGCCTCTTGCGGACCGACGGGGGCGGTCCCGACACGCCCTATGATGCCGAGGATCTGGAGCGCAACTTCATCAACATCGCCTTCTTCAACGAATATGACAGCGGCGCCGGTCTGCCTACCGGCGGCCGGTCGCAAGGCTTTCTCAGCCGCTGGCCCGGCCCGGTGAAGGTGGGGGTCGAGTTCGGTCCCTCGGTACCGCTCGACCAGCGCGCCAAGGACAAGGGCGCGGTCGAGAACTACGCCGCCCGGCTGGGTCGTCTGACCGGGCACCCGGTCTCGGCGGTGACGCGCGGCGCTAATTTCCACGTCTTCGTAGCCGGGCTGGATGACGGCCCCTTCGTGCAGGAGCGTCTGCGGCATCTGGTGCCAGGCATTCGCGACCAACAGCTTGACCTGTTCGTGAACCTGCCGCGCGATATCTATTGTTTCGTCTTCGCCGCCGCCGATCCCGACCGGCCCTATGGCTATATGCGGGCGGTGGCGCTGATCCGGGCCGAACATCCCGACCTGGTGCGGCTCAGCTGCGTGCACGAGGAGATGGCCCAGGGTCTGGGGCTGGCCAATGACAGCCCGGCGGCACGCCCGTCGATCTTCAACGACGATGACGAATTTGCCCTGCTCACCGATCAGGACGAGAAACTCTTGTCCATGCTCTATGATCCGCGCCTGACGCCGGGCATGAGCGCCGAAGAAGCCCGCCCGGTGATCCGCATCATCGCGCGAGAGAAACTGGGGCTGTCGCTCTGACCCCCACTTGAGAAAGGACCACTCGACATGGGTATATTCGATTTCCTGTCCGGCCAGTTCATCGACGTCATCCACTGGACCGATGACACCCGCGACACGATGGTCTGGCGGTTCGAACGCGAGGGCCACGAGATCAAGTACGGCGCCAAGCTGACCGTGCGCGAGGGGCAAGCGGCAGTGTTTGTCCACGAGGGGCAGTTGGCGGATGTGTTCACGCCCGGGCTCTACATGCTTGAAACCAACAACATGCCGATCCTGACCACGCTGAACCATTGGGATCACGGGTTCAGATCGCCTTTCAAATCCGAGATCTATTTCGTCAACACGACCCGGTTCAACAACCTCAAATGGGGCACCAAGAACCCCATCATGCTGCGCGACCCGGAATTCGGACCGACCCGCATACGCGCCTTTGGCACCTATTCGGTGAGGGTGACCGATCCGGCGCGGTTCCTGTCCGAGATTGTCGGCACCGACGGCGAATTCACCATGGACGAGATCAGTTTCCAGATCCGCAACATAATCGTGCAGGAGTTCTCCCGCGTGATCGCGGGCTCGGGCATTCCGGTGTTGGACATGGCCGCCAATACCGCCGATCTGGGCAAGCTGATCGCGGCGCAGGTGGCCTTGCCGCTGACCGAATACGGGCTGGAGATGCCAGAATTCTACATCGAGAACATCAGCTTGCCACCCGCGGTCGAGGCCGCGCTGGACAAACGCACCTCGATGGGGCTGGCGGGCGATCTGGGCAAGTTCACCCAGTATTCGGCGGCCGAGGCGATGACCGCAGCCGCCGCCAACCCCGCAGGTGGCGGCATGGCCGCCGGCCTGGGCGCCGGCATGGGCATGGCCATGGCGCAGCAGATGGCCCAGCCCGGCCCCTGGGGCGCCGCCCCCGCCCCCGCCGCCGCTCCGGCGGCCCCGCCGCCCCCGCCCGTCGAACATGTGTGGCACATCGCGGTCGACGGGCAGACCTCGGGCCCGTTTTCCAAGGCCAAGATGGGTCGAATGGCAACCGAAGGCACTCTGACCCGTGAAACCTATGTCTGGACACCCGGTCAGGACGGGTGGAAACGGGCCGAGGATGTGCGTGAACTGGCTCAGCTTTTCACTGTTCTGCCGCCGCCGCCACCGCCTGGTGCCTGAAGCGACGGAAAGCAACGGCTGGTCCGTTGAACCCGAGCATGACTTGTCAGAGGAGCTTCTGCAATGACCTCGCGCGCCGCCTATTCCCGCCTTCAGATTGCGCTGCACTGGCTCATAGCGATCCTGATCGCTGCTGCCTGGCTCACCCACGAGAACATGGGTCGCGCCCTGGAAAGCCGGATCAAGTCCGGCGCCACCGGGTTCGAGGGCAACACGCTGCATGTCTGGCTGGGAATCGCGGTCTTTGTCCTCGTGCTGGTCCGCATCGTGGTGCGCCGCGTGCAGGGCGTCCCCGCTCCCCTGCCAGGTGCGACGCCATTGATGGAGATGGCGGCGATCTGGGGTCACCGCCTGCTCTATCTGCTGATGGTGCTGACGCCCGCCCTGGGCGCGGTGGCCTGGAACGCCCATTCCGAGGCAGTGGGCGAAGTGCACGAGACGGTGGGAGGCGCCCTGATGCTGGTGGCGCTGGCGCATGCACTGGTTGCGATATGGCATCAATATGTCAAAAAGGACGGAAGCTTGACCCGGATCACCAGACCACAGGGCTGAGGTATGACCGACCTACCGCCGCTACCGCCCGGTACCGCCCCGGCACCGGTGCAGGAACACCGCTTTCCCTGCGCCCAATGCGGCGCCGATTACCGGTTCAACCCGGGCGCGGGTACGCTGGTCTGCGACCATTGCGGCCATACCGAACCCATGCGTGGCGACCCGTGGAAGGGCGCTAGCCTGCGCGAGCTGGATTTCGAGGCCGCGATGGCAAAGGCCCTGCCCGAGGCCGAGATCGAGGAGACCCGCGTCCTCTCCTGCCCGAATTGCGCGGCTCAGGTGGAGTTCGATCCCGATACCCATGCCGCCGAATGTCCATTCTGTGCCACACCGGTGGTGACCGATACCGGCATCCACCGACATATCAAACCGCGCGGCGTGCTGCCCTTCTCTCTGGATGAACGCAGCGCTCACCAGGCCATGACCGACTGGCTGGGCCGGCTCTGGTTCGCGCCGAACGGGCTGCGCGACTATGCCCGCAAGGGGCGCCGGATGCAGGGCATCTATGTGCCTTACTGGACCTTCGACGCTGATACCAAATCCAGCTATCGGGGTGAGCGCGGCACCATCTATTACGAAACCCGCAGCGTGGTGCGCGACGGCAAGACCGTGACCGAACAAGTGCCAAAGATCCGCTGGTCACCGAAATCGGGTCGGGTGGCGCGGTTCTTCGACGATGTTCTGGTGCTCGCCTCGCGCTCGCTGCCGAAATCGCACACCGATGCGCTGGAACCCTGGGATCTGGCCGCGCTCGAACCCTATCGCCCCGAATATCTGGCCGGGTTCCGGGCCGAAGGCTATACCGTCGACCTCGCCGAGGCGCATGGAGAGGCGCGCGCGCACATGGCCCGCATCATCGAACGCGACGTGCGTTTCGATATCGGCGGCGACCAACAACGCATTCACGCCATAGACACCACGGTGTCGGACGTGACCTTCAAGCATATCCTGCTGCCAGTATGGCTCGCCGCCTACAAGTACCGCGGCGCCACCTATCGGTTCGTGGTCAACGGCCGCACCGGGCGTGTACAGGGCGAACGCCCCTGGTCGGCGATCAAGATCACAATTGCGGTGACCCTCGGCCTGCTCGTCGCAGCAGGGATAGGTTACCTGATGGCGCTCAACCAGTAACGCCACCCTTTCCTCTTGCTGCAAATATCCCCACCGGACGCAGAAGATTTTTCGTCGAAAAATCTTCCACACCTCAATACCCGGCCCGCGCGGTGCGCGCGGGCCGGGCAGGCAGGGTCAACCGCGCGAGATCGCGATTTTCTGTGCCACGGCCGGGGCCTCCTTGGCCCGTTTGGGCACGCGGACATGCAGCACCCCGTCCTTCATCGTTGCCTCGGCCTTGCCACCTTCGGCATCCTCGGGAAGGCGGAACGAGCGGCGGAACGCGCCGTATTGCCGCTCCGAGAAATACCAGGTGTCGCCCTTCTTCTCTTCATGGGTGCGCTTCTCGCCCCGGATGGTCACGACACCATTCTCCACAGACAGTTCGATATCGTCCTCGGACACACCCGGCAGTTCCATTGCGATGTCGTAGGCATTGTCATTTCCCGAGGCCTCGGTCGCGGGGCTGAGCCAATCCGCCAGCCGCGCACCGAAATTCCGGAACGGATCGTAAAGCGACGGCCAGAGGCCAGCGTGATCTGATTTTTCAACCATTGTCGGTCCTCCTTTGATGGTTTGATCTGATTCTGACACAGCCGCCGTCGCGCCTCCTTGATCCGGCGCAAATTGCCCGCCGATATGCTTGCGTCCGCCAATGCTCCCGGCCATTGTGCCGGGAAGAGGAGACCTATCCGATGACCCTGACCGAGTTCGAAGCGCTGCTCAGCACGCGCCACTCCTGCCGTGCCTTTCGCGCCGATCCGGTGCCACGCGCCGAAATCGAGCGGATCGTCGCTGCCGCCTGCCGTGTACCCAGCTGGTGCAATGCGCAACCCTGGCAGGTGACGCTGACCAGCGGGGCCGAGACCGATGCCTTTCGTGCCGCGCTGATGAACGAGGCCATGACAGGCACACCCGGACCCGACCTTGCCTTTCCCTCCGGTTATTCCGGCGTCTATCAGGATCGCCGCCGCACCTGTGGCTGGGCGCTTTATGAGGCGGTGGGCGTCGAAAAAGGGGATCGGGCCGGCTCGGCGGAACAGATGATGAAGAACTTCTCGCTGTTTGACGCACCCCATTGCGCCATCATCTCCAGCCCGGCCGAGCTGGGTGGCTATGGCGCGATGGATTCTGGCGGTTTTGTCGCGGCCTTTACCCTTGCCGCGCAAGCGCTGGGGGTAGCGACCATCCCGCAAGCCGCAGTCGCCTCGTATGCGCCGTTCCTGCACCGCTACTTCGAGATCCCCGAGGACCGGCTGATCCTCTGCGCCATCTCCTTTGGCTATGCCGATACCGAACATCCGGCCAACAGCTTTCGTACCGAACGCGCCGCGCTCGACGAAATCGTCGACTGGCGCGGATAAGGGGCGTCGATGCGCGCCCTGATCCAGAGAGTCTCTCATGCCTCGGTCACCGTCGACGGTTCGGTGGTCGGTCAGACGGGGCCCGGCCTGCTGGTGTTGGTCTGCGCCATGGCGGGCGATGGCGAGGCGCAAGCCGACCAGCTGGCCGCCAAGATCGCCAAGCTCCGCATCTTCAAGGATGCGGCGGACAAGATGAATCGTTCGGTCCTGGATATCGGCGGCGCGGCGCTGGTGGTCAGCCAGTTTACCCTGGCCGCAGATACCCGCAGCGGCAACCGTCCGGGTTTCTCCAGCGCCGCCCCTCCTGCCGAGGGCGAGCGGCTGTACGAATATTTCGCCGCGCAACTGGCCGCGCAGGGGGTGCCGGTCGAAACCGGCCGGTTCGGCGCCGACATGAAGGTCGAACTACTGAATGACGGGCCCGTCACCATCTGGATGGACATATGACAACGGCGCATGATCAGGCATTGGCGATCTGGCAAGCCGGGGTCGATGCAGTCGGTGGCTATGCCGCCACCTTTGCCGCGCTTGACGATCTGTCCCACCCCGATCGCATCCTAGCGGTGGGCAAGGCCGCCGCCAGCATGGCGCGCGCCGCACTTGACCACTTCGGGCCGCTGCCCTGTCTGGTGGTCACCAAGGATGGCCATGGCGCCGAACTGCCTGCCTCGGTCCAGTTGATCGAGGCCGCGCATCCAGTGCCCGACGCCCGCAGCCTGATGGCGGGCCGCGCCCTGCGGCAGGCGGTCGCGGCGATGGCCGATGGCAGTCACCTGCTGTTGCTGGTCTCGGGCGGCGCCTCCTCGCTGGCCGAAGACCTGGTGGCGGGAAAGACGTTGGAGGATCTGGCCGTGCTCAACCGCGCGATGCTGGCCGAGGGGCTGGACATCACCGCGATGAACGCCCGCAGGCGGCAGATTTCCCGGATCAAGGGCGGCGGGCTGCTGGCCGGTTTCAAAGGCAAGCGCGCCGATGTGCTGGCGATCTCGGATGTGCCGGGCGACGACCTGATGGTGATCGGCTCGGGCATCGGGGCGCTGCCTGATGCGTACGGTTTTGCCGCCAGCACACGCATCGTCGCCTCGAATTCGGTAGCACGGGCGGCGGCCTGCGATTGTGCGCGCGCGCTTGGTCTGGAGGTATTGCGCAACGAGGAAACCCTGCATGACGATCTGGCGGCGCTGGTGCCTCGCATCGGGGCGCGGCTGCGGGCGATGCCGCGGGGTGTGCTGGTTCTGGGCGGAGAGCCGACCGTGGTCCTGCCGCCGAATCCGGGTCGGGGTGGTCGCAATCAGGCGCTGGCCCTGGCCCTAGCCCGAGAGATCGCGGGTGACCCCGGATTGGTGGTGGTAGTCGGCGGCACGGATGGCACCGATGGTCCCACCGATGCGGCGGGCGCCATCGTCACCGGCCAAACCTGGGGCAAGGGCGCTGCCGAGGCGCTCACCGCAGCCGATAGCGGCAACTGGCTGGAACGGGCCGGGGCGTTGCTGGTGACCGGCCCCACTGGCACCAATGTAATGGACCTGCTGGTCGCGCTTCGCACCTGAAACGTCGCAATCCAACCCTGCGCCCACACAACAGCCTGAGAGAGTTGCGCATGACGCAAAAGAATACCCTGCGCGAGATCGAAGAACTGGCCGACATGGGCATCACCCTGTCCGATGGCACCCGCCTGTCGGCCCGGGTTTGGCGTCCGGTCGATGCGGGCGACGATCCGGTGCCCGCGATCCTGGAATACCTGCCCTATCGCAAGCGCGATGGCACCTGCGCCCGCGATGCGCTGACCCATCCGTGGATCGCCAAGCGCGGCTATGCCTGCATCCGCGTCGACATTCGCGGCAATGGCGACAGCCAGGGCCTGATGGAGGACGAGTACACCCAACAGGAACTGGACGATGCCGTCGAGGTGATCCACTGGTTGGCCAAGCAACCCTGGTGCAGCGGCGCCGTTGGGAAGATGGGGATCAGCTGGGGCGGGTTCAATTCGCTTCAGGTCGCGGCGATGCAGCCCGCGCCGCTTAAGGCGATCATCACGCTCTGTTCCACCGTCGACCGCTATGCGGACGATATCCATTTCAAGGGCGGGTGCCTGCTCAACGAGAACCTGGGCTGGGGCGCCACCATGTGGTGTTTCTCGTCCCGCGCGCCCGACCCGGCGCTGGTGGGCGATGCCTGGCGCGAGATGTGGCTGGAGCGCCTGCGCGCCCAGCCCTTCCTGCCCGAGACGTGGTTGCGGCACCAGACACGCGACGCCTATTGGCAGCATGGCTCGATCTGCGAGGATTTCGGCGCGCTCAGGACGCCCACGCTGGCAATCAGCGGCTGGGGCGACAGTTACATGAACACGGTACCGCATCTGGTGGAAAACCTGCAAACGGTGGTTAAGGGCATCAACGGGCCATGGATTCACAAATACCCGCATTTCGCCATTCCCGGCCCCCGCATCGGATTCCTGCAAGAGGCACTGCGCTGGTGGGATCGCTGGCTGAAGGGCATAGAGAACGGCGTCGAGGATGAGCCTGACTATCGCGCCTATGTGATGGACGGCATCCCGCCCGAGACCAAAAGCCTGTTCCGCCCCGGACGTTGGATCGCTGAACAGACGGGTGCGACCCGCCACCTCCCGATGGAAACCCTGCATCTGAGCGATGACGGGCTGGGACCCAAAGGACCGCTGACCGCGCAGGTCAGCACGCCCTTGCACGCGGGCATGGATTGCGGCGAATACGGGTCGTTCTGGGCCGGGCCGGAATTGCCGGGCGACCAGCGGCTGGACGATGCGCTGTCGGTGACCTTCGACAGCGCCCCACTGCCCCAGCGGATGGATATCGTCGGCGCCCCTCGCCTCCGGCTGCGGCTGAGCGCGGACAAGCCGCAGGCGCAGATCGCGGTGCGGCTGAACCATGTACTGCCCGATGGTACTTCGGCCCGGATCACCTGGGGCGTGCTGAACCTGACCCATCGCGACAGCCATGCGGCACCGCAGGCGCTGGAGCCGGGGCGGGTCTATGACATCGCCTTCGACCTGGATCACATCGGATATCGCGTGCCCGCCGGGCACCGCCTCAGGGTGGCTATCTCGTCGTCATACTGGCCGATGATCTGGCCCTCGCCAGAGCGTACCTGCCTGACTCTGCACGAGGCCGCCATCGACCTGCCGCAGCGGCCGGCAGGCGAGACGGACGAATGGGTCTTTCCGCCCGAAGATGCAGACCCGCCCTGGCAGATCCGCACCCTGCGCGAAGGCTCGAACACCCGCCGCACCGAGATCGACAAGGCCACAGGCGCTGTAAGGCTGACCATCGTAGACGATGCCGGCCTGGTTGAGGACATGGAACATGGCGCCATCTCTGGCACCATCGCGCGCGAGGAATGGGTGATTCACCCCGACGATCCCGCTTCGGCCCGTGGTATCTGCCACTGGACCGCGGAAACCGGACGGGGCGATCTTTCTTTACGGACGGAAACCCGGAGCGAAATGTGGTCGGACGCAGAGCATTTCTACCTCAAAGCCTCGATTGAAGCCTATGAAAACGACGTAAAGATATATGAGAACGACAAATCCAGCCAAGTTCGGCGTGATATGCTCTGACCGCAGGAAAGACAGTCGCCAGACATTCCCGCTTGCCCGAAGGGGCGAAATACGCAAACCTTGATTCGTCAGTCAACAAAAACCGTGCTGTAAGAACGCGCGACCACTCAACAGGGGAGATTTAGATGAACGAACAACTCGAACATATGGCCGGACGGGTCACCGCCGGCAAAATGACCCGCCGCGAGTTCATGGGCAAGGCCGCCGCATTGGGCGTGTCGGCCGCCGTGGCCAGTTCGATATTTGCGCAGGCGGCACGAGCCTCGGAGCCCAAGCGCGGCGGCGTGGTCAAACTTGGCTCGGTCGGCGGTGAGTCGACCAACTCGCTCGACCCGGCCACCTATGCCAGCCAGGTACCCTATCACAACGGCAACCAGTTCGGCGATACGCTGGTGAACGTGGCCCCGGACGGTACCATCGAGAACCGGCTGGCCGAAAGCGTCGAGGCCAGCGCCGACGCCAAGACCTGGAGCTTCAAGATCCGTCAAGGCGTCGAATTCCACAACGGCAAGACCCTGACTGCCGAGGACGTGCTGAAGACGATGCAGCGCCACTCGAACGAGGATTCGAAATCAGGCGCGCTCGGCATCATGAAGGGCATCGAGTCGATGAAGGTCGACGGCGATTACTTCCATGTCACTCTGGGAGATGCCAACGCCGACCTTCCCTATCTGATGGCCGACTATCACCTGATCATCCAGCCCGATGGCGGCATGGACGATCCGGGCGCGGGCATCGGGACCGGCGCCTACAAGATGGAAGTCAATGAACCGGGCGTGCGCCACGTCTATTCGAAATTCGCCAACTACTGGGGCGATGACGGTTATTTCGACGGCGTGGAAATCCTGGTCATCAACGATGCCACCGCCCGGACCGCAGCACTTCAGTCGGGCCAGGTGCATATCATCAACCGCGTTGAACCGAAGGTCGCCGGCCTCTTGAGCCGTGCGCCGAACCTGACCGTGCATTCGACCCCGGGCCGCGGCCACTATGTCTTCATCATGCATGTGGACAAGGCGCCGTTCGACAACAAGGATCTGCGCCTGGCGCTGAAATACGCCATCAACCGCGAAGAGATGGTGGAAAAGATCCTGCGCGGCTACGGCTCGGTCGGCAATGACATGCCGATCAACGCGGCCTATCCCCTGTTCGACAGCGCGATCCCGCAACGCGAGTTCGACCTGGCAAAGGCGGCCGAGCACTACAAGGCATCCGGTCACGACGGCTCGCCCATCGAACTCCGTGTGTCGGATGTGGCCTTCCCCGGCGCCGTCGACGCCGCCGCGCTGTTCCAGCAGACCGCGGCCGCCGCTGGCATCCCGCTGGAGATCAAGCGCGAGCCTGGCGATGGCTACTGGTCCGAGGTCTGGAACGTGCAGCCCTTCTGCGCCTCGTATTGGGGTGGGCGTCCGGTGCAGGATCAGATGTACTCGACCGCGTACCTGTCCACGGCAGACTGGAACGACACCAAGTTCAAGAACGCCGATTTCGATGCGATGCTGCTCCAGGCCCGCGCCGAACTGGATTCGGCCAAGCGCAAGGAGATCTACTCGAAGATGGGTATGATGCTGCGCGACGAAGGCGGCCTGATCTGTCCGATGTTCAACGACTTCGTGGACGCGACCAGCAACACGCTGGCCGGTTGGGAAACCGACCCCAACGGCGAGTTGATGAGCGGTCAGGTCACCCGCAAAATGTGGTTCGCCTGATCCGGGTCCGGCAGCATGCACCCGATCGTGAAACTTGTGTCCCAGCGCCTTGCGCTGGGACTCATGCTCCTCTTCGGCGCTTCAGCCCTGATTTTCGGCCTGACCGAAGCGCTTCCCGGAGACGCCGCGCAAGCCGTCCTGGGACAGTCCGCAACCCCCGAGTCCCTGGCGAACCTGCGCGAGGAAATGGGCCTCGACCGTCCCGCGCTGACGCGCTACTTCGAATGGCTGGGCGGCATTCTGCAAGGCGATCTGGGCAAATCGCTGACCAACAAGCTCGACATTGCCGAATCGGTCGGCGGGCGTCTGGGCAATACGCTTTTCCTCGCCTTCTGGGCCGCCATCGTGTCGGTGCCGCTGGCGATCTTCCTGGGTCTGCTGGCCGTGCGCTATCGCAACCGCTGGCCCGACAAGGTGATCTCGGCGGTGACGCTGACCACCATTTCCATCCCCGAATTCCTGATCGGTTACGTTCTGGTCTATTTCGTCGCGGTGAAGCTGGGCATGTTCTCGCCGCTGGCGATGATCAATGACAGCATGAGCCTGGGGCAGAAGCTGAACGCCATCGCCCTGCCGGTGATCGTGCTGACCATGGTGGTGCTGGCGCATATGATGCGGATGACCCGCGCCGCCATCCTGAACGTGATGCAATCGGCCTATATCGAGACCGCCGAGTTGAAGGGGCTGACCAACTTCAAGATCATCTATCGCCACGCCTTTCCCAATGCGATCGCACCGATCGTCAACGTGGTGATGCTGAACCTCGCCTATCTGGTGGTGGGCGTTGTCGTGGTCGAGGTGGTGTTTGTCTATCCCGGCATGGGGCAGTATCTGGTCGATCACGTGACCAAGCGTGACGTGCCGGTGGTGCTGGCCTGCGGGGTCATCTTTGCCGCGATCTATATCGGCCTGAACATGGTCGCCGATATCGTTGCCATTCTGGCCAACCCCAGACTGAGGCATCCGAAATGAAGAATATTCCAATTTCCGCCGCCATCGGCCTGGTCCTGACGGCAATGTATTTCATCGGGGCGATCTTTGCCCCGCTGCTGGCCCCCTATGGCATGGCCGAAGTCGTTGGCGATGTGTGGGAGCCGTCGAGCAGCGAGTATCTGCTGGGCACCGACAATATCGGCCGCGACCTGTTGAGCCGGATGATCTATGGCGGGCGCACCACCATCTTTGTCGCCACCATGGCCACCATCCTCAGCTTTACCACCGGGTCGATCCTGGGCTTTCTGGCCGCCGTGCTGGGCGGCTGGGCCGATCAGCTGATGTCGCGCACGGTAGACCTGATCATGTCGATCCCCTCGCTGATCACCGCCCTGGTGGTGCTGGCCATGGTACCGGTGACCATTCCCGTGCTGATCCTGGTGATGGGCTTTCTCGACGCCACGCGCGTCTATCGCCTGGCCCGCGCCGTGGCGGTGGACATCAACGTGATGGACTATGTCGAGGCCGCCAAGCTGCGCGGCGAGGGCCGCGTCTGGGTCATCTTTCGCGAGATCCTGCCCAATGCCCTGTCACCACTGGTGGCCGAGCTTGGCCTGCGCTTCATCTTCATGGTGCTGTTCATCTCGACCCTGTCTTTCCTGGGCCTGGGCGTGCAACCGCCGCTGGCCGATTGGGGCGGCATCGTGAAAGAGAACAAGGACGGTATCGTCTATGGCATCGGCGCGGCGCTTTATCCGGCCGTGGCCATCGCCACCCTGGCCATCTCGGTCAACCTGGTGGCCGACTGGGTGCTGAACCGCACCACATCGCTGAAAGGAGGCCGGGGATGAGCGAACCGCTTCTCAAGGTCCGTGGCCTCAAGATCGGCGCCACCGTCTATCCGCCGGGCGAAAAGCCGCATGATATCGAGATTGTGCACGGGGTCGATTTCGACCTCGAGCGCGGCAAGGTGCTGGGGCTGATCGGCGAATCCGGGGCCGGCAAATCGACCATCGGGCTGGCCTCGATGGCCTATGGCCGCGGCGGTGTGAAGATCACCGGCGGCGAGGTCTGGGTCAACGGGCGCGACATTCTCAAGACCTCGCTCAAGGATATCCGCGGCCTGCGCGGCGGCGAGGTCACCTATGTCAGCCAGTCGGCGGCGGCCTCGTTCAACCCCGCCAAGAAGATCATGGAACAGGTTGTCGAGGCGGCGGTGGAACAGAACAAGTTCACCCGCAAGGAGGCAGAGGCGCGGGCGCGTACCCTGTTCGCCAAGCTGGGCCTGCCCGATCCCGACAATATCGGCGAGCGCTATCCGCATCAGGTCTCGGGCGGGCAATTGCAGCGCTGCATGACGGCGCTGGCGCTGTGTCCGGAGCCTGATCTGGTGGTGTTCGACGAGCCCACCACGGCGCTGGACGTGACCACCCAGATCGACGTTCTGATGGCCATCAAGGAGGCGATCCGCGATACCGGCGTTGGTGCGCTTTACATCACCCACGACCTGGCGGTGGTGGCGCAGGTCAGCGACGACATCATGGTGCTGCGGATGGGCGACATGGTCGAGTATGGCGAGACCGACCAGATCATCAACCGCCCGCAGAAAGAGTATACGCAGGCGCTGGTCTCGGTCCGCTCGATCGAGCACGAAGAGAAGAAACCGACGCCCGAGCCGGTGCTGTCGGTCAAGGGCATCTCGGCCCGCTACAAGGGGCTGGCCTTTGACGTGCTGCATGACGTCACCGTCGATCTGCATCCCGGCCAGACCCTGGCCGTGGTGGGCGAAAGCGGCTCGGGCAAGTCGACGCTGGCGCGGGTGATCACCGGCCTGTTGCCCCCGCGCGAGGGCGAGATCACCTTTGCCGGGCGCAAACTCAGCCGCGATCTGGCCGGGCGTTCGCGCGAGGACTTGCGCGAGTTGCAGATGATCTACCAGATGGCCGACACCGCGATGAACCCGCGTCAGACCGTGGGCACCATCATCGGCCGGCCGCTGGAGTTCTATTTCGGGCTGCGCGGCGCCGAAAAGCGCAAGCGCATCATCGAACTGCTGGACGAGATCGAGATGGGCGAGAAGTTCATTGATCGCTATCCGGCCGAGCTGTCGGGTGGTCAGAAACAGCGCGTCTGCATCGCCCGCTCGCTGGCGGCCAAGCCCAAGATGATCATTTGTGACGAGGTGACCAGCGCGCTTGACCCATTGGTGGCCGACGGCATCCTGAAGCTGCTGCTCGACCTGCAAAAGATCGAGGATGTCGCCTATCTGTTCATTACACACGATCTGGCGACGGTGCGGGCGATCTCGGATTCCATCGCGGTGATGTATCAGGGCCGGGTGGTCCGCTACGGGCCCAAGAGCCAGGTGCTGAGCCCGCCGTTCGACGACTATACCGACCTCTTGCTCAGCTCGGTGCCAGAGATGCGTCTGGGCTGGCTGGAAGAGGTGGTCGCCCATCGCAAGATGGAAAGCGCCGGAAACTGAAATCCAGACCCTGATACAGGGTCTGGCCTCAGATTTTTCGAAAAATCTGAGGCATTTTCTGTGCCAGAAAATGCGTCCCGAACCGGAGTTATCTCATGGACCGCAAGCTTCTTCTCATCATCCTCGATGGTGTCCCTTATCGGAACTTCCGGCGGCTTTTCGGCAATCTCGAAGGCTGGGTCGATAGCGGCGAGGCGCGAGTGTGGAAACTGCGCGCGGTGCTGCCCTCGATCTCGGCCAGCTGCTATGCCTCGATCCATACCGGGGTCACTCCGCAGGAACACGGCTGCACCGGCAACGGCAACGTGTTCCGGATGGAACACAAGGATATCTTCAGCCAGGTCCGCGCGGGCGGCGGTGTGACCGGCGCGGTTACCCACAGTTTCTGGTCGCAATTCTTCAACCGCCACCCGTTCGACTATGTGCGCGACATCGAATATGACGAGCCCGACAGCGCCACGATCAACCATGGCCGGTTCCATACGATGACCGGTTACGGTCATGACAACCAGATGACGCCCTCGGATGTCGACCTGTTCGCGACCCTCACCAATCTGTGCCTGCGTTTCGGGCTGAACTATGGCGTCCTGCACACCTGCACGCTGGACAGCATGGGACACCGGTTCCATCACGACTGCACCGAGATGGATCATGCCTGTTTCGTGATGGACGAGATGCTGGCCCCCTTCATCCCGCGCTGGCGGCAGCTGGGCTATGACGTGATCGTCACCGCCGATCACGGTCAGGACGAACGTGGCCATCACGGTGGGCGCCACCCGTTGCAGCAGGAAACCGCGCTTTATTACTTTGGTGATGCCGAGGGGCCGGCCCCTGATACGGTGATCGACCAGCTGCAACTGGCACCGGCCATCCTAGGCCGCCTCGGCGCCCCGATTGCCGAGACGATGAAGGCAGGGTCTTTCCTGACATAACGGGGCGTGGCAGGCTGGCGGCATTTCGATCAACCGCCTTCCACTCGGAGATTTTGCGATGCGCCGCCTGTTGGCCCTGCTCTTTGCCCTGCTCATTGCCCTACCACTGCCCGCTCTAGCCGATGACGGCTGTCACGACCTGTGGTTCACCCGCAACCTGATCATGGACCGGGCCGGGTATTGTTTCGGCTCGACGCTGGGTCAGGCGGTGTTCGACAATCGCGGTTGCACCGGAAAATCCGTTAGCCTGGGCGCCGACGAGCAACGGCTGGTCACCCAAGTCCGCGCGCTGGAGCAAAGCCATGGCTGCAAGGTAGATACCGGGCAGACCTGGCTGGATCTGGACGACGTGTTCTGGCGGAGACAGCTCTGGGTCCTGCCGGTGCGGGATGAGTTCGAAAGCGCCTGCCTGGGCTGGCTGGGGCCGGTGATCGCATTACGCGCCGGACCTGGCCATGGCACCGCACCGGTCGGGCAGGTTCTGCCAGGCGACACTGTCGGCTACGCTCATATTCCGGTTGGCGGCTGGACCTATGTCACCACCCACACCCCCGACTGGCAGGTCAAGAGCGGCGGCTGGTTCGACCTTTCAATCCCCGAGCAATGCCGGGATTTCGCGGGCTGAGCCCGCACTCTCGTCAATCGTAGGGCCAGAGCCCCTGCCCCAGCGCCTCGATTGCCAGGGTGATCCGCTCGAAACTGTCGGCGGCGCGGGTGACACTGGAGCGCGCCCGCAAATAGCCATGCACCAGCCCCTCTTCGTTGATCCAGGCGGCACGGCCACCGGCAGCAGTGATGGCGGCGCAATAGTCGCGCCCGTCATCGCGCAGCGGATCGCAACCGGCGGTCACCGCCACAGTGGGTGGCAGGCCTGCGAAATCGCTGTCCGACAGCGGCGCCCAGCCGGGATCGCCCTGGGGCACTGGCCCATCGAAACGGACCGACTGGTAAAAGGCCACGTCCGCCGTGCTCAGCATCGGTGCCTCGGCATGTTCGCGGTATGAAGGCGCCTCGGGCCGGGCCGACAACAGCGGATAGATCAGCACCTGCCCCCAGATCTCGCGGCGCTGGCCGCGCAAGCGATGCGTCACCGCGGCCATCAGATTGCCGCCGGCACTGTCACCGGCCAGCACGATGGGATCGCCGAATTCGGTCTCGGCCCACCCCACAGCCGCCAGACAATCGTCAAGCTGCGCCGGGTGACGGTGTTCCGGGCAAAGCCGGTAATCGACAGCCACCACGCGGTAACCGGTTCTGGCACAAATCTCGGCGCAGACATCGTCGTGGCTGTCCAGCCCGCCCAGCACGAAGCCGCCGCCATGGGCATAGACCACGGTGCGCGTGGGCTGTCCCGCCCGGTAGAGCCGGACCGGGACACCGTCGGCATCGCGATCCTCGGCCCGTACCCCCTCGGGGCGACCCGCATGAAAGGCGCGGCACATGGCGTCATAGACCTGGCGCTGACCCTCGATACTCAGCGAGACCGCATCCTCGGGGTAGCTCTCAGCCGTGCGCCGGACAAAGGCCCATGTTTCGGCATCGAGCAGCCGGTCATAATCTACCGGCTGTCCCTCGCCACTCACTCTGCCCATTCCCAGGGCCGGGTATAGGCGCCCAGCACCTTGGCCACCTCGCCCTCGGTCGCGCCATGTGCCGCAAGCTGCGCCACCAGCCCGCGTTTCTTGTCATCGATCACCGACACCACCCGCGCGGCCGAACCCGCCTCGGTCAAGGCACCGTTATAGACACGCGTGATCGCGTTCTTGCGCAGATCGGGCTTGAACACCTTGCCCACGGCGGTCTTGGGCAGTTCCGGCAGGATGGTCATATGCTTGGGGTGGGCTGCGCGTTCATGCACATGCACCTTGCAATATTCCATCAGCTCGGCCTCGGTCACCTTGCCGCCCTCGACCAGTTCGACAAAGGCGCAAGGCACCTCGCCCGCATGGGCATCCGGCTGGCCGATGGCCCCGGCAAAGGCGACCGCCGGATGGCCCAGCAGCGCCTCTTCGATCTCGGCGGGGTCGATATTGTGACCGCCGCGAATGATCAGGTCCTTGGCCCGGCCGGTGATCCACAGATAGCCATCCGCGTCAAAGCGGCCCAGATCACCGGTGCGCAGATGGGTGCCGTAATAGTAGAGGTCCTTGTTCTTGTCCTCTTCGGTATAGGTGTTGCCGGCATAGACGCCCGGGTTCGAGATGCAGATCTCGCCGATCTCGTCCACCGCGCATTCGACGGGGCCGTCGGGCGTGCCCTTGATGATCTTCACATCCGAATAGGGGAACGGAATGCCGATCGAGCCGATCTTCTTCTCACCATCCACCGGATTGCAGGACACCAGACAGGTTGCCTCGGTCAGGCCATAACCCTCGACGATGGTGACGCCGGTCGCCTTTTCAAAGCGGCGGAACAGTTCCACCGGCAGCGGCGCCGATCCCGAAAACGCGGTCTTCACGCTCGAGATATCGGCATCGACCGGGCGCTGCATCTTGGCCGAAATGGCGGTGGGCACGGTGATGATGAATGTCACCTTCCAGCGCTCGATCAGCTTCCAGAAATTGTCGAACACACCGTCGCCGCGATAGCCGGCGGGGGTCGGGAACACCACATGCGCGCCCGAGGACACCGCCGCCATCACGATCACGTGGCAGGCAAACACATGGAACAGCGGCAGCGGACACATGATGGTGTCCTCTTCGTTGAACAGCAGCGTATGGCCCAGCCAGCCGTTATAGATCATGCCGGAGTATTTGTGCTGTGCCACCTTGGGCATGCCGGTGGTGCCACCGGTGTGGAAATAGCAGGCCACCCGGTCACCGGTGGAATCGGCGAAGGTCAGCTCGGTCGGCTGCTTGCGCATCTCGCGGTTGAAGCTGAGGTAATCGGCATGGGCCAGATGTTCCTTGTCCGCCATCTTGGGGCGCACCAGCGGCACGATCCAGGATTTCGGCGGCGTCAGATAGCGGTTCAGATCAACCTCCAGCACCGTATTCACATGCGGGGCGTGGCGCACCGCCTCGGCCACCTTTTGCGCGATATCGGTTTTGGGGAAGGGTTTCAGCGTGACCACCACCTTGGCATTGGTCTCGCGCAGGATCGCGGCGATCTGCTCGGGTTCGAGCAGCGGGTTGATCGGATTGACGATCCCCGCCACGGCACCGGCCAGCATGGTGATCAGCGTCTCGCTGGTATTGGGCAGCACATAGGCCACCACATCGTTTTCGCCGATGCCTAGGCTGCGGAACAGGTTGGCGGTCTGGTTGACCTTGGACAGCAGCTGCGACCAGGTCAGGGTTTCGGCCTTGTCCGTGGGCCCCGAGAGCAGCTGATAGCTCATCGCCTTGTGCCCCGGGAACCGGGTGGCTGTCCGCGTCAGCAGCTGGTGCAGCGTGGCGGGAACGTCCCGCGCCTCCCACGGCATTTCGTTTTCGACACGTGCGCGGTCTTCGAGCCCGGCAAACGGCATGAGCAATCCTCCCCAAGGGCCCGTTTCCCGAGCCATTCCATCCTTGATCCCAAGATGCGAAGAAACGCATCCCGGCGCAAGCTGGCGCTTAACCGGATGGCGCCGCGAAAGCGCCCGTGACGCAACGGCGAAAGGAAGGTGACGTTGCGCCCCCAAGCGCTTTGAGCGATGTAACCAAGGGGGCGGCCCACCGTGTCGCCTCCTTTTGCAATTCGCCTACTGATGTCAGGCCTGCGGAATACGCAGCATCTGGCCGGGATAGATCTTGTCGGGATGACTGAGCATCGGGCGGTTGGCCTCGAAGATCTCGTTGTAGCGGCTGCCCTTGCCCAGCGTCTTTTCCGCAATCGCCCACAGGGTGTCGCCCTTGGTAACCGTGTGGAATACCGGTTCGGCACCGCCACCGGTGGTCTGGTCATCCACCGCGCCCACACCTTCGACATTGCCGACCGCCAGGATGATCTTTTCCTTCAGCTCGTCGCTTGCCGCCGCGCCGTGCAGCTTGACGGTATCGCCCTCGACCGAGATCTCGACACCGCTGGCATCCAGTCCCAAATCCGCGATCTCTTTTTGCAGCGCCTCGACCTGCGGCTCTTCCGCGCCGCCGCCAAAGAGTTTCTTGCCGCTGTCCTTAACAAAGCTCCACAGACCCATACCCGCTCTCCTTCGGTTCCAACTGGTTCCGAGGATGCGCCCGCGCAGGGTCTGGAATAAGGGGAATTATTCCGCCGCCAGCCCATCGGTGAATTGAAGCCGCGCCAGCCGGGCATAGAGTCCGCCGCCCGTCACCAGCTCGTCATGGGTGCCCTGGGCGACGATGCGACCTTCTTCCAGCACCACGATGCGATCGGCCTTTTTCACCGTGGCCAGCCGGTGCGCCACGATCAGCGTCGTGCGGTCGGCGCTCAGCCGTTCCACCGCCTGCTGCACCGCACGCTCGCTTTCGGCATCCAGCGCCGAGGTCGCCTCGTCCAGGAGCAGCACAGGTGCGTCGCGCAGGATGGCACGGGCGATGGCGATGCGTTGCTTCTGGCCGCCCGACAACATCACGCCGCGTTCACCCACGAAACTGTCATAACCTTCGGGCAGGGCGGCGATGAAATCATGCGCGGCGGCTGCGCGGGCGGCTTCCTCGACCTCGGCATCGCTGGCGGTCGGGCGACCAAAACGGATGTTCTCCCGCGCCGAGGCGGCGAAGATCATCGGATCCTGCGGCACCAGCGCCATGTGGCGGCGGAATGCGGGCCGCGCCAGTGTCGTCAGGTCCTGCCCGTCCAGCAGTACCCGGCCCGATTGCGGGTCATAGAACCGCTGGATCAACTGGATCACCGTGGTCTTGCCGGCGCCCGAGGGGCCGACAAAGGCCACCGTTTCACCCGGCTGCACGGTCAGGCTCATGCCGTCAAGCGCCACCTGATCGGGCCGCGCCGGATAACGGAAGGTCACGTTGTCAAAGGTGATTTCGCCCCGTACCGGCGTGTTCAGCGTCGCTGGAGCCACAGGATCATTCACCGTATCTTCAGCATTCAACAGCTCGACCAGACGTTCGGTCGCGCCGGCAGCACGTTGCAACTCGCTCCAGATCTCGGAGAGCGCGGCCACCGCGCCCGCCATGATCACCGAATAGATCACGAACTGGATCAGCGTGCCTTCGGTCATCACTCCGGCACGCACATCGTTGGCGCCCATCCAGAGCACGCCGACGATGCCCGAGAACACCAGAAAGATCACGATCACGGTCAGCACCGCGCGCGTGGCGATCCGGCGGCGCGAGACATCATAGGCAGTTTCGGTCACCTCGGCGAATGCTGCCCGGCTGGCGATCTCGTTGGTATAGGATTGCACCGTCTGCACCGCGCCCAGCGCCTCGCCCGCATTGCCGGAACTGGCCGCGATCCAGTCCTGATTCTCGCGGCTGATGGCGCGCAGACGGCGGCCCAGCACAAGAATCGGCACCAGCACCGCAGGCACCAGCAGCAGCACCAGCCCCGTCAGCTTGGCCGAGGTCAGCAGCATCAGCACCAGGCCGCCAGCAAACAGCAGCATGTTGCGCAGCGCGATCGAGGCCGAGGATCCCAGCACCGATTGGATCAGCGTGGTATCGGTGGTGATCCGGCTCAACACCTCGCCGGTCATGATGCGTTCGAAGAATTCCGGGCTCATTCCGATCACCCGGTCGAACACCGCCTTGCGGATATCGGCCACCACGCGTTCGCCCAGCCGGGTGACCAGCGCGTAACGGATGCCGGTGCCCAGCGCCAGTACCCCGGCAATACCCAGCGCGGCCAGGAAATACACATCCAGCAAGTCGCCATTTTCGATGCGGAAATTATCGACCACCCGGCGTACCGCCAGCGGCAGGGCCAGCGACATGCTCGCCGTCAGCACCAGCGCCATCAGCGCGCCCGCCATCAGCAACTTGTAGGGCTTCATGAACGGCCAGAGCGCGGACAGCACGCCAACCTTCTTCGAGCCTGCGCGCTCTTCGCTGGCGACGGGGGCGGTGGGTCTGCGAGCCATGCGTTGCGATATCCTGCCATTGATCCGGATGCGCCCGGAAACCCGGGCTAGGTTCAGCTTCATGGAGGCGCGACCAGGCAGGGTCAAGCAATCTGCGTGCCCGGACCCTGTAAAAAGGTCCAAATGACGCAATCGGACGGATATGTCGGTGCTGATGTGTTGGAGCGGGCGGCGGGAATCGAACCCGCTTCATCAGCTTGGAAGGCTGAGGTAATAGCCAGTATACGACGCCCGCTCAGCAAGGGGATAGCTAAGACATGCATCCGGTGGCGTCAAGGCCCGGATTGTGCGCCATTCTTGCCCCACAAGGGAAGATGACTTGATGGTACGGGCGGCCGGATTTGAACCGGCACGGCCTATACGGCCCAGGCATTTTAAGTGCCATGTGTCTACCATTCCACCACGCCCGCATCTCGTGAATCCGGAAGGGGAGGCCGGCATTTCTGCCGGCCGTCAGGTCCAGGTGGAACTCGATAACAAACTCTGGAAAAACAGCAAGGCCAAGGCCCTGCAACTCGTAACGAACTCAAATCAACCACCGGCCCCAACCGGATCCTTCTCCCTCTAATCAGATAGAGGGCCAATCTCAATGTGACGCAGATCACGACTGGCAAAAAAAGTGAAGATTCGCCGTGCTCAGATGTCCTGACCCTTGGGCTCCAGGTCGCCTCCGGGTGCAACAAGTCCACGCTCTGGCAACCAGGGATTGAGTTTGAGCGCTTCGGCCAGGGCCATGCGCGCCTCGTCCAGGCGTCCCAGGCCCATCAGCGTCAGCGCCCGGCCGCTCATCGCGGCCACGTGGTTCGGAGACAGGGCCAGCGCCTTGTCGAGATCGGGCAGCGCGGCGGCATAGTTCTGCCGCAGGTATTGGACAAAAGCTCGTTGATTATAGCCCTCGGCATAGTCGGGACAGTAGTCGACCAGCCGGTCGAACTCGTTCAATGCTCCCAGCAGGTCCCAGGCCCTGCGTCGCGACATGCCGTTGTCGAGGATCGCTTGGGCGACCTCGTCCGGCGCGTCAGCCCATAGCTCCCACATTTGGTTCGATATGGTGCGCGCATGCATTTCGTTGGGCGCAACGCGGATGTCCTCGATCAGATGCGCGATTTGCTCGGAGTTGTCTGGTGCGGCGGGGCATTCCGACGCCAGTGCGGCACCGGGGACGAGCAGGAAACAGGCAAGGGCAAGATGTCTCATATGCCAATGCTGACGCAAACGGGCCTCGCGTCAAGTAACGCTTTCGAGCGCGCCCAGCATTCCGGGTTCCTTCACCGCCTCCATCGCAACAAAGGTCGAGGTACTGGAAACATGCGGCAACGACGAAATGCGCTCGGCCAATACGGTTCGGTATTCGGTCATCGAATGCGTCCGCACCTTGAGCAGATAGTCGAAATTCGACGCGATCATATGGGCCTGTTCGACCTCGCCGATGCGGCGCACGGCGGCGTTGAATTCGGCCAGCGCCTTTTCTCGGGTGTCGCTCAGGCGCACCTCGACAAAGGCCACATGGTCAAGTCCCAGCCGGATGGGATCGACCATCGCGCGATAGCCGGTGATGATGCCTTCGGCCTCAAGCCGTTTGACCCGCGCCTGGGTCGGCGATTTCGACAGGCCGATGCGGCGGGCAAGGTCGGCGACCGACATCCGCCCGTCGGCGGCTAGCTCGGCCAGAATCGCCCGGTCGTGCCGGTCGAGGTTAGGAAAGTCCGTTTGCATCGCATTTACCCACATCTTTGGTGATTTGGACTGCGTTATCACAAAAATCAGGCGAATGAACCTGCAGTTGCGATGTATCATGCGCCAACTGACCCGGAGGCATCATGACCCACGCCCTGCGCACCCAAATCGACACTTTCACCTATGCCGACCAATCGGCGCTGCTCGACGCGCTGGTTGCGCAAGCGGCGCTGAGCCCGGAGGATCGCGCCGCGATCAGCGCCGCGGCCGCCGGGCTGGTGCGCGATATCCGCGCCAGCACCGCGCCGGGCATGATGGAAGTGTTCCTGGCCGAATATGGCCTGTCCACCGACGAGGGCATCGCGCTGATGTGCCTGGCCGAGGCGCTGTTGCGCGTGCCCGATGCCGACACCATCGACGCGCTGATCGAGGACAAGATCGCGCCGTCGGACTGGGGCAAGCATCTGGGGCATTCCTCGTCTTCGCTGGTCAATGCCTCGACCTGGGCGCTAATGCTGACCGGCAAGGTGCTGGACGAGCGCAAGGCAAGCCCCGTGGGCGCGCTGCGCGGCGCCATCAAGCGGCTGGGCGAGCCGGTGATCCGCACCGCCGTCTCCCGCGCGATGAAGGAGATGGGGCGCCAGTTCGTGCTGGGCGAATCCATCCAGGCGGCGATGAAACGCGCGCAGGGGATGGAGGCCAAGGGCTATACCTATTCCTATGACATGCTGGGCGAGGCCGCGCGCACCGAGGCGGATGCCGCGCGCTATCACCTGAGCTATTCGCGCGCCATTGCCGCCATTGCCGAGGCCTGCACCCATGGTGACATCCGTGCCAATCCGGGCATATCGGTCAAGCTGTCGGCCCTGCATCCGCGCTATGAGCTGGCGCAGGAGGCCCGCGTCATGGACGAGTTGGTGCCGCGCCTGCGGGCGCTGGCGCTTTTGGCCAAGGCCGCCGGCATGGGGCTGAATGTGGACGCCGAAGAGGCCAACCGGCTGGCGCTGTCGTTGCAGGTGATCGAGGCGGTGATGGCGGAACCGGCGCTGAAGGGCTGGGACGGGTTCGGCATCGTGGTACAGGCCTATGGGCCGCGCGCCGGGCTGGTGATCGACACGCTTTACGAGATGGCGGAACGGCACGACCGCAAGCTGATGGTGCGGCTGGTCAAGGGCGCCTATTGGGACACCGAGGTGAAGCGCGCCCAGGTTGCGGGGGTCGATGGCTTCCCGGTCTTTACGCAAAAGGCGGTGACCGATGTCTCTTACATCGCCAATGCGCGCAAGCTCTTGGGTATGACCGACCGGATCTATCCGCAATTCGCCACCCATAACGCCCATACCGTGGCCGCGATCCTGCATATGGCGCGGGACGGCCAGCCCTATGAATTCCAGCGCCTGCACGGCATGGGCGAGACGCTGCATAACCTTGTGCTGACCGCCAACAAGACCCGCTGCCGCATCTATGCACCGGTGGGGGCGCATCGCGATCTCTTGGCCTATCTGGTGCGGCGCCTGTTGGAGAACGGCGCCAACAGCTCTTTCGTCAACCAGATCGTGGACGAGAACGTCCCGCCCGAGGTGGTGGCGGCCGACCCGTTCGAGACGGTCAAGGCCCCAGCCAAGCCACTGAAGCGCGGCCCGGAGCTGTTTGCGCCCGAACGCCCGAACTCGAAAGGCTTTGACCTCGGCCACCAGCCCACGCTGGATGCGATCGACGCGGCACGCGATCCGTTCCGCAACCATCGCTGGCAGGCCGGACCGCTGCTGGCCGAGGAGGCCTCGCCCGAGGCCGAGGAGGCCGTGGTCAATCCCGCCGATCCGCATGACGTGCCCGGCAGCGTGGCCCCCGCAAGTGCGGCGGATGCCGAACTGGCGCTGGCCCGCGCCCAGCCCTGGCAGGCCCCGGCAGCCGAGCGCGCCGCCGTGCTGAACCGCGCCGCCGACCTTTACGAGGCGCATTATGGCGAGCTGTTTGCGCTGTTGCATCGCGAGGCGGGCAAGACCCTGATGGACGCGGTGGCCGAGCTGCGCGAGGCGGTGGACTTCATGCGCTATTACGCGGCCAATATCCCCGATGCGGCGCCTGCGGGCATTTTCACCTGCATCAGCCCGTGGAACTTTCCGCTGGCCATCTTCTCGGGCCAGATCGCGGCGGCGCTGGCCACCGGCAACGCGGTGCTGGCCAAGCCCGCGCCGCAGACCCCGCTGATCGCCCATCGCGCGGTAGAGTTGCTGCACGAGGCCGGGGTGCCGCGCGATGCGCTGCAACTCTTGCCGGGTGGTCCGGCGGTGGGGGCGGCGCTGACCTCGGATGCGCGGGTTTCGGGCGTGGCCTTCACCGGCTCGACCGCGACCGCGCAGAAGATCCGCGCCGCCATGGCAGCACATATGCGCCCGGGCACGCCGCTGATCGCGGAAACTGGCGGGCTCAATGCGATGATCGTCGATTCAACCGCGCTGCCGGAACAGGCGGTGCAGGCGGTGATCGAAAGCGCGTTCCAGTCGGCGGGCCAACGCTGTTCGGCGCTGCGCTGCCTCTACTTGCAAGAGGATATCGCCGAGGATGTGCTGACCATGCTCAAGGGCGCGATGGACGCGCTGGGCCTGGGCAACCCCTGGGCGCTGTCGACCGACAGCGGTCCGGTAATCGACGAGGCCGCGCGCCAGACCATCGCGGACCATGTGGCGCGCGCTCGGGCCGAGGGACGGGTACTGAAGGAACTGTCCCTGCCGCCCGAGGGCACATTCGTGGCCCCGACCCTGATCAAGGTCACAGGCATCGGGGCGCTGGAGCGCGAAATTTTCGGCCCCGTACTGCATGTGGCCACCTTCCGTTCGGACGAACTGGACCAGGTGATCGACGCGATCAACGCCACCGGCTATGGTCTGACCTTTGGCCTGCAAACCCGGATCGACGACCGGGTGCAACATGTGACCGAGGCGGTGCATGCGGGCAATATCTATGTCAACCGCAACCAGATCGGCGCCATTGTCGGCAGCCAGCCCTTTGGCGGCGAGGGTCTGTCGGGCACCGGCCCCAAGGCGGGTGGCCCGAACTACATGGCGCGCTTCTGTGCGCCGGATCGGCAGCAGGCGGCGGCCGACTGGGCCACGCCCATGGCCACCCTGCCCCGCGCGACCGGCACGCCCGCGCCGCTGCGAACACTGAGCCTGCCCGGCCCGACCGGCGAGTCGAACCGGTTGAGTGAGATGGCGCGTCCGCCGCTCTTGTGCCTTGGCCCCACGGCAGAAGCGGTCGCAGCGCAGGCGCAGGCAGTCGAGGCACTGGGGGGTACCGCTATCCGCGCCATCGGTTCGCTGAACGCCGAAGCACTGGAGACGGTAGAGGACATCTCGGGCGTGTTCTGGTGGGGTGACGAAGAGACCGCGCGCGCCTATGAACTGGCCCTGTCGCGCCGGCCCGGCCCGATCCTGCCGCTGCTCCCCGGCCTACCCGACCGCGCCCGTGTTCTGGCCGAGCGCCATGTCTGCGTCGATACCACCGCGGCGGGCGGCAATGCCGCGCTGCTGGGCGGTATGGGCTAAGGCAGGGAGCCTCCCGCCTGCCGCCGGATATTGCGATCCGCGGCAGTTGGGCCGGGCGCGCCGCGGACGCGGCGCACCCGGCGCCCCTTGACCTCTGCCGCGTTTGCCCGCAGCGTCGCGGGATGTTCCCGATCCGCGATCACAACCCCTCGGGCCGAACGCCCTATGTCGTCTACCTGCTGCTGGCGGCCAATATCGGGATCTTTCTGGCCACTCTGGGCATCATGGAGGATCCCCGGCTGGTCGGCCGGTTTTACTATGACTATGCAATCATCCCCGCCCGGATCTCGAACGGCGACGGATGGCTGAACCTGGTCACCTCGACCTTTCTGCATGGCGGCTGGATGCATCTGGGTGGCAACATGCTGTTTCTGTGGATCTTCGGCGACAATCTCGAAGACGAGATGGGCCATCTGGGCTTTGCCTTGTTCTACCTGGCCGCAGGGATTGGGGCCGGGCTGATTCATGTTCTGAGCGGGCCGGGGTCGATGGTGCCGACCATCGGCGCCTCGGGCGCGATTGCCGGGGTGATGGGGGGCTATCTGCTGCTGTTTCCCCGTGCGCGCGTCGATATCCTGCTGATCCTGTTCGTCTATTTCCGCATTTTCACGATCCCCGCCTTTGTGATGCTGGGCGCCTGGCTAGGGTTCCAGTTCCTGGGCGGGTTCAGTTCCGATCCCGATACCGGCGGCGTCGCCTATTGGGCGCATACGGGCGGGTTTGCGGTGGGGTTGGTTCTGACGCTACCGCTTTGGCTGAAGCGTGGCGGGCGCGGATTCTGGCAGCGTACCGAGGGCCACCCGCCGCATCCCGAGCAGAAGTACCGCCTGTCACCCAGCCGGATCCCCAAGATACCGCGCAGGTGAGCGCCACGAACGCAAAAACCCGGCCCTTGGCCGGGTGCAAGATTTTTCGACGAAAAATCTCGGCCGCGGCTTAGCCGCGGATCACCTTGGCAAAGGGATCGAATATGTCGCCGTTTGCGCAGATCACTTCGCCGCTGTCGAGGATCGAGATTTCGGGATCAAGCGCCTCGACCAAGCCGCCTGCTTCCTTGACGATGATGATGCCCGCGGCCATGTCCCAGGCATTCAGGCGCCGCTCCCAGAACCCCTCGTAGCGGCCCGCCGCCACATAAGCCATGTCGAGCGCCGCCGAACCCCAGCGCCGTACACCGGCGCAGACCGGCATCAGCCGAGCCAGATCCTGCAGGGTCATCGGCAGGTCAGCGCGCCCACCAAACGGCAGACCAGTTGCAAAGATCGACTCGATCATCCGGTGGCGACCCGACACCCGGATACGCTGATCGTTCATCCAGGCGCCTTCGCCCTTTTCGGCAAAGAACATCTCGTCCTTGGCGGCGTCATAGATGACACCGGCGACAACCTTGCCCTTGTGCTCGAGCGCTATGGAGATCGCCCAATGCGGCAGCCCGTGCAAAAAGTTGGTGGTGCCGTCCAGCGGATCGACGATCCAGCGCCGAGTCGGGTCTTCGCCCTCTTCCGAGCCGCCCTCTTCGGCGACCCAGCCATAGGTCGGGCGGGCATTGCGCAGCTCTTCCTTGAGAATATTCTCGGCGGCGATATCGGCCTTGGACACGAAATCGCCCGCGCCCTTCATCGACACTTGCAGGTTCTCGACCTCGCGGAAATCCTTCACCAGCGACCGGCCTGCCTTGCGGGCGGCCTTGATCATGATGTTGAGGTTCGCACTGCCAATCATCGGGGGAGCTCCTGTTCGGTCAAGCCGCGCGTATACTCGCGCGGGCGCGACTTGCCAAGGGGCTCTCTGTGCAAGGCGGTTGCCATACCGGTGCATGGCGCCGCGTCATCGGCTCGGCACGGTTTGCAGCCCGCGAGCAGCACTTTAGACTGTTTCCGAACAAAGGAGCATCTCCATGACCGACCGCATGTACCGCATCGCCCTCGCCAGCCGCCCGACCGGCGCGCCCGAGGCCGCCAATTTCTCATTTGAAGAAGCGCCCATTCCCACTCCCGGCCCCAGCGAGGTGCTGGTGCGGGTGCATTACATGTCGCTGGACCCCTATATGCGGGGTCGGATGGACGATGCCAAATCCTATGCCGCGCCGGTGCCCATCGGCGGCACGATGGAGGCCGGTGGCGTGGGCGAGGTGATTGCCTCGAACGATCCGAGGTTTGGGCCGGGCGACTTCGCCTTTGGCATGTTCGGCTGGGCGACACACGGCGTGCAACCGGGCAAGATGCTGCGCAAGATCGACCCCAAGGTGATGCCGATCACCACCGCGCTGGGCGTGCTGGGCATGCCGGGGTTCACCGGCTGGTTCGGGTTGCTGGAACATGGTCGGCCCAAGGCCGGTGAAACGCTGGTGGTGGCCGCGGCCACCGGGCCGGTGGGCTCGATGGTGGGTCAGGTCGCGCGCCTGGCCGGGCTGCGCACCGTGGGCGTCGCAGGAGGCGCCGACAAATGCCGCATCGCCACCGAGACATTTGGCTTTGACGCCTGCCTGGATCACCGCGCTTTTGAGACGGCAGCGGATCTGCGACGGGCGCTGGCCGCAGAATGCCCGGACGGGGTCGACATCTATTTCGAGAATGTCGGCGGCAAGGTGCTGGAAGCGGTGCTGCCGCTGATGAACAATTTCGGCCGCATCCCGATCTGCGGCATGATCAGCTGGTACAATGCCGGTGGCCTGGGCGCTGGCGCGTCGGACCCCGGGCTGACCGGCCCGGCAATCTGGCGCTCGATCCTGGTGAAGTTCCTTTCCGTGAACGGCTTCATCATCTCGAACCATTTCGACCGCTACCCTGCCTTCCTGACCGAAGTCGCACCGAAACTGGCCACCGGCGAGATCCGCTATCTCGAGGACGTGGCCGAAGGGCTGGAAAACGCGCCTGCCGCCTTCATGTCCATGCTGCGAGGCGGCAATACAGGCAAGCAGATCGTCAAGCTGATCTGATCCAGACCTGGCTGCGCTTCGCTTTTCGGTTCGAAAGCTGTGAAGCGCAGCATCCATAAATTGCAATTTCGAGTGATTCTCTACTCTAAGATGTGATGTCGATCACATACCTGAACTCTTTTTCCTGTCAGCCTGATCCTGCTCGCATCGAGATTTGAGCGAGCTTGAAAGTCTAACGCTCAATCATATTAGGGCGGCGGCGCCTGCGTTTTCCGCCCGGAACAGGAGGAAGAACATGACCACCTATCACGAGTTTTCCCAGGAAGATATTCAGGGCCTGATCGACGCCGGCAAAGCCCATCACGACACCGTCAATCTCAAGGCGATGGGACCGTCCGATGCCATGCTGCACGCCTCGCCGCTGGTGCTGGGCGAAACCTGCATCTCGGTCACGGTCGAAGACCACAAGGTCTGTCTGCACCTGCCGATCATCGACAAGAAAATCTGCTTTCCGATCCCGGTTTCGGTGCCGAACGGAACCGCGGCAAAGGCATGCCTGAAGATCTGCACGACCATCGGCATCCCGACCGGTGTCTGCGTCACGATCTCGGCCCTGGGCATGCAGATCGTGCATCAGTGCTTCGGCAAGTGCTGAACTGGACGCGTCAACCGGGGCCTTGTCCAAGACAAGGCCCCTCTATTGGTTTTGCAATTTGCGCGCCTCGGTCCGGGCAAGCCCGACCAGTTCCCGCACAAACGGTTTTTCCAGGTCCTCGCTGCGCACCGCCGCATAAAGCCGCCGGGTGATCCCCGTCTCGGTCAAGGGCCGCGTCACGTAGTCCGAGCTGTATTTCACTTCGCGCACCACCCAATCGGGCAGGACCGATACCCCCCGGTTCGACGCCACCAACAGCAGAATCACCGCCGTCAGCTCGGCCTGACGCACCTGCGCTGGTTCCACCTTGGCCGGGATCAGCAACTGGCTGAACACATCCAGCCGCGACCGTTCCACCGGATAGGTGATCAGCGTCTCACCCCGGAAATCCTCGGCCTCGATCCATGGCTTCGACGCCAGAGGATGGGTCGAGGCCGCGACAAACACCGCGTTGTAATCGAAAAGTTCCACGAACTCGACGCCAGGTATCTCCTCGGGGTCCGAGGAGACCACCAGATCCACCTCTTCCTTTTGCAGCGCCGGCAGCGCATCAAACGCCAGCCCGGGGCGGATATCCACGTCCACATCCGGCCAGCTCTTGCGAAAGGCCTCCAGCACCGGAAACAGCCATTCGAAACAGGCATGGCATTCGATGGCGATATGCATTCGCCCCGATCGCCCGTCGCGCAAAGACGAGAACTCGGCCTGCATCGCCTCCACCTGCGGCAAGATCTGCTCGGCCAGCCTGAGCAGGCGCATCCCCGCCGCCGACAGTTTCATCGGCTTCGACCGCCGCACGAACAGCTCCACCCCCGCCTGATCTTCCAACCCCTTGATCTGGTGGCTCAGAGCCGACTGGGTGATGTTCAGCTGATCGGCAGCGCGGGCCAGCCCGCCGCATTCATGGATCGCCTTGATGGTCCGCAAATGCCGGAATTCGATATGCATCCTATAGTATCACTCATGTTGTTCTTGAGTATTATGAAGTTGTCTCACAATGCTGCGGATGCGACAAGAGGCGAAACACCGCCCCTTGCGCAGGATGACCGCCCAAATGACCGCCCCTCAGATCTCCTTCGAATTCTTCCCGCCGAAAAACCTCGAAGCCTCGTTCCGGCTCTGGGATACGGTACAGGTGCTGGCGCCGCTGGCCCCCCGCTTCGTCTCGGTCACCTATGGTGCCGGCGGCACCACCCGCGAACTGACCCGCGACGCGGTCGCCACGCTGCACAAATCCTCGGGCCTCAACGTGGCGGCCCACCTGACCTGCGTGCAGGCCAGCCGCGAGGAAACGCTGGCCATTGCCGACAGTTTTGCACAGGCCGGTGTAACCGACATCGTCGCCCTGCGTGGCGACCCGCCCCAGGGCGCGGGCCGCTTCACGCCGCACCCCGGCGGTTTTGCCAATTCGGTGGAGTTGATCCAGGCCCTGGCCGAAACCGGCAAATTCGCCATCAGGGTCGGCGCCTATCCGGACATCCACCCCGAAGCCGCCAGCGCCCAGGCCGATATCGACTGGTTGAAGGCCAAGCTGGACGCAGGAGCGGATGAGGCGCTGACACAGTTCTTCTTCGAGGCGGACACCTTCTTCCGCTTCCGCGACGCCTGCGCCAAGGCGGGTATCGACAAGCAGATCACGCCCGGCATCCTGCCGATCGAGAACTGGAAGGGCGCTCGCAACTTCGCCCGTCGTTGCGGCACCCATATCCCTGCCTGGGTCGAGGACGCCTTTGACAAGGCCACCCGCGACGGGCGCGAGGATCTGCTGGCCACCGCCATCTGCACCGAACTCTGCTCGGACCTGATCGAGGGCGGCGTCGACAAGCTGCATTTTTACACGCTGAACCGCCCCGAACTGACCCGCGATGTCTGCCACGCGCTTGGCGTCACGCACAAGGTGGCGCTCCAGAACGTTGCGTAACGGTTGAGCATCCTGCGGCCCCTGCTAGCGTTCCTCCGACCTTGACCCGGAGGAACGCGCCATGACTTTCGCCAACGGACCCGAAGAGCTGCTGGGACCGGCCGACATGGCCAATATGTCGGGGCTCGATTTCATGCAGGGCATCCTCGATGGCCGCCTGCCCGCCCCGCCCATCGCGCGCACCATGGGGTATCACCTGCACGCGGTCGCGAAAGGCCGCGTCGCCTTTCGCGGCACGCCCAGTTTCGACGTCTGCAACCCGCTCGGCGCCGTGCATGGCGGCTGGTACGGCACCCTGCTCGACAGCGCCATGGCCTGCGCGGTGCAGACGATGGTGCCAAAGGGCGCGGCCTATACAACGCTGGAATACAAGATCAACATCATCCGTTCGATCCCGACCGGGACCGAGGTCGAGTGTATCGGGATCGCCGACCATGTCGGCCGCTCCACCGGCGTCGCCCATGGCGAGATCAGGGGCGTCGAGGACGACCGCCTTTATGCGACAGGCTCGACCACCTGCATCGTCCTGAATATCCCGCGCGGTTGATGTCGCGTATTTGCGACCAGAAAGAAGCGGCACCCCCACCTCTTCATTCCGCCGAAAATACTCCCGCCGGAGGCATCCCACCTCTCAACCCGTTGCCGACCGGCACGCATTGCGCGACCTCACAACGATCACCCGCCCGAGGCGGCGGCACGCCGCCGAGGTATCGTCTTGCGCCGCAGGCGCGCAATCTGGCAGCGGCCCGCTTAGCCGTAACTGCGTGAGCGCAGGTAGGGGGCCGGCAGGCCGGCGGGCAGCGCGTCGCCGGTTACGCTTTCATGCAACCGCTCGCTGGGATCCTTGCCGACAGCGCGGGCCGAGCGCAGCAAAAATATCTTGCCCCACCCGTTCCATGTTCCGACCGAAGGCGCGTTGGGATCGGTGGGAAAGCGCGCGCGCCAGCCCTCGGGCAGCGGCAGGCCAAGGTTCTCGGCCCGCTCCAGCATCCAGACAAGCGAGAGATTGGCCAGAGGCCGGGCGCGCTCATCCCCGCCCAACTGCCCGCCCACATCACCATGCGTGCCGCGGAACCAGACCTGCTCCACATGGCCACGGAATTCGGGCTTGCAGTCCCACAGGATCGGCTCGAATACGTCGCGCGTCTCGTTCAGCGCCAGCGCGTGATAGCCATGGCGCACGCTACGGCCCAGATGGTGGCTGTGAAAGGCGTGCCGCTGTTCCGACAGGCGCCACAGCACCGGCAGCCGCAAGCCCAGCGCCTTGACCGTGTCCCAGACCCCGACCATTTCGATCATCACGTCGTGGTGACAATAGAGATCGCGAAACACCTGCGCATGCGGTCCCTGGACGTCGCATTCATAATGGCGATAGGCTTGCCGGATATTGCGCACCGTGGCATGTTCGGCCTTCAACAGTCCCACCATGTCGATCACCCCGGCCAGGCTGCGCACCGCATAGGCGCCGCGTGAATATCCCAGCAGAAAGATCCGGTCGCCAGGCCGATAGCGCGACGCAAGATATCCGTAGGCCCGGCGGATCTGGCGGTTCAGCCCTCGGCCCATCATCACGTCCGGCGTCGTGCGCCAGCTGGTCCATTGCACACCCGCCTCGTAGAAGACCGAAACCTGCGCCCCCATCTCGCACATCAGCCGATAGGTCTGGCCCGCATGGGTCTCGCGCCCCGGCTCCAACGTCGACATGGTCCCGTCGAGGATGATCACATGGGTTTGCGGTCCGCGCTGGCGTACCTCGCCTGAATGGGCGGCGCTGAGCGGCCGCCCCAGCCATCCCAGTAGCTTCCTACTCAGCCGCGACAGGTTCAGCATTCAGCATTTCCCATAGCCTGAGGGGGGTAAAGGGCATATCCGCCTGCCTCACCCCCCGATCCCAGATCGCATCCTGCACCGCGTTCGCAATCGCGGCCAATGCGCCGACCGTACCGGCCTCGCCACAGCCTTTCATCCCCATCGGGTTGGCTGTCGACGGCACCGGCACCGAGGTAAACCCGATGATGGGAACCTCGCTTGCGCGTGGCAAGGCATAGTCCATGAACGTTGCCGTGAGCAGCTGCCCCTCGTCGTCATGCACGACATGTTCGCAAAGCGCCTGACCGATCCCCTGCGCGACTCCCCCGTGCACCTGTCCTTCGGCGAGCAAGGGATTGATCAGGTTCCCGAAATCGTCCCAGACCCGGTAGCGGTCTACCGTCGCCTGGCCGGTCTCGGGGTCGATCACGATCTCGGCAAGATGAGCGCCGTTGGGATAGGACCGACCCGGCAGTTTGGCCCGCGCGGCATGGCGCAGAAGGTCATTGCGCCCGTCGGCCCGTGCCATCGCAGCGGCCTCCAGCATCGAGGGCGTCAGATTGGAGCCCGGCGCCCGAAAGGTTTCGTCGTCAAATGTCACCTCGCTCTCCTCAACCCCCATCTTGCCCGCGAGAAAGGGCGTGAATGCGGCAACCATGCGTTCAACTGTGGCCAAAGTTGCATTGCTTTGCACCGTGACCGAACGCGAGCCGCCGGTACCGCCGCCCTGCGCGATGCGGTCGCTGTCGCCCTGCACCACCCGGATTCGGTCCATCGGCAGCCCGGTTTGGTCGGCCAGAAATCGAGCATAGACAGTCTCGTGCCCCTGTCCGTTCGATTGGGTGCCGACCATCAGGTCCACGGTGTCATCCTCGTTGAAAGCGATCTCCGCGCCTTCGGAAGGATCGCCCAGAATGCTTTCGATATAGTAACACACTCCGATCCCGCGCAGCAGACCTGACTGGGCATCGGCCTCGCGACGTGCCGCAAAGCCCTGCGCCTCGGCCTCGGCGAGCCGCAGCAAGCGGTCGAAATCACCCACGTCATAGGTCTCGCCCGTCGCGGTCTTGTAGGGGAACGCCTCGGTCCGGATGAAGTTGCGGCGCCGGATCTCCCAGGGGGTGACACCCAACTCGCGCGCGGCCCGGTCCATGACCCTTTCCAGCACATAGATCGCCTCGGGCCGCCCCGCCCCGCGATAGGCATCTACCTGGGTGGTATTGGTGTAGTACCCCTCGACCCGCAACCAGGCGGTCTGGATGTCATAGACCCCGGTCAACACGCGCGAGAACAGCTGAGTCTGGATCGCTTGGCCGAAATGGCTGTTATAGGCGCCCAGGTTGCAGCGGGTGCGCACCCGGTAGGCGGTGATGCGCAGATCGGCGTCAAAGGCCAGTTCCGCCAGCGAGGTCAGGTCGCGACCGTGATTGTCACTCAGCATCGCCTCGGTCCGGTCAGACATCCAGCGCACCGGTCGGTTCAGCACCCGTGCCGCATGGGCGACGGTGAAATATTCGGGGTATGGCATCGCCTTCATGCCGAACCCGCCCCCCACATCGGGGGTAGTCACCCGCACATCCTCGGATGCGATGCCCAGCTTCTCGACCAGTTGCGCCTTCATCCCCCAGACACCCTGGCCGCCATAGGCGAAATGCAGTCGCCCCTCGACCATCTCGGCGTAACAGCCGCGCGGCTCCATCGAGTTGGTGATGACCCGGTTGTCGTCGACCTGCAACCCGACCACATGTGTGGCGCTGGCAAAGGCCGCCTCGGTTGCGGCCTCGTCGCCCAGCCCCCAATCAAAGGCACGATTCTCGGGAGCCTCCGCGTGGATCGCCGGGCCGCCCGGGCCCACGTCGGTTATTACCGGAAGGTCGCGGATATCCATGCCCATCGCTTCGATCGCGTCGCGGGCCTGATCGGCGGTTTCGGCCACCACCATCGCCACCGCCTCGCCGACGAAGCGCACGTGATTGCGCGCCAGCATCGGTCGTTCCGGCGCTGCCCCCTGACTACCATCGCGATTGGCCATGGTGGTGCCGCTCAGCCCCACCTTGACCCCTGCCGCTTCGAGATCGGCCAGTGTCAGCACCAGATGCACGCCCGGCATCTCGCGCGACGCGCCCAGGTCCAGATCGAGGATTTCACCATGTGCCACCGGCGAGCGAAAGAACATCGCCACCAGCGCGTCACCCGGAACCAGGTCGTCGACATACCGGCCCTGGCCGGTCAGAAAGCGTTGGTCCTCGATCCGCGTAACCCGCTGGCTTTTGCCGAATTTTTCCATTGCTTTCCCCTTCGCCCGCATTCTGCTTCACCCGAGACTAGCCTGTGCCCACGGCTTGTCCAGTCGCCCGGCGATACCGCAGAGTGCGCCTCTGAGCCCTACACCAGTGGTACCACGCTCAAGCGCGTGGATTTGTGCACGCAAAAGGCTTATAAGCGCGCATGTGCAGCTGGAACCCGGATGAGTGTTTCACCTTCGCCGCCCCGTTGGACAGCGGGCGCGAGGCCCGACACAGCGTGCATGTCAAAGGCTCCGGTCCGCCCATCCTGCTGTTGCAGGAACTGCCCGGTATAGGCCCCGAGACACTGGCACTGGCCGACCGTCTGATCGCGGCGGGGTTCACCGTCTACCTGCCACATTTCTTCGGAACCTTCGGCAAGACCACCCTTGTAACCAACGCCGTCCGCCTGTTCTGTGTCCGTCGCGAGTTCAACATGTTTCTCAGGGGCCGACAAAGCCCGGTTGCCACGTGGATGCGCGCCCTTGCCCGCCATATCCGCGAACGCGAGGGCAGGAGCGGCATCGGCGTGATCGGCATGTGCCTGACCGGCGGTTTTGCCCTGACGCTGATGGCCGATGACGCCGTTCTGGGTGCTGTGGCCAGCCAGCCGGCCCTGCCCGTTTTCGGGGGCGACGCACTGCCTATGAGCGAGGCCGACATTTCCGGTGCCCGTGCGGGCATGTCCGCCAAGGGGCCAGCCCTGGCCATGCGCTACCGCGACGACAAGATGGCCCCCGCAAGGCTGATGCGGAACCTAGAAACTGCGTTTGACGACGGGCTGGAAACGGTCGAATACCCCGGCAACCGGCATTCCCTTCTTACGCTGCATTTCCACGAACCGGCCTATGCGCGAGTCGAAACCTATTTCCGCGCGCGGCTGGGCGCCTGATCCGGCGCCACCCGCAGGTGATCCAGCAGCCACGACCGGAAGTGGCGGGCGGGCGCGCGTAGCCGCGCGCGATCCTCGCAAACAAGGTGATAGCGCTCCAGCCCCGCCGACTCGACCCCGGGCAGGCAGCGCACCAGACCATGCCGCGCCATCAGCGTATCGCTGGCAGGCGCCCGCGCCAGCGCCAGCCCGACCCCTTCGGCCGCCAGCGCCGCCGCCATCACCGTGTTGTCGACAAACAGGAACTGCCCCGCAGCCGGTGAAAGGCGCAGCGCCTCGAAGAGGCGCAACCACCCCGCCCGATGCGCCGACACATCAATCAGCCGATGCCGTAACAGGTCCTCCGGGCGGGTGATCCCAGCCGCCAGATCGGGATGCGCCACGGGATACAGAAGCTCGCCCATCAGATCGTCCGCCTGCCCGCCAAACAACGCCGGATTGCCGAACACGATCTGCATATCCGCCACTGAACCCTGGAAATCGGCCACGTCATTGCCGGTGCTCAAGCGCAGATCGACCCCGGGATATGCCGCCATGAACCCGCCCAGCGCCGGGGCCAGCACGCCCTGCGCAAACAGCAGGATCGAGCGGACATAAACGATCTGCTCACCACCGCCCCCGAACAGGCCCGCCGTCGTGGTCTCGAGCATCAAGAGCGACTGCTGCACACCGGGCAGATAGGCCCGCCCCCTCTCGGTCAGCACCACTGAATGCGCCCGCCGCTCGAACAGCGCCACGCCCAGATGCCCCTCCAGCGCCTTGACCTGCTGGCTGACGGCGGCCGCCGACATGTTCAGCTGCGCCCCCGCCCGGGCAAAACTCTGCGTGCGCGCCGCCGCCTCGAAGACACGCAACCAGTTGAGCGAGGGGATCCGCGATACCATGACCGCAAGGCTAAGCTGAACTTGCTCTGACCGGCAAGACATACTGTTCTGAACCGCGCAACACCGCCGCTATCCTGCCGGAAACGCGAACAGACGGAGACCGCGATGCCCAGCCCCATTCCCACCGCGAACGGCCACCTCTCTGCCGAGCAGACCGCGCAATACTGGCAGGACGGCTTCCTGCACCCGTTGCAGGTGATGTCCGCGAGCGAGGCCGCCACCCTGCGCGCCGAACTGGAACAGATCGAGCGCAACTGGCTTACCGCCGAGCTGCCGCTGCCACTCAACATGTACAAGCGCGTGAATGCCCATGTGGTGATGCCGCTCGCCGCCCGCATCGCCCGCGATCCGCGCATCCTCGATCTGGTCCAGGGCGTGCTTGGCCCCGACCTCTTGGTCTGGTCGGCCGAATTCTTCATCAAGGAACCCCGCACCACCCATGTGGTCGGCATGCACCAGGACCTGACCTATTGGGGCATGGGCGAAACCCCCGACCAGGTGACCGCTTGGCTGGCGCTGTCACCCGCGACGGTGGAAAGCGGCTGCATGGACTTCGTGGCGGGCAGCCACAAGAACCCGATCCTGCCGCATACGGATACCTATTCCGAAAACAACCTGCTGTCGCGCGGGCAGGAGATCGCCGTCGACGTGGCCGAGGCCGACAGGACCCATATCGAACTCGCGCCGGGCCAGATGTCACTGCACCACGGGCTGACCATCCACGGCTCCGGCCCCAACCGCTCGGACGACCGCCGCATTGGCATGGCGATCCGCTATCTCAATCCCAATGCGCGCCAATTGGTGGCCGAGCGCGATTATGCCATGCCCGCACGCGGCACAGACAGTTCAGGCAATTTCATCCCAGTCGACGCACCCGCGCGCCTCTTCTCCCCCGAGGCGCTGGCACTCTACGAGCGCATCCGCGCCGACCAGGCCAAGGCCCTGGCCCAGGGTGCCAGCAGCGCGGTGCCGCTCTATCAGACAGCCGGATAGACCCCCGGCGGTGCACCCGGCCCCACGGGTGCGCCATTTGAGTATTTGTAACCAGAAAGAAGCAGCAACGAAGCGCCCCGATCCGGTGGCCGTCCGTCCGCAAGGGGATAATCCTGCCGCGGGACAGGGGCGGCTTCTTCCTGGTGCGGTCATGGGCTCTCCAGCCTGTACCGCCTCCCCAGCTTGCGGCGATTCTGGTTAACAAAGACTTGCCGCTTCTTTCTGGTCAAAAATACTCATTTCCGCCCGCATCCGCCGGCGATCCGGCCCGAAGCAACAAGAAAACATGACCAGCCGCCTTTTCCTTCGCCCCGCCTTTGGGTAATTGATCCCTCGATTGACCGAAGGGATCCCCACGATGGCGATGGAAAAGACATTCGACGCGGCCGAGGCCGAGGCCCGCATCACCAAGGCCTGGGAAGAGGCCGGCGCCTTCAAGGCGGGCGCAAACCGTTCGCGCGACGAAAGCTTTACCATCATGATCCCGCCGCCCAACGTCACCGGCGCGCTGCATGTGGGCCATGCCTTCAACAACACGCTCCAGGACATCCTGACCCGCTGGCACCGGATGCGCGGTTTCGACACGCTCTGGCAGCCCGGCCAGGACCACGCGGGCATCGCCACCCAGATGCAGGTGGAAAAGATGCTGGCCGCGACGGGGCAGCCCTCGCGCCGCGAACTGGGCCGCGAGGAATTCCTCAAGAAGGTCTGGGAGTGGAAGGGCCAGTACGGCGGCACCATCGTCGATCAGCTCAAACGCCTCGGCGCCTCCTGCGACTGGTCGCGCAATGCCTTCACCATGGCGGGTGCCGCCGGCGACCCGCGCACCGGCCATGAAAATTCTCCGAATTTTCATGATGCGGTGATCAAGGTCTTTGTCGACATGTACAACAAGGGCCTGATCTATCGCGGCAAGCGTCTGGTCAACTGGGATCCGCATTTCGAGACCGCGATCTCGGATCTCGAGGTCGAGAATATCGAGGTCGCGGGCCATATGTGGCACTTCAAATACCCGCTCGCGGGCGGCGCCACCTATACCTATGTCGAGAAGGACGAAGACGGCAACGTCATCCTCGAAGAGGAACGCGACTATATCTCCATCGCCACCACCCGGCCCGAGACCATGCTGGGCGATGGCGCGGTGGCCGTGCACCCCTCGGACGAACGGTATGCGCCCATCGTTGGCAAGCTCTGCGAAATCCCGGTCGGCCCGAAAGAGCACCGCCGCCAGATCCCGATCATCACGGATGAGTACCCGGACAAGGATTTCGGCTCGGGCGCGGTCAAGATCACCGGCGCGCATGATTTCAACGACTATGCGGTGGCCAAGCGCGGCGGCATCCCGCTTTACCGCCTTATGGACACGCGCGGCCAGATGCGGGCCGATGGCGCGCCCTATGCCGAAGAGGCGGGCAAGGCGCAGGACTACGCGCGCGGCAAGGACTTCACCGAAAACGAGATCGACGTGATAAACCTGGTCCCCGACCACCTGCGCGGCCTCGACCGGTTCGAAGCGCGGGCGAAAGTGGTCGAAGAGATCACCAGCGAGGGTCTCGCCGTGATGACTGTGGCCTCGGACCCGCGCCTGGGCACCACCGCGCTGAAACCCGGCGCCGAGGGGGCGGATGCCATCGTGCCGCTGGTCGAGGCCAAGCCCATCATGCAGCCCTTTGGCGATCGCTCCAAGGTGGTGATCGAGCCGATGCTGACCGACCAGTGGTTCGTCGACGCCGAAAAGGTCGTCGGCCCCGCGCTGGACGCGGTGCGCGACGGCACGGTCAAGATCATCCCTGAATCGGGCGAGAAGACCTATTACCACTGGCTGGAAAACATCGAGCCCTGGTGCATCTCGCGCCAGCTGTGGTGGGGGCATCAGATCCCGGTTTGGTATGGGTTCGACCTGTCGACCAACGGCTTTTCCGACGATGAGAACGACGGAGCCCTCGACCTGGTCGAGATGGGCCGCCTGCTGTCGGAACAAAAACTGCTGCTGGGCGACGAACATCATTTCTGCGCACCTGATTTCGAGGCGGTCATCCGGCAGGTCGCCGATGCCGAGGCCCCCCTGCCCACGCCGCTGAACCATGCCCGCGTGATCGAGGTCGAAGACCGCGCCGCCGCCGTGCATGCGCTTGCGGCAGGGCTGGCCGAATACGAGATGTCGCAGGACCCGACCAAATTGGTCTACCCGGTCTGGCGCGACCCTGACGTGCTCGACACCTGGTTCTCCTCCGGCCTCTGGCCCATCGGCACGCTGGGCTGGCCCGAGGATACCGACGAGATGCACCGGTACTTCCCGACCTCGGTCCTGATCACCGGCTTCGACATCCTGTTCTTCTGGGTCGCCCGGATGATGATGATGCAGCTTGCGGTCGTGAACGAGGTGCCGTTCCACACAGTCTATCTGCACCAGCTCGTCCGCGACGAGAAGGGCAAGAAGATGTCCAAGACCACCGGCAACGTCATCGACCCGCTGGAGATCGTCGACGAATTCGGCGCCGACGCATTGCGCTTTACCAACGCCTCGATGGCGGCGATTGGCGGGGTGCTGAAACTGTCGAAAGAGCGGATCACCGGCTATCGCAACTTCACCACCAAGCTGTGGAACGCCATCCGCTTTGCCGAAATGAACGAGGTCTTTACCGACGCCGTGCCTCGGCTGAGCGCCGCCGAGCTGGCGCCCAAGGCCGCTGTCAACCGCTGGATCATCGGCGAAACCGCCCGTGTACGCGAAGAGGTGGATGCGGCGCTGGACAGCTATCGCTTCAACGACGCGGCCAACGCGCTTTACGCCTTTGTCTGGGGCAAGGTCTGTGACTGGTACGTGGAACTGTCCAAACCGCTGTTGCAGGGCGAGGATACCGAGGCCCAGGCCGAGACCCGCGCCACAATGCGCTGGGTGATGGATCAGTGCCTGGTCCTGCTGCACCCGATCATGCCCTTCATTACCGAGGAGCTATGGGGGCTGACCGCCGAGCGGGCCAAGATGCTGGTGCATGCCGACTGGCCCACCTACAAGGCCGCAGATCTGGTCGATGACGCCGCTGACCGCGAAATGAACTGGGTGATCTCGGTGATCGAGAACACGCGTTCCGCCCGCGCCCAGATGCGCGTGCCTGCCGGCCTCTATGTGCCCATGATCGTTACGGAAATCGACGATCTAGGGCAGGCGGCCTGGGACCGGAACGAGGCGCTGATCAAGCGTCTGGCGCGGATCGACAGCCTGACCAAGGCCGATGCGATGCCCAAGGGCTGCATCTCGATCGCCGCCCCCGGCGCGGCCTTTGGTCTGCCGCTGGCCGAGATCATCGACATCAGCGCCGAAAAGGACCGGCTGGAAAAGGCCAAGGGCAAGCTGGCCAAGGAGTTGGGCGGCCTGCGCGGACGTCTCAACAACCCCAAATTCGTGGAGTCCGCGCCAGACGAAGTGGTTGAAGAAGCGCGCGAGAACCTTGCCGCCCGCGAAGAGGAAGAGGCCCGGCTGAACGAGGCGCTGGCGCGACTGGCCGAACTCGGCTGATCCTTTCTCTGCGCCCCAAAAAGTGGCCATGAATACCCCCATCGGTGTCGCCACCGGTGGGGGTTTTTGCTAGGCTGCCCGCATGCTGAACACATTGCGCAGCCTGATCGAACGCCAGATCCTCAAGGCCCGGGCCGAGGGCAAGCTCTCGGGTCTTGAGGGCGAGGGCAAACCCCTGCCCGACCGCAGCCAGGAGGCCTTGAGCGACCCTGCTGTCGCGGCCGGTTTCCGGATCATGGCGCAGGCCGGAGTAATCCCCGAGGAGTTCTCTCTGAAAACGCAACTCGATGACGCACGCGCGGCCTTTGCCCGGCTGAGCGACCCGGCAGAACGCAAAGCGGCCATGGCACGGATCGCCGATCTCGAGATGCGCTACAACATGGCGCGTGACGCACGGCGCGCCTTTCTGAAATAGGATCACGCAAGTCGGCGATATCCATGTATGATCGTCCGCAAGGGTGTAGGGCACTCAACGGGGGATCGGATCATGGAGCGTCGTCTCTGCGCCATTCTGGCTGCCGACATGGCAGGCTACACGCGCCTGATGGAGCGCAACGAAAGCGATGTTCTGGGGCGACAGAAACTCTATCGGCGCGAGTTGATCGACCCCGCCATCGCGCAGGCGGGTGGCCAGATCGTCAAGACGACCGGCGATGGCATGCTGACGCGCTTCGACACGGCGCAGGCCGCCGTGCGCTGTGCGCTCGAGATCCAGCAGGCCATGCAGCAGCGTGAGGCCGACACCCCGCGCAAGGAACGCATCCAGTACCGCATCGGCATCAATATCGGAGATATCCTTTTGGAGGACGGGGATATTTTCGGTGACGGGGTGAATGTAGCGGCCCGGCTGGAGGCGATTTCGGAACCTGGCGGGATCTGTATCGCGGACATCGTACACCAGATTACACAGGACCGGGTAGCGGAGTCTTTCACCGATCTGGGCCTGCAAAAGGTCAAGAACATCACACGCCCGATCCGTGTCTGGCAATGGGTGCCGAACCGTAACCAGGACAAAAGCCCCGATATCGCCCGTTCCCAGGCCCAGCATGTATCGTTCTGCATTGCAGCGGACGGCACACAACTGGCATGGGCGCGGATCGGCAAGGGGCCGAGTGTCCTGAAGGCACCAAACTGGCTCAACCATCTCGACTATGAATGGCGCAGCCCGGTCTGGGGGCCGTTTCTGGAGCAGATGTCGCACAGATGCGATCTTGTCCGCTTCGACCAACGCGGCAATGGGCTTTCCGATCGGGACCCGGCCGAGATTTCCGAGGACGCGATGATCTCGGACATCGGCAGCATCGTCGAGGCGGCTGGCCTGAACCGGTTCGTTCTCTTCGGCATCTCGCAGGGTTGCGCATTCTCTGTGCGCTATGCCGCTGAAAACCCGGAAAAAGTTTCAGGCCTAGTGCTGATCGCGGGCTATCTTCGTGGCGCGCTCAAGCGCAATTCGCCCGAACAAACGGCCCTGTCCGAGGCGACGAACGTTCTCATCCGCGAAGGCTGGGGATCACCCAACCCGGCCTATCGGCACCTGTTCACCGAAAGCATGATGCCGGATTCCACCGAGGCGCAAAAATCCAGCTTTGACGAGTTACAGCGGGTCTCATGCTCGCCGGATGTGGCGGCCCGGATCAATACGATGAACGCCTCGGTCGAGGTTTCAGACTATGCGCCCCGCATCAAGGCTCCAACACTGGTTCTGCATTCCGAAGGCGACCGACGCGTGCCTGTGGCTGAGGGGCGCAGGATGGCAGCGCTGATCCCCGGCGCGCGCTTTGTTACCCTGCCCGGGAACAACCATGCCCTGATCGATGACTCACCCGCACTGGACATGTTCCTTTCGGAATTCTCGTCGTTTATGGCAGAGATTGACGAAAGTTGAGAAAGAAGAGTAGCGGATTACATTGCCTCTTCGTACTTGGTGAGACCCCTCCTAGGAGTTCAGCCGGTAGAAGTGGAGAGCACGCATAGGTGCAGGTCAATTCCTGAAAGGAATTGGCACAAATCCTCGCCGAGGATTTGTCTTCAGACTTTCGCGAAAGTCTGAACCCACTACTTGAAGACCGGTGCGCGCCCTTGCATCTGGGCCGCGATGACTTCCATCTGATCCGGCTTGCCGATCAGTTGTGCCTGTTCTTGCGATTCCGCCAGTAAAATTTCGGTTCTCTGCTCCGATTCAGCAAGCTCAATCAAGCGCTTGGCCGATCGTATCGCCGAGGGGCTCTTGCCCGCGATCTCTTGCGCCAGCGCGGTGGCCTCGGCCAGAGGATCATCAGCCAGCTCGGTCACCAGCCCCCACTCGGCTGCCTTGGCGGCCCCGATAGGCCGCGCGGTATAGGTGAGCAGGCGCAACACGTCCGAACGTACCAGTTGCGGCAACAGAACCATGCCGCCCATATCCGGGATCAGGCCCCATTTCATTTCCAGCACGGACAGTTTCGTATCCGGTGCGGCAATCCGGATATCGGCGCCCAGTGCGATCTGCAAACCGCCGCCATAAACCGCTCCGTGCAGCGCCGCGATCACCGGAACCGGCACCCGGCGCCAGACCATCGCGACCTCCTGAAAATCATTGGCATCGTGATGGCTGCGCGGCATCAGCATCTCGACCGGGTCCTTGCCGGCGAAAGCGGCAAAGTTCGATACATCGAGCCCCGCGCAGAAGCTCTTGCCTTCGCCCGACAACACGACCGCGCGCGCATCCGAGGCTGCAACCTCTTGCCCTGCGGCGATAATCGCCTGAAACATCGCCTCGTCCAGCGCGTTCATCTTGTCACCGCGGGTCAGGGTGACAAGTGCGATATGGTCCTTGTATTCGACAGATACGCGCGCCATCTGGTTCTCCATTCCTGTTTGGCGCCAGACTGCCCGGTTCCGATCCGACTTGCCAGCAGGACGTGGGGGCAGATCAGGGCAGGTCGGCGGCATCCATGCGGGCGAAGCCGGGGCTATCCAGCGTCATGACATAGAACCGCTCGCCCACCTGCTTGCCGCCGGTGGTGATGCCCAGCCGGCCATCGGGGTCCTGTACCGTGCGCAGGATGCGCCCCGTTCCGTCGAACTGGATCAGCATGCCGCGATGGATCGGCGCGGGCCGCACCTTGGGGCCCAGCCGCCAGACCACCTTGCGCAGAAAGGGGTGAGGCATCAGCGCCTCGGCCGGGACGCGCGGGCTGGCAAAGGCCAGCCAATAGGTGCCGTCGCCCTGCGCCTCGAGATTGTCGGGATAGCCCGGCAGGTTTTCCAGGAACACCTCTGTCTGTCCCGCCTTCTCGCCCTTGAGCCACAGCCGGTGCACCCGCGCCCGCCCGGTCTCGTTGATCAGCAGGAAATCCTCGTCCGGTGAAAGGGCGACACCATTGGTATAGACGAAACCGGTCGCGATCTTCTCGACCCTGCCATCGGGCGTGCGCCGGGCGACATAACCGGTATCGGACTGTTCCCAGACGGTCATGACCGAGGTGGGTTTGGTGCCACCCAGGGTCCTGGGATCGAACCGGTCGGTGGAGTTCGAGAAATAGATGGTTCCGTCGCGCCCCAGATCCAGCTGGTTGGCATAGATCACCGGTGCACCGTCGATCCGGTCCACCACGGTCTCGACCTTGCCGGGTGCTGTCCAGCGCAGGACGCCCCGGAAACTGTCCGCGATGTAAAGCGCGCCGTTCGGTCCGGCCTTGAGGCCCAGTGGCCGCCCGCCCAGCCGGTCGACCAGTTCCGGCACCGCGCCGTCGATGCGATAGAGATTGCCTGCAAGCGACGCCGTATAGACCGTGCCGTCCGGCATCACGGCCAGATCCTCGGGGCCGATTTCACCGTCTGGGAGCGGTACGAATTCGACCTTGTCCAGAACCCGGTTCTCGGCGAAATCACCGATAAATCCGGGGTTTTCCGGCGGGTGATAGGCCACGGGCGCCACCGGAATGGGCCAGAACAGCAGATAGCCAAGGCCAGCGAGCAACAGGATCAGAACGTAACGCATGGGCACCTCTCTGCACTTGGGCGCACCATGCGAGGCGGGACCAGCAAAGGCAAGTCTTGCCCGGCGCCACGGCTTGCGCTTATGTGGCGCGCATGACCGGACCACGCTATACCCCGCTTGCCCAATCGCTGCCCGCAACCGTGCCCTTTGTCGGCCCCGAGACGCAGGAGCGTCAGCGCGGCGCGCCCTTCGCCGCGCGGCTGGGCGCGAACGAGAATATCTTTGGTCCCTCGCCCCGCGCCATCGCAACCATGCAGCAGGCGGCGGGCGAGATCTGGATGTATGGCGACCCGGAAAACCACGACCTGCGCGCGGCGCTTGCGGTGCATCACGGGGTTCGGCCCGACAATATCGTGGTGGGCGAAGGCATCGACGGGCTGTTGGGCTATCTCGTGCGACTGGTGGTGGGTCCGGGCGATCCGGTGGTCACGTCCGAGGGCGCCTATCCCACCTTCAACTATCACGTGGCGGGCTTTGGCGGGGTGCTGCACAAGGTGCCATATGCGGGCGACCACGAGGACCCGCAGGCGCTCTTTGCCAAGGCAACCGAGGTGGGGGCCAAGCTGGTCTATCTCGCCAATCCCGACAACCCGATGGGCAGTTGGCTGAAGGGCGCCGATATCGTGGCCGCAATGAAGGCGCTGCCCGAGGATACGCTGTTGGTGCTGGACGAGGCCTATGTGGAATGCGCCCCCGAGGGCACCACCGTTCAGGTCGATGCCGACGACCCGCGCCTGATCCGCATGCGCACCTTCTCCAAGGCCTATGGCATGGCGGGCGCGCGGGTGGGCTATGCGCTGGGGGCGCCAGAGTTGATCGCCGCCTTCAACAAGGTGCGCAACCATTTCGGCATGAACCGCGCGGCCCAGGCCGGGGCGCTGGCGGCGCTGGCCGATAGCGACTGGCTGACCCAAGTGCAGGAACAGATCGCCGAAGCGCGCATCCGGCTGGGCGAAATCGCGCGCGAAAACGGACTGATACCGCTGCCGTCGGCCACCAATTTCGTGACCATCGACTGCGGCAGAGATGGTGCTTTTGCCAAACGGGTACTCGATAGCCTGGTCGCATCTGGCATCTTTGTGCGGATGCCCTTTGCCGAGCCACACAATCGCTGCATCCGCGTCAGTTGCGGACCAAGGGCCGATCTGGACGCGTTTGCCGCCGCCCTGCCCGCCGCCTTGGCGGCGGCACGCCGCTGATCGCAACGGATTTACCTGACATTCAGGCAATTTGCCCTAAACTGCGGATCATGGATGAACGCGGCATCGGGCGTGCGCCCGACTATACAGTCCCTGCCCTGGTCATGCTCGGGGTGAACCTGACCTGGATCCTGATACTGGTCTGGGCGCTCTGGGGCTTTGCCGCCGCGCTGCTGCTGGCAGCGCTTGTTCACCATGGCATCACACGGCTGGCCGCACGGATGCGCTGAACAGCGCTCACCCCATCGCGAGGACCTGAGCCGCCGCCTCCAGCGCACCTGCGCCACGTGGAACGTCCAGCGCATGCAACCCTGCCTCGATCCCGCCTAGAAGTCCCATGACCATCTGCCCGTTCAAGTGCCCCATATGGCCTAGCCGGAAGAACTTGCCAGAGGCCTGGTCACCCGGCGCAGCCATGCCCAGACCGATGCCCAGCGTCAGGCCCAGATTGACCTCTGTCCATTCCCGCAGCGCCGCGCCCTTGCCGCTGTCCAGCCGCAAGGCAGTCACCGCATGACTGCGATAAGCCGGGTCGGCAACATTCATCACCAGATCGCCCCCCTCGGCCCAAACCGAGCAGGCGGCCCAGATCGCCCGCGCCAACACGGCATGACGGGCCCAGACATGTTCGATCCCCTCGGCGTGGATCATGTCGAGCGCGGTGCGCAACCCATAGAGATGATGCGTCGGCGCGGTGCCATCGAAATACTGGTAGAAATCGGTTGGGTTGGCGCGCGGCACCCAGTCCCAATAGCGCGAAACGCGTGGCATGGATGCCCGTTTTGCCGCCGCCCTTTCATTGAAGAAAACAAAACCAAGCCCCGGCGGCACCATCAGACCCTTTTGACTGGCGGTGACAGTCACATCAACGCCCCAGCCATCCATCTCGAACACGTCACAACCCAGCGAAGCGATGCAATCGGCCATCAGAAGCGCCGGATGCCCCACCTCGTCCAGAACCGCCCGCAGCCCGGCGATGTCATTGCGGATCGAGCTCGAGGTATCCACATGCACCGCCAACACGGCCTTGATCCGGTGCGCGGTATCGGCCTTCAGCGCCTCGGCGATCCGGTCCAGATCCCAAGGCGCGGATTTGCCAAAGTCGATGATCTGGCATTCGGCGCCCAGCCCCTCGGCCATCTCGGCCCAACCATGCGAAAACCTTCCCGAAGCAGGAACCAACACGACCTCGCCCGGCGCGATCACGTTGGACAGTGCCGCCTCCCACGCGCCATGGCCGTTGCAAATATAGATGGTCGCGTGATGTTCGGTCCGCACCACCCGGCGCAGATCGGTCATCAGGCCGGGCATCATATCGACCAATTCGCCGGCATAGATATTGGGCGCGGCGCGATGCATGGCACGCAGCACCGCGTCCGGCATCACCGAAGGCCCCGGAATCGCCAGATAGCCGCGCCCCTGCGCCAGAGAGATATTGCCTGTCATGGGTTTACCCGTTTCCTGAAGTCGCGCACAGCCTAGCCCGCGCCCGGGCGGCGTCAATCCGTGCCGCAACCTCGGTCTCGGAGAATCTGCATCCATGTCTTCACAAGCCCGAGACCGCCCCGAACACTTGCACCCTGCCCGCCACCTGCTTAAATGGCCCGGTCATGGTTTCTATCCTGCCCCCTCTCCCCCACATGAAGGCCGAAAGATGAGCGCTAAACCGATGTCCTCGCGCGAGCTGGTGGGCTGGCTCTGGCAGAACTATCTGAAAAGCCGGATGGGCCTCTTGGGCGTGGCCTTTCTGTTCATGCTGCTCGAAGGTTCGATGGTCGGCGCGATCAGCTACATGATGCAGCCGATGTTCGACGAGATCTTCGTCAACGGCAATGGCGATGCGCTGGTCTGGGTCAGCCTCGCCTTTCTGGTGATCTTCTCGGTACGAGGTCTGGCCAGCGTCGGGCAAAAGGTGCTGCTGGCGCGCATCTCGCAGGAAACCGCCGCGCATCTGCGGTTCGACCTGCTCAAACGGCTGATCCGACAGGACACCGCTTTTCACCAGACCCATCCACCCGGCTTCCTGATCCAGCGGGTGCAGGTCGATGTCGGCTCGGTCAACCAGGTCTGGCAGGTGATCATCACCGGTGCAGGCAAGGATCTGGTCTCGCTGGTGGTTCTGATTGGGGTGGCGGTCAATGTCGATCTGATCTGGACGCTGGTCATGCTGGTGGGCGTCCCGCTGGCCTTTCTGCCCATCGCCATGGCGCAGCGTTATGTGCGCAAGAAGGCTGCGATGGCCCGTGATCAGGGCGCGACGCTGGCCACCCGGCTGGACGAGATTTTCCACGGCATCGTACCGATCAAGCTGAACGCACTGGAGCGCTATCAGCTCGACCGGTTTGATGGCCACATGAAGACCTATGTAAGGTCCGAGGTGCGCGCGTCTTTCGGCACCGCCTCAATCACCGGGTTGGTGGATGTGATGGCGGGCCTGGGCTTCATGGGCGTACTGCTCTATGGCGGGGCCGAGATCATCGCCGGGGAAAAGAGCGTCGGCCAGTTCATGAGCTTCTTCACCGCCATCGGCCTCAGCTTTGACCCGATGCGGCGGCTGGCCTCGATTTCGGGCACCTGGCAGGCGGCGGCGGCGGCGTTGGAGCGGATCAAGGACCTGCTCGACACGCCGATCCTGCTGTTGTCGCCACCGAAGCCGGTGGCCGCGCCCTCGGGATTGCCCGCGATCCAGCTTGAGAATGTCTCGCTCTCCTATGGCGACGCGCAGGTGCTTCGCAACCTGTCACTCAGCGCCGAGGCGGGCAAGACCACCGCATTGGTGGGCGCCTCGGGGGCGGGCAAATCGACCATCTTCAACCTGCTCACCCGACTGGTCGATCCGCAATCGGGCAGGGTCGCCGTGGGCGATGTCGCGGTGGGGGACATGTCGCTGGAAATACTGCGCGGCCTCTTTTCGGTGGTCACCCAAGAGGCGCTTCTGTTCGACGAAACCCTGCGCGAGAACATTCTGCTGGGCCGTACCGATGTCAGCGAGGCGCGCTTGAAGGAAGTGCTGGATGCTGCCCATGTCTCGGATTTCCTTCCCAAGCTGGAACACGGGCTCGACACGTTGGTAGGGCCGCGCGGCTCTGCCTTGTCGGGCGGGCAACGACAACGGGTGGTGATCGCCCGCGCGCTGCTGCGCGACACGCCAATCCTGCTGCTGGACGAGGCGACCTCGGCGCTCGATGCGCAATCGGAAAAAGTGGTGCAGGCCGCGCTGGATCAGCTCTCGGGCGGGCGCACCACGCTGGTTATCGCACACCGTCTCTCCACCATCCGCAATGCCGACAAGATCGTGGTGATGGAGCGTGGCGAAGTGGTGGACGAGGGCAGTCACGAAGACCTGCTGGCGCGCGGCGGCATCTATGCCGATCTCTATCGTCTGCAATTCGAAGGCGGCAAGGAGTTGGTCGACCCGATCGGCGCCGCCGCCCAGCAACGGCCCAGCACCGACGAGACGCAGCGTATCTCCGGCTGGTATCGGCGGTTGATGTCCCGCATCCTGGGCTGATCGCGCGCCTTACATTTCTTCTGTTCGAAATCACCTCGGGGGAGTCGCGCCTGCGCGACGGGGGCAGAGCCCCCGGCTTATGCCCTCACCGCTCTAGCACCTTGGTGCGAGTTCTGCTGCGAGCCAATCCAGATAGTCCTGGATCGCCGCCTCGTCCCGCTTGCAATAGGACCATTTCAGGTGCCTCTGCACCGATATGAATCCTGCCTGTTTCAGCAGGTCCAGATGCTTGCTGGCCGTTGGCTGCGCAACGTCGAGCGCCTTGGCGATCATCGTCATGCACACCCCGAACTCTGCCGGATCCGCCGACCATTGATCCGAAAAATGCCGCTGCGGTTCCGCCAGCAGCTGCAAAACCTTCAGTCGCGGCCCGCTGGCCATGGCCTTGATTTGAATTGACCTGTCCATGGCCTCTCATCATATAGTTAGTTAGCTAAGTGTAAATGTGAGTTATGGCCATGCTGGATCTTCCTCATATGTCGATCATCGAAGGCACCGCAATTCGGTGGGGAAAGACCGGGAACGGCCCTCCGTTGGTTGCCATCCACGGCACGCCGTTTTCCTCGCAAGTCTGGCGCAGGATCGTCCCTTACCTGACGGACCATAGGACGGTCTATTATTTTGATCTGGCCGGATATGGCCAATCGGAAATGCGTGAAGGTCAGGACGTGTCCCTAGCGGTTCAGAACAGGGTCCTGGCCGGCCTGTTCCGGGACTGGGACCTGGACGGCCCCGATGTTCTGGCCCATGATTTTGGCGGCGCAACAGCATTGCGTGGCTACTTCCTCGATGGTCTGCGCTTCAAGTCACTGACGATCTTCGACGCTGTAGCACTTGCTCCCTGGGGGTCGCCCTTCGTGCAGCACGTGCGTCAGCACGAGGCCGCATTTTCGGGAATGCCCGACTATATGCATCAGGCCCTGATGCGCGCCTATTTGCAGACCGCAGCGCACCGGCCGCTGCCACCGGAGGCGATCGATATCTATGCAGCGCCCTGGACCGGCCCGGTCGGGCAACCGGCCTTCTATCGCCAGATCGCCCAGATGGATCAGAAATACACCGACGAGGTTCAAGGGCTTTACCGTCAGATGGATTGCCCTGTCACCGTCCTATGGGGAGAGCGCGACGCCTGGATCCCCTACGACAAAGGCATGGAGCTGGCGGCTTTGATCTCAAGGACACCGTGCACTCCCATCCCCGATGCCGGGCATCTGGTTCAGGAGGATTGCCCCGAAGCGATCGTTGCCGCCGTACTGAAGCAAATCACCTGACCCTGGACGATCCGGCCCAATCTATTTCCTGCGGAGCCCTGCTGCGGCACGGGCCAGGGCCTCGATCCCGGCCCAGTCGCCCGCCGCCACCAGGTCCTTGGGTGCCACCCAGCTGCCACCGGCACAGACCACGTTGGGCAAGCTCAGATAGCTCTCGGCATTCTGTGGCGACACGCCGCCGGTGGGGCAGAACCCGATCTGTGGCAGAGGCGCCCCGATCGCCTTGAGCGCCGGCGCCCCACCCGAGGCCTCGGCCGGAAAGAACTTGAGCATGTCATAACCCCGCTCCAACAGCCGCATCGCCTCGCTGGCAGTGGCCGCACCCGGCAAGAGCGGCAAGCCCTCCTCCTCGCAGGCGGCCAGCAATCTGTCGGTCGCGCCGGGCGATACACCGAACCGGGCGCCCGCGGCCTTGGCCGCGCGCACATCCTCGGGCGTGACCAGCGTGCCGGCGCCGACCACGCCGCCGGGTACCTGAGCCATGATGCGGATCGCCTCCAGAGCCGCCGGGGTGCGCAGCGTCACCTCCAGCGCGGGCAGGCCACCGGCGACCAGCGCCTCGGCCAGCGGGCGCGCATGGGCGGCATCGTCGATCACCAGAACCGGTACGATGGGCGCCATCTCGCAGATTTCACGGGTCTCGCGGGATGTCATGCACTATCCTCCAAATACGCTGGCGCCGGTATCGGCCGAACCGACCGCAGCACGGAAGGCGGCGAACAGGTCGCGTCCGGTGCCGAACTGGTTCCCCGAGAGGTCCGCCGTGACCGGGTCGCGCGCCAGCACACCTTCGGTCAGGATATCAAGCACGCCCACCTCGGCATCGACCCGCAACAGGTCGCCGTCGCGCAGCCGCGCGATGGGACCACCCTCCAGCGCCTCGGGCACCACGTGGATTGCGGCCGGAACCTTGCCCGAGGCGCCCGACATGCGCCCGTCGGTCACCAGCGCCACCTTTTGCCCGCGCCCTTGCAGGATTGACAGGATCGGCGTCAGCGAGTGCAGCTCGGGCATGCCATTGGCCTTGGGCCCCTGAAAGCGGACCACCACCACCATGTCGCCGGTCAGCTGACCGGCTTTGAAAGCAGCCTTGACCTCGTCCTGGCCATGAAACACGCGAACCGGCGCCTCGACCACCCGATGTTCCGGCGCCACGGCCGAGACCTTCATCACCGCCGTACCCAGCGACCCCGAAAGCCGCGACAACCCACCGGTCGCCTGAAACGGGTCAGAGACCGGGCGCAGGATCTTGTCGTTGAGGCTGGTTTGCGTTCCGGCCTCCCAGTTCAGCACCCCATCCCGCAGCTTGGGCTCCTGTGTATAGAGCTCCAGCCCCCGGCCCGCTACGGTCAGCGTGTCGGGATGCAGGAACCCCGCCTCGATCAGGGTATGGATGGTATAGCCCAGCCCCCCCGCCGCGTGGAAATGGTTCACGTCGGCCAGCCCGTTGGGATAGACCCGTGCGATCAGCGGCACCACCGCCGAGATCTCGGCAAAGTCCTGCCAGTCGAGCAGGATGCCTCCCGCCCGCGCCATGGCAACCAGATGAATGAGCAGGTTGGTTGAGCCACCGGTCGCCATCAGCCCGACAATGCCGTTCACATAGGCGCGTTCATCCAACACATGCCCCACCGGGGCATAGTTGCTGCCCAGCGCCGACAGGCTGAGTGACCGCCGCGCCGCCTCCGCGGTCAGCGCCTCGCGCAGACCGGTGTTCGGCGGCACGAAACTGGCGCCCGGCAGGTGCAACCCCATGAACTCCATCAGCATCTGGTTGGTGTTGGCGGTGCCGTAAAAGGTGCAGGTGCCCGGCCCATGATAGGCGGCCATCTCGGCCGCCATCAACTCGGCGTGGCCCACCTCGCCCTTGGCAAAGCGCTGCCGCACCTTGGCCTTTTCGTCATTGGGAAGGCCGCTGGTCATTGGTCCTGCCGGCACGAAGACCGCCGGCAGGTGGCCAAAGCTTTGCGCCGCGATCACCAACCCCGGTACGATCTTGTCGCAGACGCCCAGGAACACCGCCGCATCAAAGGTGTTGTGGCTGAGCGCAACACCCGCCGCCATCGCGATCACGTCGCGCGAGAACAGCGACAGTTCCATTCCAGGCGCGCCCTGGGTGACACCGTCGCACATGGCGGGAACCCCACCCGCAACTTGCGCGGTGCCGCCGACAGAGCGGGCGGCCTGGCGCAACACATCCGGGTAGCGCTCGAACGGCTGATGCGCCGAGAGCATGTCGTTATAGCTGGTGACGATGCCCAGATGCCCGGCCGAGCCGGTGGCCAACGCATGTTGATCCGCCCCCGCACCGGCATAGGCATGTGCCTGTCCCGAACAGCTGAGATGCGCCCGCGCCGGACCCTGGTCGCGGGCCGCGTCGATCCGGGCCAGATAGGCGCCACGCGTTTCAGCGCTGCGAGCCACGATCCGGGCCGTCACCTCGGCTATGGTCGCATGTACCATGGTCATCCTCCGATCTGCCGCCAGCGGCGGCCATCACGATGCAGCAGCATCAGCGCCTCTTCCGGACCCGAACTGCCCTGATCATAAGGATAGGGCCGGTCGCGGTTTCTTTCCCATTCGGCAATGATGGGATCCACCCAGGCCCAGGCGGCCTCGGCCTCGTCGCCCCGCATGAACAGGGTCTGGTCACCCCGGATCACGTCCATCACCAAACGCTCATAGGCGTCCTGTGCCCGGGTATCTCCACCCAGCGCCTCGGCAAAGCTCATGTCCAGCGGCACCTCGGCCAACCGGAACCCGCCCGGCCCCGGATCCTTGATCGTGGTGCGCAGGGTAATGCCCTCGTCCGGTTGCAACCGGATGATCAGCTTGTTGCCGTGGATCGGCCCCACATTGGGAAAGATCGAATGTGGCGGATCGCGGAACTGCACCACGATTTCCGACACCCGCGCCCTCAGCTTCTTGCCGGTGCGCAGATAGAACGGCACCCCGGCCCAGCGCCAGTTGGCCACATGAACCCTGAGCGCAATGAAACTCTCGGTGCGGCTCTGGGGATCGCCCACATGATCGAGATAGCCATCGCTGCCCTCGTCGGCGCGATATTGCCCCCGGGCGATGTCGCCCGGCGGCACCGGATCAAGCGCCTCGATCACCTTGACCTTTTCGTCGCGCACCGCGTTGGGGGTGAATTTCGATGGAGGCTCCATCGCGGTCAGACAAAGGAGCTGCACCAGATGGTTCTGCACCATGTCCCGCATGGCACCCGACTGATCATAATAAGCCTCGCGCCCCTCGACCCCGATGCTTTCGGCCACCGTGATCTGTACATGGTCGATATGAGTCGCGTTCCAAAGCGGTTCGAACAGCGAGTTGGCAAAGCGCAGCGCCATCAGGTTCTGCACGGTCTCCTTGCCGAGGTAATGGTCGATCCGATAGATCTGATGTTCCTCGAAACAGACCCTCAGACCGGCATTCAGAGCGCGCGCGGTTTCCAGATCGCGCCCAAAGGGCTTTTCGACCACGATCCGCGCCTCGGGCGTGGCCATGCCGTGGCTCTCAAGCTGCCGTGCGATGCCGGCAAACAGGGACGGTCCGACCGAAAGGTAGAAGGCCCGCACCGCATCCGCGCGCAACATGGCTGCAAGCGCCTGCCAGCCATCCTCGCCGAGCGCATCCACCGCCACATAGTCGAGCTTTTGCAGGAACCGTCCGAGCACCTCGGTGCGGGTCGGGGTGTCCGGGGTAAATTCCTCGATCGCCTGACGCACCTCGGCGCGAAAGGCCTCGGTGGTCAGCTCGGTACGAGCCGAACCGATAATCCGCGCCTCCTCGGGCATTTGTCCCACTTCATAGCGATGAAAGAGCGCTGGCAAGATCTTGCGGCGGGCAAGATCGCCGGTGGCCCCGAACAGAACCAGATCGAAGGCACTGACCGGAATGACACGGGATACCATGCTGTCTCCTTTGCAACGGCTCTTTTGCGTATCCACGCCGGGCTCCGGGCCGGGACATCACAAATGTTAACGCTAACAATTCGTCGTCCTCTTTACGGATACCCCGCAAAATATCAAGCCCATCCTGACATAAAACAGTTTTCTGTAACGGCCCTGATCCGGCCCACCCTCAACAAGCGGAGACGAGCAAGGCGAGAAACGATTGTGGATATCTGTGACACAACTGCTCACCATCGGACGAAATAACCTCTATGAAAACAGGGTTTCAGACCCATTTAACTTCTGCTTTCGGCTGTGGAGAACTCTGTGGGTGATATCGAAAATAAACTTTATCATAGATAGTTAGACATGAATGCTTATGTAGCGGTTCAGCATTTGAGACCACTACGCCCGGATTCAACGAAGAAATCGCATAGCACCTGATATCCGCGCGACCAAAAGTGAGGTGAACCAGGCTTGCTGCCAGAAAACGATCTGCGGAGGTACGCCAGAGCATGTCATCCAGCGGATTCCTGTCTGCAACAGACTTGTGGATGGAACTGAGGCCTAATACGTCAAGTATCATAAATAATATTTTTTTTTGCCAAATGTCCACAATGGACAACCGCATTCATCATGATTCATCAATTTTTTCAGCAAAAACGCAGACAGACTTATCCACAGTTCTCGCTCTCAATTCACCCAGGGCGCTACTCGAACGGGCCAAGGGCCAGCATAGATTTGCTGTAACCAACAGACAAAATCGCACCCGGCCCATGCGGGCACCGACACAGATCCAGCATCGGGGAAGATCAAGGATTCTGGCTAAGCCAGTCCATCACCGCAGGACGCACGGATTGAACACCGCGGTGGCGGGCATCCGTGATGATCTTGCGCAGCTCGCCCAGATCCGTGCGCAAAAGCAAGCTCTTGACAGGTCCAATTGAAGCAGGGCGCATCGACAGAGTGCGGATACCCATGGCCGCCAGACAGATCGCCTCAATGGGTCGCCCTGCATCCTCACCGCAAAAGCTGAGCGGCGTCCCAGAGATGCCGCATCGTTCGACAATCCGTTCGATCAGGCTGAGAAAACTGCTGTTGAGCGTGTCATAACGCCGGCGCACGCGTTCGTTCTCGCGGTCGGCAGCAAAGAAGAACTGCTTCAGGTCGTTGCCGCCGATGGACAGAAATCCGACATCGTCAAAGAACTTCTGCGGCGCAAAGGCCAGCGAGGGGGTCTCGAGCATCGCGCCGATTTCAAGCGTTTCCGGAAGCGGATGCCCCAGCACCTTTTCGCGGGCAATGGTCTTGTCCACCTCGGCGCGAGCGGCGTGGTATTCCTCGGCCTGGGCGACAAAGGGGAACATGATGGTCAGCGCGCGCCCGTTGGCGGCCCGGATCAGCGCCTGCAACTGCATCCGCATCACCCCGGGCTTGTCCAGCCCCACCCGGATCGCGCGCCAGCCCAGCGCCGGGTTCGGCTCGTCCGTGGGCTTCATATAGGGCAGCACCTTGTCGGACCCGATATCGAGCGTGCGGAACACAACCCGCTTGCCCTTGGCCGCGTCGAGAACGCGGGAGTAGAGCGCCACCAGCTCCGAGCGTTTCGGCATCTGGTTGCGCACCAGAAATTGCAGCTCGGTCCGAAACAGCCCCACCCCCTCGGCGCCCGAACTTTCGAGCGAGGGCAGATCCGCCATCAGGCCTGCGTTCATCACCAGATTGATATGCTGTCCGTCCTTTGTGATGGCGGGGGTTTCCCGGATCGAGGCATAGCGCGCCTGTGCATCCGCCTGCATCGCGATCTTGTCGCGAAAGGCACTGACCACACTCTCCTCGGGGCGCAGATGCACGACCCCCTGATCGCCATCGACCAGGATCTGGTCTCCGTTCAGCGCCTCGGTCGTGATCCGCTCGGCATGCACGACCAGCGGGATCGCCAGTGCCCGTGCCACGATGGCCGCATGGCTGCCGACCGAGCCTTCTTCGAGCACGACCCCCTTGAGCGAGCGGCCATATTCCAGCAGGTCGCCCGGCCCGATATTGCGTGCCACCAGGATTGGATCGGGCGGCAGTTCGGCACCGGTCTGTTTGCCCTGACCGGTCAGGATGCGCAGCAGGCGGTTCGACAGGTCATCGAGATCGGCCAACCGCTCGCGCAGATAGGAATCCTGTACCTGCCCCATGCGAGCGCGGGCCAGAGACTGTTCCTTTTCCACCGCTGCCTCGGCGCTGAGGCCGCGGGCGATATCCTCTTCCATCCGGCGCATCCAGCCCTTGGAATTGGCGAACATCCGGTATGCTTCCAGAACCTGCAACTGTTCCTTGTCGCCGTTCTGCGACATCTCCAGCATCTTGTCGACGCCGACGCGCAACTCGTCCACAGCCTCGTTCAGGCGCTCCATCTCGCGATGGGGATCGTCGGCGATCGGGTTGGTGATCACCACACGAGGTTCGTGCAGCCAGACATGGCCCTCGGCCGCGCCTTCCTGACCGGTGCCGCCCTTGAACATGGCCGATTTCTGATGCAGCGGTGACAGCGCCGCGCCCTCGCCGACAAAGGCACCCAGCTCGGCCATCTCGGCCAGCACCATGGCCACCACTTCCAGCGCATAGACCTCGTCGGCGGAAAACTCGCGCGCGTCGCGCGACTGCACCACCAGAACGCCCAGCTTTTCACCAAGCCGCTGCACGGGGATGCCCAGGAAGGAGGAATAGCGTTCCTCTCCCGTCTCGGGCATGTAGCGGAACCCCTTGGCCGAGGGCGCATCGGGCGTGTTGACCACCTTGCCGGACTTGGCGACGCGGCCGACCAGCCCCTCGCCCAGCCGCATCCGGGTCTGGTGCACCGACTCGGGCTTCAACCCCTCGGTGGCGCACAGTTCCAGCGTGTCGACATCGCGGAACAGGTAGATCGAGCAGACCTCGGTCCCCATGCTGTCGGCGATCAGATGCGTGATGCGATCCAGACGGGCCTGTCCGGCCTCGTCCGTCGCCATCGCCTCGCGCAGCCGCCCCAGCAGCTTGCGGGATTCGCTTTCGGTTCCGTCCGCCATGGGCCCTCGTGCGGTTGCAGGGTCAGGCGTGCCCGGTTCCGGTTGGATCAGGCCGCCTTGTCCAGTTCAAACGCATCATGCAGCGCCTGCACGGCAAGTTCCATGTATTTCCGGTCGATCAGTACGGAAATCTTGATCTCAGAGGTTGTAATCACCTTAATGTTGATCCCCTCATCCGAGAGTATCTTGAACATCTTGGCGGCCACGCCCGACTGGCTGCGCATGCCGATGCCGACGACCGACACCTTGCAGACGTCATAGTCGACCAGCAGGTCCTCGAATTCCAGCTCGCCCGCGCCCTTGACCGCGTTCATGGCCTTTTCCGCGCGCGCCACCTGGTCGGTGGGGCACGAGAAGGTCATGTCGGTGATACCCTCCTCGGACACGTTCTGCACGATCATGTCCACGTTCACGCCACCCTCGCTGAGCGCGTTGAAGATAGTGGCCGCAACGCCGGGGCGGTCCTGGACCGAGACAACGGTCATCTTGGCCTCGTCACGGGAATAGGCGACGCCGGAGACTACATTGGATTCCATGATTTCCTCCTCATCGACAACCAGCGTACCGGCGGTGTCGGATTGTTCCTCGAAACTGGAGAGGACACGCAGTTTGACCTTGTACCGCATGGCGAGTTCGACCGAGCGGGTTTGCAGCACCTTGGCCCCCAGCGAGGCCAGTTCGAGCATTTCCTCGAACGAGATCTTTTCCAGCTTGCGCGCCTTGGTGCAGATGCGCGGATCGGTGGTATAGACGCCATCCACATCGGTATAAATGTCGCAGCGCTCTGCCTCGAAGGCGGCGGCAAAGGCAACGGCGGTGGTGTCCGACCCGCCCCGGCCCAGCGTGGTGATACGGCCCTCGGGGCTGACGCCCTGGAACCCGGCGACCACCGCGACCTTCATGCCTTCGGCGAATTTCTGGTTGATATTGTGCGGCGGGATATCTTCGATCCGGGCCTGGCTATGGGCGCTATTGGTCATCAGCGGCACCTGCCAGCCCTGCCAGCTGCGCGCAGGGATATCCATCTCTTGCAGCGTCAGCGCCATCAGGCCGGCAGTGATGTTCTCGCCCGACGACACAACTGCGTCATATTCGCGTGCATCGAACAACGGCGAGGTCTCGTTGACCCAGCCCACCAGTTCATTGGTCTTGCCGGCCATGGCCGAGACGATGACGATCACGTCATAGCCCTTGGCCACTTCAACGCCCACGCGCTTGGCCGCGCGGCGGATACGGTCGAGATTGGCGACCGAAGTGCCGCCGAATTTCATCACGAGCGTTGGCATGGGGGCTAGGTCTCCGCGCCTGTGGAAAAATGTCCCGAGCCTCTTATGCGAGGGGGGGTACAAGAGCAAGAGGGCATTGGGGCCGCACCGATTTGACGCAGGGCCGCAAGGCGGGTTGCGGGCTTTACAGATCCGGGCCGGAATGCGAGCGTTGCATAGCCTGTAGCCAGCAAGGAACGACCATGCGCGCCACCATTCTCGCCGTCAGCCTCATCCTGTCATCGCCTGTGGCGTTTGCCGCCACCGTATCCGGGACCGACGGACAAAACGCGTTGGGAACGGTTCCCTGCGCGACGGGTGGTCAGGCCCTGTCAGATTGCCCGGCAGAGTTGCGCCGCAAGGAGGATGGTACCGCCACATTGGCCGTCATCCTCCCCGGCGGGACGGTTCGCAACATCTATTTCGAGAATGGCAAACCGGTTTCCAGCAGCTCGCCCTCTCCCGTCAGCTCGGAAACCACCGGCGATACGCTGCGGATTTTCATCGCACCAGGCGAGGTGTTCGAACTGCCGGCGGCCGCGGTCGCATCTCAATAAGGGTGCGCGCGCCCGTCCCAGGTTTCGAAACATCCCGTCGTCTCGGGCGATAGCTCGGCAAAGCGCTCGATCAGGCCGCCTGCCGCCTCGGCAACGTCGATATCGCCGCCCTGCCCGCCCATGTCGGTACGGACCCAGCCCGGATGATAGACGCCCACGGCGATGCCCTCGGGTGCCAGATCGGCGGCCAGGTTGCGACCCAGGTTCAGCACAGCCGCCTTGGACGCGCGATAGGCATAGCTGCCGCCCGGCGCGCGCGTGTGCGAGGCCATCTGCGAAGAGATGATTGCAATCTTGCCGCCGGCGGCCCTGATATTGGGGAGCAGCGCCTGAACGGTCAGAAACACGCCGGTGACATTGGCGGCAAAGCTGTCGGTCCAGACCTGCGCGGTGTAGCCCTCCAGCGACAGCCCCTTGTCCAGATAGACGCCTGCATTGCAGATCAACAGGTCGACCGGACGCCCCGCCAACACCTCGGCCATGGCGCGATGCTGGGCCGGATCGGTCACGTCGAGCGCAATGTCTGCGCTGCCGTCGCGCGCGGTTGCAGAGACATTATGCCCCGCCGTGCGATACTGTGCGGCAAGCTCCCGCCCGATCCCGCGGTTGCCGCCGGTGATCAGTACATGCATGTCAATTCGCCTTTCGGTTCGGCAGGAATGGCAGCGGCGCGACGGGAATACCATCCTCGAGCAGGGCCTTGGCCTCTTCCATCTTGGCCTCGCCATAGATCGCCCGTTCCGGAACCTCGCCCAGATGCATGCGGCGTGCTTCGGTTGCGAAATCCCGACCCACATAGTCGGAATTCGCCTCGATCTTGCGCCGGATCTCGGCCAGTGCCTGTTCGGCGGGTGTTGCAGGCGCGGTCAGCGGGCGGGCGTCCTTGTTGGACCGGACCGAGGTGACACGGGGGCTCATGATCGCCTTTTCGACCTCGGTCCCGCCACAGACCGAGCAGGCGACCATTCCGGTCGCCGCCAGTTTTTCAAAGGCGGCAGCCGATTGGAACCAGCTGTCAAAGCTGTGCCCGGCGCTGCATTTCAGAGAATACTGAATCATCTGGCCATTCCGTTGCGGTCCGCCCAGTAGATATCCACATATCCCGCAAGATCAAGTGGAGTGCGGCCCTGTGGCCGTCGGGCACAACCGGCGCAGCGCCATCGGATCGAGTGTCCCGAGCAGCTGTTTCAGCTCCGGTTCATCAACCTTCCGGGCTGCCTCGGTCGCGGTAAACCAGACCCGCTGTCGCTGGCCCGTTTCGGGGAATTCATCCTCCAGCCGCGCAACGCAGAGCGGATGGATCTCGACCTTGCAGGGAACCTCGCGCCGTTTGTCGAGCAGCTTGACATAGTGGTAAGCCCCCAGCCGGACCGGAGAGACTTGCCCTACGACGCCCGCCTCCTCCCACGCCTCGCGTGCGGCGGTGGCGGCTCCGTCTAGGCCGGGCATCGGCCAGCCCTTGGGCAGAATCCAGCGCCCCGTTCCACGCGAGGTGATCAACAGCACCAGGGGCGTGTCCCCGTCAAACCGGTAGCATAGCGCGCCATATTGCAGCCGGGGCAGCGCCTGCGCCCTTTGCATCGTCACTGTCTTGTCGAGCTTTGCGTTCATCGCGCTCCGTCCTGTCCGCGTGGTCGCGCGGGTTGACGCCAGTTAACGGCAGAATTGTAAAACTGCGGTTACATCCGGTCGCTCAGCGCCATTTTGTCCGACAGGCGCGTAACCAGTTCGTCATGGGGAATATCCGCGTCCACTGCCAGCCGCCTGAGGCCGAAATGCACATGCGCGATCTGCTGGTAGTAGCGGGTATAGACATAGTTCACCGATGCCCCGGCGACCGCGCCCAGCACTGGCACCGATTGCGCCGCCAGCTTTTGCCCCAACGCAGTGGCCAGCCGGGGCGCCACGGCCGAGATCATCTTGTGCAAGGCCCCACCGGTCAACGTTAGGCGCAGCGAGACAAAACCCAGATCGGCACCGTCATCCGTCGACAACGGGCCAGCGGCGGCAAAGACCCGGATACAGTCGAACTGCACGTTCTCGGCGGCGGGATCGAACCCGTGTTCGGCGGCCACATCCTGTATCGCACGCAACAGAACCGTGGTGGTCGCTGGCAATTCGACCAGCGCCGAAGGCAAACCACCCATGCCACCGGCGGCGCCCATGGCGGTGGTCCAGATCATGTTGGTAAGCGCGCTCTGCCCCGGCACCGCCACGCGAGAGCCTTGTGCGGCACGCATCGCCAGCACCAGCGCGCGCTCGGTCGCCTCGGTCAGACCGGCGCGCACCTGTTGCGGCAGCCGGTCAAGCAAGCCCTCCGCCTGCCCGCCCAGCGCGTTCAGCAACCGGATCCCGGTGCCGCCCGCCGCACGATAGCGTCTCGCCAGCGCCTCCAGCTCGGCCTCGGCATCCACCGGGGCAACGATCACGATATCCTGCATGGCGCATGCCTCCTCTGTTTGTCAAAGATCGGCATCGCACAACGCGATTTCAACGGGTCCAGCGGGTGACACGACCCGAAACTCCGGTCCAGGCGCCGGGCACCAGATCCAGCCCCAACACCCGGTCGGGATTGGTAGGTGGCGGCATTTCGACTCCGTCCAACCGGGCAAATCCGAAGCGGCTGTAATAGGGTGCGTCTCCCACCAGCATTACCCGCGCCCAACCACATTCGCGGCCTGCCTCCAGCCCTTCCTGGATCAGGAACCCGCCCAGCCCCTCGCCCTGGTGGGTGGGGTGGACGGCCACGGGGCCCAAGAGCAGCGCGTCGCTATCGCCGACATGCACCGGCCAGAACCGTATCGCACCGGCCAGCGTGCCATCGCTGTCGCGCGCGACCAGGGACAGGCCCGCCACCGGCGGTACATCATCGCGCAGCCGGTAAGAGGACAGCGCCGTCCTGCCCGGTGCAAAACACAGGTCATAAAGCGCCTCGACCTCCCACCAATCGTCCGGTGTTTCCGGCTTGACCTCGATCACCTGTCTTCCTGCCTCTCCCTTCGGGTGGAAATCGCCCTATCACTTCGTTACCCCTAGGGCAAATGATTGGAGATAAAAGAGACATGTTCTATCGACCCGAAGACGGGCACGGCCTGCCGCACAACCCGTTCAATGCCATCATCACGCCGCGCCCCATCGGCTGGATATCCACCCGCGCTGCGGATGGCACCAACAACCTTGCCCCCTACAGCTTCTTCAATGGTGCCGCCTATGTCCCGCCTCAGGTGATGTTTTCGACCACGGGCAGCAAGCCCGACCAGGACAACACCAAGGACACCGTCGCCAATATCGAGGCGACGGGCGTCTTCTGCGTCAACATCGTCGAATACGCGATGAGAGACGCGATGAACGCGACATCGGAGACACTTCCGCGCGAGGTGGATGAATTCGCCCATGCCGGGCTGACACCGGTCGAGTGCGAAACGATCGCCTGCGCCCGCATCGCCGGGGTGCCCGCCGCGCTGGAATGCAAGCTGACGCAGATCGTGACGCTGCCCGGCGTGTCCAATCGGGTGGTGTTCGGCGAGGTGACCGGTATCCACATGCGCGATGATTGCCTTAAGGACGGGATTTTCGACGTCACCACCTATCAGCCGCTCGCCCGGCTTGGCTATCGCGACTATACCGTCGTGCGCGACCTCTTCACGCTTGCGCGCCCGGACGACAGATGACCCTTCCGGACCCCGGTCGCCGCTACCCGATCACGTTGCCCGACGGCACGGACCATATCGGCACCGTGTTCCTGAACCGGGTGATCGACCATCCCCGGTTCCACGCCGGAGACTACAGCTATGCCTCGGATTTCGATCCGCCGGCGGATTGGGCGGCGCGGCTGGCCCCCTATCTGTTCGCAACCTCTGCCGAGACACTGACACTTGGGCGCTTCTGCCAGATCGCCCACGGGGTGCGCTTCATCACCGCCTCGGCCAATCACGCTCAGGACGGGATCACCTGCTTTCCCTTCCCGGTCTTCGACCCGGCACAAATGGCCTCCTACCAGCCGGACCGCCGTGATACGGTGATCGGCCACGATGTCTGGATCGGCTATGGCGCGATGATCCTGCCCGGCGCCCGGATCGGCAACGGCGCCGTCATCGGCGCGGGCGCTGTGGTGCGCGGCACGGTACCCGCTTACGCGGTGGTCTCCGGAAATCCGGGCCGAGTTATCCGCTTCCGCTTCGATCCAGACACCATTGCCACGCTGCAGACACTCGCCTGGTGGGACTGGCCAGCAGACCGCATCGCCCAGGCCGAACCGGCGCTGCTCTCGGGCGATATCGATCATCTTGCCCGCCTGAGCCCTTAAATTCGGCCTCTGGGGCTTCTTTCTGGTTCGAAATACTCCGGAGCGCGAGGCAGCGCCTCGCATCCCGCACCTAAAGGTGCGGCACAGACAGAGCGCGCGCCGTCAGGCGCGCACCGCTTGGCAACGGCTCAATGGCCGCCCAGGATGCCGGTCCGCACCGAGTAATCCACAGCCAGCCCGTAATCGGGGTCATCATCGCTGTCGACCATCAGATGCCCGGCCTTGTTCAAAAGCTGGTGGCAATCGCGGCTCAGATGCCGCAGCATCACCTGCTTGCCCGCCGCCTCGTATTTCAGTGCCACCGCCTCGATTGCCTGCAGTGCCGACTGGTCGACAACCCGGCTCTCCTTGAAATCGACGATCACGGTGTCGGGGTCCTCCTCGACCTCGAAAAGCTCCACGAACCCGTCGGTCGAACCAAAGAACAGCGGCCCCTGGATTTCATAAACCTTGGCGCCCTTGGCGGTATGGGATTCGCGCGTGACCGCATGGATGCGCTTGGCGTTGTTCCAGGCATAGGCCAGGGCCGAGACGATGACGCCCACGACCACGGCAACCGCAAGGTCCTCCATCACCGTGACCACGGTGACCAGAACGGTGACGAATGCATCGGTCAGCGGCACCTTGCGCAGGATCATCAGCGAGTTCCAGGCAAAGGTTCCGATCACCACCATGAACATCACGCCGACGAGCGCGGCCAGCGGGATCTGCTCGATCAGCGGTGCGCCCACCAGGATGAACAACAGCAGGAACAGCGCCGCCGCGATCCCCGCCACGCGGGTCCTGCCCCCGGATTTCACGTTGATCATCGACTGGCCGATCATCGCGCAGCCACCCATGCCGCCAAAGAAGCCGGTCACCACATTGGCCGCGCCCTGGGCGATGCATTCCTGGCTGGCACCACCCCGTTTACCGGTGATGTCGCCCACCAGGTTCAGGGTCAGCAGCGACTCGATCAGCCCGATCGCGGCGAGGATCACCGCATAGGGCAGGATGATTTCCAGCGTTTCCCAATTGAGCGGCACCATCGGGATGTGGAACTGCGGTAAGCCGCCCTCGATAGAAGCCATGTCGCCCACGCGCGGCACATCCAGCCCGGCGCCGATCACCAGCGCCGCGACCACCGCGATGCCCGCCAGCGGCGCAGGGATCGCACGCGTGACCCGCGGCATGATCCAGATCACCACCATCGTCAGTGCCACCAGCGCCAGCATCAACATCAGCGGTCCGCCGGACAGCCATTCGCCGCCGCCCAGCCCGTGGCCGGTGTTTTCCATGCTGCCGGGCACCTTGAACTGGCCCATCTGCGCCAGAAAGATCACAATCGCCAGCCCGTTGACAAAGCCCAGCATGACCGGATGCGGCACCAGCCGGATGAACTTGCCCCATTGCATGACCCCGGCGACCAGCTGCAAAAGGCCCATCAGCACCACGGTCGCAAACAGGTATTCCACCCCGTGCTGTGCCACCAGCGCCACCATCACCACCGCCAGCGCCCCGGTCGCACCCGAGATCATGCCCGGCCGCCCACCGATCAGCGCGGTGATCAGCCCGACCAGAAAGGCCGCATAAAGCCCGACCAGCGGATGCACCCCGGCGACAAAGGCAAAGGCCACCGCCTCGGGCACCAGCGCCAGTGCCACGGTCAGCCCCGACAACAGCTCGATCCTGAGGCGCGAGGCGGTCAGCGGCTCGTCCGGCATCCAGCGCAGGTCGGGAATGGCGAGACGATTGGCAACACTTGCCAGGAAGGCACGGGGCATGGGTCAGGTCCTGATGGGGAGTTCGCGTTCCGCGCCTTGTAACGAATCGCTACCCATACGGCCATGGCGCAGCACGGGTAGCGGCTATGCGTCGCATGCATGACTTTCGCTCGCGGCAACGTGACTTGCACCCGGCCCGACCGCTGCTCACCTGTCTTGCATGCGTTCCTTTATCCCCTTGCTGCTCTCCGCCCTGATCGCCCTGCCCGCACATGCCCAGGACATGCAGGGCAACGATACCGCCGGCAACTGGCGGGTCACCCATCACCGGCTGATCGGCATCTGGGACTCGATGTGCGACGAGCGGGTCGAGCAGGGGCAATTGGTACAACGCTGCTATCTGCGGCACGTGGACGTGTTCTCGCCACATCCCGAATTCGCCGCGCAATATCTCTTTGTCACGCCCGAGGATACGGGCTTTGCGGTCGAAATCGGCATCGAGCCGGGTACGCTGTTTGCGCCCGGCGGCATCCGGATCGAGAGGGCTGGAGAACGGCTTTGGCACAGCAACTGGCCCGGCTGCCTGACCGGGCTCGGCTGCGCCTTCTCTGAGGGCAGCGCCGAGACCCTTATCGCAGCGATGCGACAGGGCGAAAGCTTTCGCTTTACCTTCCGAGACCGCCACGGAAAGGCGCAGGATCGCGCCTGGCCGCTCGATCTGTTCGAAGCGGCCTGGCAGGACTTTCTAGATCAGTCCGGCCAGCGCAGCCTGACCGGCGAAGACGCCCCTCGGGGCGGATAAGCCCCACCCTTGAAATGCGCGCCGGAATCCGCGCAACTCGGACGCGAAACGCCCGCAACAGGAAAAGGCCAGAGACATGCGCAACACCAAGATCGCCGTGATCGGCGGCTCGGGCATCTATGACATCGACGGGTTGGACGCGGCGGAATGGGTCACCGTCGAGACGCCTTGGGGGGCGCCTTCGGACCAGATCCTGACCGGGCGGCTCGACGGGGTCGAGATGGCCTTTCTGCCCCGGCATGGGCGGGGTCACGTGCATTCCCCGACCGAGGTCCCCTATCGCGCCAATATCGACGCGCTGAAACGGCTGGGCGTCACCGACGTGATCTCGGTTTCCGCCTGCGGGTCGTTCCGCGAGGCGATGGCACCGGGGCATTTCGTGATCGTCGATCAGTTCATCGACCGCACCTTTGCGCGAGAGAAGAGTTTCTTTGGCACCGGCTGCGTCGCCCATGTGAGCGTTGCCCATCCCACCTGCCCGCGCCTGTCGGATGCCTGCGAGACCTCTGCCCGTGCCGCCGGCGTCACCGTGCATCGCGGCGGCACCTATCTGGCGATGGAGGGGCCGCAATTCTCGACCCTGGCTGAATCGAAGATGTATCGCGAACACTGGGGCGCCGATGTGATCGGCATGACCAACATGCCCGAGGCGAAACTCGCCCGCGAGGCCGAGCTTTGTTATGCCTCCGTCGCGATGGTCACCGATTACGACAGCTGGCATCCCGATCATGGCGAGGTCGACGTGACCCAGATCATCGCCACCCTGATGGGCAATGCCGACAAGGCGCGCGCTATGGTCAAGGGCCTGCCCGCCCTCTTGGGCGACGCGCGCGCACCCTGCCCGCATGGCTGCGACCGGGCGCTGGACCATGCCATCCTGACCGCACCCGAGGCGCGCGACCCGGCCCTGCTTGCAAAACTCGACGCCGTCGCGGGCCGGATGTTGTGAGCGCGAACAGGCGCTTGACGCTGAGCAGATAAGCAGGCTGACTGCTGCATCCAGTTACCGTACGGAGATCCCAATGCCCCTCGATCTCTGGCTGGCCTTTGTGGCCGCCTCGACCGCCCTTCTGCTGATCCCCGGCCCCACTGTGCTGCTGGTCTTGAGCTATGCGCTGTCCAAGGGACGCGGTGTGGCGGTTGCCTCGGCCACGGGGGTGGCTCTGGGCGATCTGATCGCTATGAGCGCCTCTCTCGCCGGGCTCGGCGCATTGGTGCTGGCCTCGGCCACGCTGTTTACAGTCCTGAAATGGGTCGGCGCCGCCTATCTTCTGTGGCTGGGTTATCGCCTGTTTCGCAGCGCGGGCAGCGCCGGGCTGGCGCAGATGCGTGTCTCTCAGGATGTCAGCGCAGGCTCTGTCTTTGCCCATACCGCCGCTGTCACCGCGCTGAACCCGAAATCCATCGCCTTCTTCATCGCTTTCGTGCCGCAGTTTCTGCGCCCCGAAGCCCCCTTGATCCCACAATTCGCCATCCTGATCGCAACCTTTGTAGGACTGGCAGGGCTGAATGCGCTTGCCTATGCGCTGCTGGCAGACCATCTGCGCCGCTGGATCGACCGGCCTTCGGTCATTGCCGGACTGACCCGCACGGGCGGAATAACCCTGATGGGTATGGGTATTGCCACAGCTCTGCTTCGGCGTCCCGCCTAATCGTCCGAATGCGCCTTCATGAACTCGCGGATGAAGCGGCGTATCTCGCGCGCGGCGCTGGTGTCGAGCGCCTTGCACTTGTCCACAAACGCGTCCCGCTCGTTCTTGTCGAGCCGCAAAACCAGCTGCGCATCCTTTCTGGAGGCGTTTTTTCCGTCTTTCTTGCCCACAAACCTACCTGTGTGGTTGAAAATCTGCATATTCTTTGTATATACAAAGCATAGAACATGTCGATGCACTTCAACCGTAGCAACATAACGGAGGCAAATGCAATGAACCTGCACACCGCACAATCGCTGCTCATACAGGATCGCCGCGACTGGGTGAAACCGCACCTGTCCTGGTTGCCGGCAGCGCTCTACCGATCCTTTGGTAGCCTCAAGACCAAGACCTGACGACGCCCCCGCTCCGGGACGACACAAGTCACCCCTCCCCCTTGCGTCCACGCGTTTCATGCGCCAAACCGCAGGAAACGCTGTTTTTCCGGGGGCCACATGTCCAGAACGAAATCGGTTCAGGATTACATCCGCACAATCGTCGATTTTCCCCATGAAGGGATCCTGTTTCGGGATGTGACCACGCTGTTTGCCGATCCACGCGGTTTTCGCATGGCGATCGACCAAATGCTGCACCCCTATGCCGGCGAGCGGATCGACAAAGTGGTGGGGCTCGAGGCGCGCGGTTTCATTCTCGGCGGTGCAATCGCGCACCAACTGAGCGTTGGTTTCGTACCGATCCGCAAAAAAGGCAAGCTGCCCGGAACCACGATCAGCCAAGACTATAAATTGGAATACGGCGAGGCCATTGTCGAGATCCACGACGATGCGATCCAACCTGGCGAGAAGGTGCTTCTGGTAGATGACCTGCTGGCGACCGGCGGAACTGCGGCGGCCGGAATCAAGCTGGTCGAACGGCTGGGCGGCGAGATCGTCTCTTGTGCCTTCATCATTGACCTGCCTGACCTGGGTGGCCGCAAGGTGCTGGAAGCGATGGGCATGGATGTGCACGCCCTTTGCGAATTCGACGGCCTTTGATCACGAAACATCGCAAAATCGTGATTGGCTTTTACAAAGGACCCGAGCTTAGCTTTTCCTCTCTTTCCGTCAAGAAGGCCGGCCACCAATTCCCGGAAATCCATGGCCTCAAGCTGCGCGTAATCGACTTCGATGCCAACATTGGCAGCAAACCGAAGGAGATACCAAATGTTTCGAAAGTCTGCACTCACGACCGCAACTGCCCTTCTCTTTGCCACCTCAGCCGTCGCAGGCAGTAATTCCAAGGACATCGTCGATACCGCCGTCGGCGCGGGCTCGTTCTCGACACTTGTGGCCGCGGTTCAGGCCGCCGGTCTTGTGGACACGCTGAAAGGGGATGGCCCCTTCACGGTCTTCGCCCCGACGGATGAAGCCTTTGCCGCGCTGCCCGCAGGGACGGTTGAGAACTTGCTGAAACCGGAAAACAAGGATCAGTTGATCGCCGTCCTCACCTATCACGTGGTTCCGGGCAAGGTGATGTCGACAGATCTGAGCGACGACATGACCGCAACCACCGTTCAGGGTGGCGCTGTAACCATCGACCTGGACAACGGAGTGATGGTGAACGATGCGACCGTATCTGCAGCGGATATCGAAGCCAGCAACGGCGTCATTCACGTGATCGACAAGGTTATCCTGCCGAAAGGATAACCCGTAGATGCGGGGCCGGTGGAACCGGCCCCGTATTCCCATTACGGGCGTACGTAGGCGTAGCCCTGCTCTTGCAGCTCGATGAGCCGGACAACACCCGAAGGAACGATGGTCGCCTCCGCCATCAATTCGATCTCGTGACCGGCCTTCTTGCTCATCTTAGTCTTGGTGTTGCCGCAGGCAGCGAAAGTAAGGTTCTCCATTTCCAGGCTCATGGTCGAGATGCGGTCCGCAACCGGACTTTTGCCGGGTATGTACATGTTAAGGCCAGGGCCGTAGGCCACGACCTCTACAAAAACCGTGTCACCGACACTTTCATAGTGCTTGGTGACATTCGCCACGTTGTTAAGCGCCATGTTCATGACCTGCGGATCATTCTCGTCCACATGAACAGCGACGTAGTGCGTCTTGCCTTCGGCCCAGGTCCCGCTTGCTGTTGAAACGGCCAGAGCTGCTGCCAGAAAAAAATGTTTCATTTTCGTGTCCTCCCTAACACATTCATTGTTTCGCATTACTGGGAACATTCATAGAAAAATCATATTTCTCGCATTTGTTTTTTCGTGGCAGCTTGGCTTGTCTCCTCGCGACGTACACGCAAATCCCGGCTTCGCATTGCCTAGAGGTCCGGCTGCAACCGCTTGCCACCATATATGCCGTTTCAGGTGATGAGGACTGCACCAGGGTTCATGATCCCTTCGGGATCGAGCGCTGTTTTGATCGCGCGCATCGCAGCCAGTTTCGCCGGATCGCCATAGCGCTGTAAATCTCCGGTCTTGAACCGTCCGATGCCGTGCTCGGCACTGACAGAACCGCCGTGCTCGTGCACGAGGTCATGCACCAGTCTCTTGAGGCCAGTGGCCTGATCCGCATAATCCGACCGGTTCCGTCCCTTTGGTGGAAACAGGTTGTAGTGCAGATTCCCGTCTCCGAGGTGACCAAAGCAGTTGATGCGGTATGATCCCGCTGCGGCAACCAGCTCTTTCCCGCGGCGGATGAACTCTGGAAGTTCCGACAGCGGCAGCGATACGTCATGGCTGGAGATCGAACCGATCCGGCGATTTGCTTCTGGGATATGCTCACGCAGGCTCCAGAGCGCGGCTCGTTGCGCCTCGCTCTGTGCTACCACCCCATCGCTGACCAACTCGGCCTCCACCGCCACCTCGAACAGCGACTCAAGCGCAGTGACCGCGTCCAGACCGCCCGACAGGCCCAACTCCACCAGAACGCTCCATTCCGGAACCGGGTCCAGCGGCTGGCGCAGATGCGGCAGGGTCTCCGCCAGAAACTCGAAACTCTGGCGGTGAATCAGTTCAAAGGCGCTGATACCCTCGCCGATCTGGCCACGCGCCAATACCAGAATGTCCAACGCGGCCTGCGGATCGCGCACCGCAAGCAATGCGGTGCCCAGCGAGTTCGGCATCGGAAAAAGTTTCAGCGCGGCGGCGGTGATGATACCCAGTGTGCCCTCGGAACCGATCAGCAGGTTCCGCAAATCATAGCCGGTATTATCCTTTCTCAGACGGGTCAGCCCGTTCCAGATTTCGCCGTTGGGCAACACCGCCTCAAGCCCCAGGCACAGGTCACGCGCATTGCCATAGCGCAGCACCCCCACCCCGCCGGCGTTTGTCGCCAGATTGCCACCGATCCGGCAGGACCCTTCGGACGCCAGTGACAGCGGGAACAGTCGGTTCACATCGGCTGCCGCAGACTGAAGATCGGCCAGGATGCAGCCCGCTTCGGCCACCACCACATTCTCTTGCGGATAGACGCCGCGTATCCGGTTCATACGTTCCAGCGAGATGACCAGCGGCGCGGGCCCGTCGGGCATTACCTGTCCGCCCACCAACCCGGTTCCGCCGCCATAAGGCAACACCGCCACACGCTGCGACGATGCAGCCCGGATCAGTGTCGCCACCTCCTCGGTCGAACGCGGCAAGGCCAGAACGCCCGCCTGCCCGGTCCAGCGCCCGCGCGGCTCGGCCAGATAGCGGGGCTCGACCGGGCGAAACACCTCGGCGGGCAGAAGGCCGCGCAGGTGGGTGGCAAAACTCTCATCGGCGGGATTCGGGATCATTCCCTTTCCATGCCCAAGGCGCGCGGACCGGGCAAGCCCTAATCAAGATCGACGAGGTAGCGCGGTTCAAGCACCACCACCGTGGGCCGGTCGGGCAGCGAGCGCAGCGATATGTCGATCTCGGACACGCCATCGCGGCGAATGTCGAAATCGTTTCGAACGCCTGCAAGAAAGCGGTCCAGCGAGTGCCCCGAGAACCAGTGCATCGGGATGATGACCGAGCTTTTCAGGCGCCGCAGCACCGCGATCATCTCGGGCAGCGACATGGTCGTGCCACCATCAACAGCGGCCATCACCACATCAAGCCGGCCAAGGGCAGCGAATTGCGCATCGTCAGGAACATGGTGCAGGTGTCCCAGATGCCCAATGCACATTCCCTCGACCTCGAACACGAAGATCGAATTGCCGCGCTCCTCGACCCCACCATAGACCGAACGGATATCGGTCGAGACATTCCGGATCAGCATTTCACCCAGATCGAGATAGTGTTCTATTCCCTCGCCGAACGGACCCCAGCCTTGCAGAACATGCGGGATCGCCGGGTCGGGGAATTGCGTCCAATGGGTCTCGTGCGCGTGGTTCATGGTCACGATATCGGGGATCATGTCGGCCGTGCCTATGAACCCGGTGAAATCGGTGACCGCGTTCAGCCCGCCGGGCGTCTGGATCAGAAACGAAGCATGCGCGATATAGCTGATCCGCACCGAATACTCCGGCACCGGATCCTGCCAGCCCACCTTGTGCAGATACTCGATGCCGGGCGCGGCATCGGCGATGGCAATGCAGTGGCTTGGGCGACGCTCTTGCGCCGCCGCGCCGCCAGCAAGTAAAGTCAATGCCAGTAGAAACCACCACATTTCATGAATAGTAGCGCATCATCGCGGCAAGTCACGCCTCTGATCCATGTTCGTTAAAAAACACACCGGCTCCGGAACGGTCCCGACGACGCAAGACCGCCCATCTAGCCCGCGTCCGTCTTGCCGCGCCGGTCCGAGCGCAGGCAGGCATAGAGTACATGGGTTCGCCAGCGCCCGTTTATCTGAAGATAGGACTGCGCCACGCCTTCGTATTTGAAGCCCGAGCTTTCCAGCAGCCCGCGCGAAGCCATATTCTCGGGCAGGCAGGCCGCTTCGAGTCGGCTGAGGTCGAGACGGGAGAACGCATGGTGCACCACCGCGCCGATCGCCTCGCGCATATATCCCTGCCGGGCATAGCATTGCCCGGTCCAGTATCCCAGCGTTCCCGCCTGGGCGGGACCGCGGCGGATATTGTCCAGCGTGATCGCCCCAACCAGCACATCGTCCGAGCGACGGAACACGAACAGGGGCACCGCCGAGCCGCTGGAGACCGAGCGCTGCGCCCAATAAACCCGGTTTGTGAAACTCTTGCGGCTGAGATGATCGCTGGCCCAGCTGGGCTCCCACGGGATCAGATAGTCACGCGAAGCCCGCCGCAGCGCCGCCCAGTCGGCATAGTCGGAATGCGCCGGCAGACGCAGGCTGAGCCGCTCGGTTTCGAGTGTCAGCTTGCGGCGGCCCAGCAGCATCAGGCAGCGCGCCTCTCTTGCAGCTCCGCCAGGTTGGGTGCAGCCGAGACCGGGCCATAGAGCGCCAGCGCCGCCGGCGCCTCGACCGCCATCCGCTCGGCAAAGGCGCGGACATCGGCGGTGGTCACCGCGTCGATTCGTGCGACCGTATCCTCGAGCGAGGGCACCTTGCCCCAGATCTGCACAAGCCGCGCCAGCCGTTCGGCCCGGTTCGACGGGCTTTCCAGCCCCATCAGCATGCCCGCCTTCATCTGGGCACGGGCGCGGGCCACCTCGGCCTCGCTCATGTCTTCGGCGGCGCGCTTCATCTCGTCGATGGTGATGCCCGCCAGTTCGGCCACTTGGCCCGCGCTGGTCCCAGCATAGATGGTGGTGGTGCCGGTATCGGCATAGGCGCCGGTCTGTGCAAAGATCGTGTAACACAGGCCACGCGTTTCGCGCACTTCTTGGAACAGGCGCGAGGACATGCCGCCCCCCAGTGCCGAAGAGTAGATCTGAGCGGTATAGATGGCGTCGTCGCGATAGCCGGGCCCCTCGAGCGCCAGCGCGAAATGGGCCTGCTCCAACGCCTTTTCCCGCCGTGCTTCGCCGCCGGTAAACAGCGCAGGTTCCGCCAGCGCGCCCTTGCGCGGGGTGAGATGGCCGAACATCTCTTCTGCCAGCCGGACCAGCAGGTCGTGATCGACGGCGCCGGTGGCCGACAGAATCATCTGCTCGGGCCCGTAATTGTCGGCCACAAAGGTCGACAGATCGGCGCGGGAAAAGGCGCTGACCCGCTCAGCCGGCCCCAGGATGGTGCGGCCCAGCGGCTGGTCGCGATAGCTTTCCTCCTGCAGCCAGTCAAAGATCACGTCGTCGGGCGTATCATGGGCCTGGCCGATCTCTTGCAGGATCACGCCGCGCTCGACCTCGATCTCGCGGGGGTCAAAGACAGGGTTGAGGACGATATCGCCGATCACGTCGAGCGCCAGCGCCACGTCCTCTTTCAGGACGCGGGCATAATAGGCGGTCACTTCGCGCGAGGTATAGGCGTTGATATAGCCGCCCACATCCTCGATCGCTTCGGCGATTTGCAGCGCCGAGCGGCGCTCCGTCCCCTTGAACGCCATATGTTCCAGGAAATGAGCGATGCCGTTCTGATCGATCCGTTCATGCCGCCCGCCTGCGGTCACCCAGATGCCGATTGCCGCCGATTGCAGGCCCGGCATGTTCTCGCTGACGATGCGAAAGCCGTTGGCCAGTTGGTCCTGTCTTACTGTCACGCAGGGATATGCCTTCTGATATGATCCTGGAGGGCGGCCAGCTCGTTTGCGATCCGGGTCACCCGTTCCGGTCGTTCATACAGATCCGACATGCGCGGGGGAAGAGGCGGAAACACACCGCTGGCCTGTTCCACCGCGGCGGGGAATTTCGCCGGATGGGCGGTGGCCAGCGTGATCATCGGCGCCGCGTCGGCCCTGCGGGCCTCTTCGGCGACCTTCACCCCCACCGCCGAATGCGGGCACAGCAGCTCGCCGCTCGAGGCCAGCGTGGCCTTGATGGTGGCCAGCGTCTCTTCTTCCGAGGCGCGGCCCGAGGTGAAACTTTCACGCAGGGCCTGCATCGCGCCCTGGCTGACATGGAACCCGCCCTTTTGCAGCTCGTCCATCAGCTGCGACACCGCCGCACCATCCTGGCCATAGGCGTAATACAGCGCGCGTTCGAAGTTGGAGCTGACCTGAATATCCATCGACGGGCTGATCGAAGGGATGGTTTCGCCCTTGAAATAGCCCTCGCCCGACAGACAGCGGTGCAGGATGTCGTTCTGGTTGGTGGCCACCACAAGCTGTTCGATCGGCAACCCCATCCGCTTGGCGATATAGCCCGCGAAAATATCGCCGAAATTGCCAGTGGGTACGGTGAAGCTGACCTTGCGATGCGGTGCGCCAAGGCTGGTGGCCGCCGAGAAGTAATAGACCACCTGAGCCAGAACCCGCGCGAAATTGATCGAGTTGACACCAGCCAGCCGCACCCCGTCGCGGAAAGCGAAGTCGTTGAACATGTCCTTGACCCGCGCCTGACAGTCGTCGAAATCACCATCCACCGCCAGTGCGTGCACGTTGCTGTCGGCGGGCGTGGTCATCTGGCGGCGCTGCACCTCGCTGACGCGGCCATGCGGGAACAGGATAAAGACATTGACCGCATCCAGCCCCCGGAACGCCTCGATCGCGGCCGAGCCGGTATCGCCCGAAGTGGCGCCGACGATGGTCACCGTCTCGCCGCGCCGCGCCAGTGCCGCCTGAAACAGCTGGCCGATCAGCTGCATCGCGAAATCCTTGAAGGCCAGCGTCGGCCCGTGGAACAGCTCCAGCAGGAAGTGGTTCTCGTTGAGCTGTTTCAGCGGCGCCCGTGCGGCATGGCCAAAGCCTTCGTATGCGCGGGCGATGATGCCCCGGAATTCGTCCTCAGCAAACGATCCGCTCACATAGGGCCACATTACACGAAAGGCGATCTCTTCATAGTGCAGGCCCGCAAGCGCGGCGATCTCGTCCTGGCCCATCACCGGGATCTCGGCGGGCAAGTAAAGGCCGCCGTCGCGGGCCAGACCGGTCAGCATCGCCTCTTCGAAGGTAAGCTCGGGCGCCTGCCCGCGTGTCGAGATGTATTTCATTGCTGTCAGCCTTTCTTGCGGGCGCGGCTGCGCCACAAAAACAGGGAGGTCATCGCGGCCCAGACCAGGGCCAGGCCAAACCAGGTGATTGCATATTGCAGGTGATCGTTGGGGATGCCGGCGCTCTCGACCGGCAAGGGCGTGATACCGGGGCCGGTCGGCGCGCGGGCGATCAGCAGCACCGGCTCGGTGCCCAGCTCCGCTGCCATCGCAGGCACGTCACGGGCAAACCAGATATTGCCGCTTAGATCGGGCGCGGGGGTATAGCTGTCGATTTCGTCGGGCCAGTGCAGGTTGCCCTCGACCCGCATCGGGCCGATCTCGCGGCGGTCCTGCTTGGCGGTCGTGGGGATGAAGCCGCGATCGATCAGGATGCGCCTGCCCTCGTCTGTCACCAAGGGGGCGATGACGCGGTAGCCCGGCCCGACCATCTTGACAGAGACCAGCACGTGCAGTTCCTCGCCCGCCATCTCGCCACTGACCGCAACCGGCAGATAGCGGTCACGTTCGGGATTGGGCTGGGCAGGCAGCACCTGCGGCGCGCCGGCGATGCGGCTGTCGATATCTGCCAGCATCGTCTGTTTCCAGTCCAGCCGCCGCAACTGCCAACTGCCCAGCGCGATCAGCACGGCGAGGCCCGCAAGACCTACGAGAAGCAGAAAGAGAACGCGGCGCATGGCGGCTCCGGAACAGGTGAAACGGCCCGGCGCGGGCCGGTGCCTTGGTATGGCGAGACGGGCCGCATTTGCAACCGGTCAATTGTATCGGGTGCAATTCAGGGATCGCGCCACCGAAGCACCAATGAAAAAGCCGCCCCGAGGGGCGGCCTTGTCTGTCTTTCCGGCGCAGGGCCCATGCGATCAGAGCAGCGGCCACTGACCCCAGATGTAGACGGCGAAGAAGAGGAACAGCCAGACCACATCAACGAAGTGCCAGTACCAGGCGGCGGCCTCGAAACCGATATGCTTCTCAGGGGTGAAATCGCCCTTGAGCGCGCGCAACAGGCACACCGCAAGGAAGATGGTGCCGATGATCACGTGCATGCCGTGGAACCCGGTTGCCATGAAGAAGTTCGAGTAGAACTGGTCACCACCAAAGGTCCAGTCTTCATGCAGCAGCAGCTCGGCATATTCATAGGCTTGCAGCAAGGTAAAGATCATGCCCAGGAAGATGCCGATCGACAGGCCCTGGATCAGCGCCTTGCGGTCGTTGTTATGCACCAGCGCATGGTGCGCCCAGGTCACGGCGCAGCCCGACAGCAGCAGGATCAGCGTGTTGATCAGCGGCAGGTGGAACGGGTCGACCGCGTGGATGTTCGGCGCCACATACTCGGTGCCCACATAGTCCTGCATCGGGTACATGCGATGTTTGAAGAAGGACCAGAACCAGGCAAAAAAGAACATCACCTCGGAGGTGATGAACAGGATCATGCCATAGCGCAGGCCGATGCGGACAACGGGCGTGTGATCGCCGACGCGGCTTTCGGCCACGACCTCGGCCCACCATGCGTACATGACATAGAGCACGGCAATGAAACCGGCCCAGAACATGTAGGAGGTGATTCCGTGCATCCAGAGAACGGCGCCGAAGAGCATGACAAAGCCGCCGATCGCGCCAACCAGCGGCCAGATCGACGGGGGCAGAATGTGATAATCGTGGTTCTTAGCGTGTGCCATCAGTGTCCCTCACCTTGCGGCGTTAGTTCGTGTTCGTTGTTGTACCTGCATCAAGAGCGGCATAGCCCTCGGGCAGATCGATTTCGTAGAATGTATACGACAGCGTGATCGTATGCACATATTTCGCGTCCCGGTCGTTGACGATCTCGGGGTCGACAAAGAAACTGACCGGCATCTGCACCCGCTCGCCGGGCTGCAGAACCTGCTCTTCGAAGCAGAAACAGGCGATCTTGTCGAAATAGCCACCCGCCGAATAGGGCGCGACGTTGTACGACGCCTGCCCCGCCACCGGCCGGTCGGTCGGATTGTAGGCCTCGTAAAAGGCCAGCCCGGTCTCGCCGATGCGCAGCTCCATCTCGGTTTGAACGGGGCGGAACTCCCACGGCATGCCGCGCTCTTTCGAGGCGTCGAAGCGCACCTTGATTGTCTTGTCGAGGATGGTGTCCGACCCGGCCTCGGCCACGCCGGTGGCGCCGCCAAACCCGGTGACCCGGCAGAACCAGTCATAGAACGGCACCGAGGCCCAGGCTAGACCGCCCATAACCACGACCACGCTGACCAGTTGCAAAACGGTTTTCTGAGGTCCCTTCAAAGCCATCAACCCTGCCCTCCGGTACTGGCCTGCGGCGGCTCGAAATCGCCACGGGTCACCTTGACCACGGTCAGGCCGAAAATGATGACGATGAACGCCGCAAGCGTCAGAGCAACACCCAGGTTGCGTCCAAAGCGGCGCTGATGCAGTTCATGTGTCTGGCGCAGGCTCATCCCCAGCCTCCCAGCCCATAGGGGCGCAGCAGCGCTTCGGCCAGAATGGCGCCGAAATGCAGGAAGAGGTAGAGCAGCGACAATTTGAAGAAGTTCCGCTCAGTCTTGAAGTTATCGGCCTCGCTATCGGCCTCGTCCCGGCGCCAGATACGGATGGCCCCCAGCAGGAACAGCGCGTTCAGCACCAGAGCGACGGCCAGATAGATCGGTCCGCCGATATCGGAGAACGCGGTACCCAGCGCCAGAAGCGCCAGCAGGACCGTATAGACGAGGATATGAACACGCGTGGCGCGGCGACCGTGAGTCACGGTCAGCATCGGCACGCCTGCGTCGTCGTAATCCGAGCGCATGAAGAGCGCGAGCGCCCAGAAATGCGGCGGCGTCCACATGAAGGTCAGCGCGAACATCAGCCAGGGTTCCACCGACATGTCACCCGTTGCCGCGATCCAGCCGATCACCGGCGGAAAGGCCCCTGCCGCACCACCGATCACGATGTTCTGCGGCGTCGTCCGCTTCAGCCACATGGTATAGACGACGACATAAAAGAAGATGGTGAAGGCAAGAAAGGCACCGGCAAACACATTGGTGGCCAGGGCCAGCATCATCACCGACAGGCCCGACAGGCCCAGACCCACGGCCAGCGCCTCGCCCGCTTCGACTTTGCCGGCGGGAATCGGACGCTTCTTGGTGCGCTTCATCACCTGGTCGATATCGGCATCCCACCACATGTTCAGCGCACCCGAGGCGCCGCCGCCGATGGCTATGAACAGGATGGCGCAAAAACCGATGAAGGGATGCACCGGCACCGGCGCGGCCAAGAGGCCAACCAGCGCGGTAAAAACAACAAGCGACATGACCCGCGGTTTCAGCAGGGCGAAGTAGTCGCCAAAACCGGCCTCTTCCGGGCGATGTGCGGCCCGGGCAGTGCTGGCGTTGAAGCTTGCGTCGCTCATGCGGTGGTCCCTTGGGGCAAAAGCCGCGCGACATGCGCGCAGCCCGGATCAGTCTTGGCAGGCGGGATCAGGCCCCGCCCGAAAGGTTCAGTTCGATGCGACCTGATAGCTGGTCGGCAGACCGGCAAATTCTTCCTTGGCGCTTGCCAGCCACTTGGCGTATTCCGCCTCGCTGACCACCTTGACGGTGATCGGCATATAGGCGTGATCCTTGCCGCAAAGCTCCGAGCACTGGCCGAAATAGATACCTTCCTTCTCGGCCTTGAACCAGAGCTGCGCCAGACGGCCCGGCACTGCGTCCTGCTTCACGCCGAATGCGGGGATGGTCCAGGAATGGATCACATCGGCACCGGTGACGTTCATCACGACGACCTTGCCTACGGGCACGACAACGGCGGTATCGGTCGCCAGCAGGTATTCGTCCTGGCTGTAGCCATGCTCTTCCAGATCGTCGCGACCCAGCATGAAGCTTTCAAAGCCGAAGCCCTCGTCGGTGTAGTCATAGCCCCAGTACCACTGGTAGCCGGTGACCTTGATGTTGATCTCGCCCTCGGGAATTTCCTGCTGGTTGAACAGAACCGGCAGCGAGAAGGCACCGATGAAGACCAGAATCAGGATCGGCCCGACGGTCCAGAGGATTTCCACAGGGGTGTAATGCGAAAACTTCGCCGGGGTCGGGTTGGCGCGGCTGTTGAACCGCACGATGCACCAGACCAGCAATGCCGCCACCAACAGGCAGATGGCGGTGATGATCACCAGAATCATGCCGTCCAGCGATTGCAACTCGCGCGCCAGCTCGGTTGCGGCGGGCTGAAAGCCCATCCCACCGTCGACCGGTTTGCCGATGATCTCCAGCTCCTGCGCCGCGGCGGGCAGGCTCGAAAGTGTGGCGAGAAGCGCCGAAAGCGTCAAAGCGTTCTTCATGTTCTGTCCTGATCGTTTGATCTTTGCGTCCCTGACCGGGGGGTTCGTGAATCAAACACACCCCGCCCGTTGTCTTTGGTCGCGTTAAAAATCATATTCCCGGAGGCAGATAAAGCAAAATGCTTGCGTCAAACAGACGCTATTTTTGATCTGGATCAAACAACGAGGCCGCAAATCATGGCGCAGAACCCTTTTCGCCCCTTTGAAACAGCCCTTCCGCAGGACGAGGCGCTGACAGTTCTTCGGGCAGCCACCGACGGGGCCGAAGATGGCGAGCTGTTCGTCGAGCGCCGCAAATCCGAGGCGCTGAGCTTTGACGACGGGCGGTTGCGCTCGGCCTCTTACGACGCATCCGAGGGTTTCGGGTTGCGGGCAGTCAAGGGCGAGGTGGCGGGATATGCGCATTCCACCGATGTCTCGATCCCTGCATTGCGGCGAGCGGCAGAAACCGCGCGGCTGGCGGTGGGCGATGGTGGCGGCACTCTGGCGGGCGCCCCGGCTCGCACCAATCGCAAGCTATACACCGAGGACGATCCCATCGCGTCGGCCGCCTTTCCGGTCAAGGTCGAGACCCTGCGCGAGATCGACGCCTTTGCCCGCGATCTCGATCCACGGGTGGTGCAGGTCTCGGCCTCGATCATGGCCTCGCTGCAAGAGGTCGAGATACTGCGACCCGACGGGGTGCATCTGCGCGATGTGCGGCCCATGACGCGGGTCAATGTCTCGGTCATCGTCGAGCGGGACGGACGGCGCGAGAGCGGCAGCGCCGGTGGCGGTGGTCGGGTCGGGCTGGACGGGCTGATCGCGCCCGAGGCCTGGCAAGTGCAGGCGCGCGAGGCGCTGAGGATCGCGCTGGTAAACCTCGATGCCGAACCGGCGCCTGCTGGGGTGATGGAGGTGGCGCTTGGCCCCGGCTGGCCCGGCATTCTGCTGCATGAGGCGATCGGCCATGGGCTGGAGGGCGACTTCAACCGCAAGGGCACCTCGGCCTTTGCCGGGCTGATGGGTCAGCAGGTCGCCGCGCGCGGGGTCACCGTGGTCGATGATGGCACCCTGCCCGACCGGCGCGGCTCGATCACCGTCGATGACGAGGGCACGCCCTCGCGCCGGACCGTGCTGATCGAGGACGGCATTCTGACCGGGTACATGCAAGACCGCCAGAACGCCCGCCTGATGGGAGTGGAGCCGACCGGCAACGGACGGCGGCAAAGCTATGCCCACAAGCCGATGCCACGGATGACCAATACGGTGATGCTGGGCGGCGATGCAGACCCAGCCGATCTGGTGGGCGAGATCAAGGACGGCATCTGGGCGGTGGGATTTGGCGGCGGCCAGGTCGACATCACCAATGGCAAGTTCGTGTTCTCCTGCACCGAGGCCTATCGGGTGCGCAACGGCCGCATCGGCGCCCCAGTCAAGGGGGCCACGCTGATCGGCGACGGGCCTTCGGCGTTGAAACGCATCCGGGGGCTTGGCAATGACATGGCACTCGACCCCGGCATGGGCACCTGCGGCAAGGACGGCCAATGGGTGCCGGTGGGCGTGGGCCAGCCCACGGTGTTGATGGATGGGCTGACGGTGGGCGGCTCGGCGGCGTGAAACCGGACGGCGGCAAGGTAAACAGCTTTGCCGCCGATTCGCCTCCCTGCGACCGAGCCGCCCACGGGCTCGCCCAAGAAACATTCATCAAAGTTCTTTTATTTCAGATGGTTGAGCGTGGCTTTCTGTCCCGACCGCAAAAAACTGCGAAAAATTTAGCTTGATTCACCACCTGTTAACGCGCCGGACCGTAAACCTGTTTCTGCAAACAGGCGGAGCGACGGATGACCGAGGAACAGTTTTCTTCCTATCACCCCCCACTCCCACCCACCACGGAAGAGGACCGGTTTTCCTGGCTCCGCCTTTTGCGCTCGCGCAGAGTTGGCCCGACAACGTTCCGCCGACTGATGCACGAGCATGGCACGGCGCAGAACGCGCTGGCCGCGTTGCCTGAAGTGGCACGTGCCGCCGGGGTCGAGGGCTATGAAATATGCCCGCCCGGTGTTGTCGAAGCAGAGCTCAAGGCCGCAAAAGCCGCGCAAGCGCGGCTTTTGTGCCTGGGCGATGCCGATTACCCCGCTCACTTGGCCGAGATCTCGGATGCGCCGCCGCTATTGTGGTTGCTCGGCGACCCGGCCCTGTTGCGCCGCCAGATGATCGCGCTGGTGGGCGCCCGCAATGCCTCGTCGCTGGGCACCCGCATGGCGCGGGCCTTGGCGCAGGATCTGGGTGCTGCCGGTTTTGTCGTGGTCTCGGGGTTGGCGCGCGGCATCGACACCGCCGCGCATCTGGCCGCGCTGCCCAGCGGCACCATCGCGGTCATGGCCGGTGGTGTCGACACGGTCTATCCCGCCGAGAACACGCATCTGGCGGGTGATATCGCGCGGCAAGGGCTGCGCCTGTCGGAACAGCCGATGCGCCTGCCCCCGCAGGCCCGCCACTTCCCGCGCCGCAACCGCATCATCTCGGGCCTGGCCCAGGCGGTGGTGGTGGTCGAGGCCGCCGCCAAATCCGGCAGCCTGATCACCGCGCGCGACGCGCTAGATCAGGGACGCGAAGTGTTGGCGGTGCCCGGCCACCCGTTCGATGCACGTGCCGCCGGCTGCAACATGCTGATCCGCGACGGCGCCCATCTAGTGCGCAATGCCGAAGACGTGATCGCTGCCCTTCCGACCCTGACGACACCGGAACCGCAGCCCGACCTGTGCGACCTGATGCAACAGCCAGCGCCGCCCCCAAAGCGCAGCCTGCGCGAGACGGCGCACTTGCACAGCCAAATCCTCGACCGGCTCGGCCCCTCGCCGGTGGCCGAGGATCAGCTGATCCGCGATCTGGCCGCCAGCCCGGGCGAGGTCGCCCCGGTGCTGGTCGATCTGGAGTTGGAAGGCCGGATCAACCGTCAGGCCGGTGGGCTGCTGTCGCGCGTCAACTGACCCCGTCCCGCCCGCACCCAAGACTGCGAAGGGCCGGTCCCACCCGCCTCTGACACTCGGAACAACTGCGCCCAAACAGCACCGATTGACAATCGGGGCTTGCACCCCACATGTTGCCCCGCCATAGAACGCGCCGTGTCCGATGAATGAGGTAGCCACTTAAATGCCTGTTGTTGTTGTAGAATCCCCTGCCAAGGCAAAAACGATCAACAAATATCTCGGCTCGGACTACACGGTTCTGGCATCTTATGGCCATGTGCGCGACCTGCCTGCCAAGGACGGATCGGTCGATCCCGAGCATGATTTCGACATGACCTGGGAGGTTGCCGCCGACAGTCGCAAGCACGTCAAGGCGATCGCCGACGCCCTGGCCGAGGACAACGAACTGATCCTCGCCACCGACCCCGATCGCGAGGGTGAGGCGATCAGCTGGCACCTGCAAGAGGCGCTGACCAAGCGCCGCTCGATCAAGAAGGGCACCGCCGTCAGTCGCGTCACCTTCAATGCCATCACCAAGGACGCGGTGACCAAGGCGATGCAGAACCCGCGCCAGGTCGACATGCCGCTGGTCGAGGCCTATCTGGCCCGCCGTGCGCTGGATTATCTGGTGGGATTCAACCTGTCGCCCGTCCTCTGGCGCAAGCTGCCCGGTGCGCGCAGCGCGGGCCGGGTGCAATCGGTCTGCCTGCGCCTGATCGTCGAGCGCGAGATGGAGATCGAGGCCTTCAAGCCGGTGGAATACTGGTCGGTCAAGGCGTTGCTGGAAACCCCGCGTGGCCAGGTCTACGAGGCGCGGCTGGTCACGCTGGCGGGCAACAAGCTCGACAAGATGGACCTGTCCAACGCCACCCAGGCCGAACTGGCGGTGCAGGCGATCACCAGCCGCGCGCTGAGCATCCAGTCGGTCGAGGCGAAACCGGCGGCGCGCAACCCCTCGGCGCCCTTCATGACCTCGACCCTGCAACAGGAGGCCAGCCGCAAGTTCGGCATGGGCGCGCGCCACTGCATGAGCGCGGCGCAGCGCCTCTACGAGGCCGGGCACATCACCTATATGCGGACCGACGGCATCGACATGGCGCCCGAGGCGGTGATGGCCACCCGCGACGCCATTGCCGAGCGGTTCGGCGCCGAATACGTGCCCGACAGCCCGCGCATGTACAAGAACAAGGCCAAGAACGCGCAGGAGGCGCATGAATGCATCCGCCCCACCGACATGCGCAAGGATGCCGCCGCGCTGAAACTGAAAGACGAGGATCAGCGCCGTCTCTATGACCTGATCTGGAAACGCACCATCGCCTGTCAGATGGCCGCCGCCCGGCTGGAGCGGACCACGGTCGAAATCGGCAGCGCCGACGGCCAGGTCGGCCTGCGCGCCACCGGCCAGGTGGTGCTGTTCGACGGGTTCCTGCGCGTCTACGAAGAGGGGCGCGACGATGTCGAGAATGACGAGGACAAGCGCCTGCCCCAGATCTCGATGGGGGAAAAGGCGGTCTTTGCCAAGATTTCGCTGGCCGATCAGTTCGCCAAGGCGACCGGAGATGCCCCGCTGACCGAGGGTGCCAAGATCGCCAAAGAGGCGATTCTCTCCGAAAACGAAGCCGTCCTGGCGCTGCAACACCACACCCAGCCGCCCCCGCGCTATACCGAGGCGACGCTGGTCAAGCGGATGGAAGAGCTGGGCATCGGCCGCCCCTCGACCTACGCCTCGGTCATCACCACGATTCAGGACCGCGAATATGTCCGCAAGGACAAGAACCGGCTGATCCCCGAGGAGAAGGGCCGCATCGTCACCATCTTCCTGCTGAACTTCTTCCGCCAGTATGTGGGTTACGAGTTCACCGCCAATCTGGAAGAGCAGCTGGATGACGTCAGCGCAGGCTCGCGCGATTACAAGGACCTGCTGGGCCGGTTCTGGCGCGATTTCTCGGCGGCGATCAGCGAAACATCCGAGCTGCGGATCTCCGAAGTGCTCGACAAGCTGGACGAGGCGCTGGCGCCGCAGCTCTATCCGCCGCGCGAGGATGGATCCGACCCGCGGATCTGCCCCAAATGCGGCACCGGCCAGCTGCATCTGAAGACCTCGCGCACCGGCGGGTTCGTCGGCTGCGGCAACTATCCCGAATGCCGCTATACCCGCCCGATCAGCGGCGACGCGGACGACAGCGCCGAGCGGCTGCTGGGCGAGGACGGGGGCGACGAGATCTGGCTCAAGGCGGGCCGGTTCGGACCTTATGTCCAGCGCGGCGAGATCAGCGAAGAAAACAAGAAACCTCCGCGCGCCAGCCTGCCGCGTGGCTGGTCGGCCGAAGACCTGGACCTCGAAAAGGCGCTGGTGCTGCTCAGTCTGCCGCGCCAGATCGGCCAACACCCCGAAGGCGGCATGATCAGCTCGAATTTCGGGCGTTTCGGCCCCTATCTGATGCATCAGCTGCCGGATGAGGCCAAACCGGTCTATGCCAATCTCAAGGACCCGAACGACGTGTTCGAGATCGGCATGAACCGCGCGGTGGAACTGCTGGCCGAGAAGCGCGCGAATCCGCGCGGTCGGGGCCGGGCGGCGGCCAAACCGCTCAAGGAGCTGGGCGAACATCCCGAACACGGCGGCGCGGTCAACGTGCTGGATGGCCGCTATGGCGCCTATGTCAAATGGGACAAGGTCAATGCGACCCTGCCCAAGGATGTCGAGGCGGCGGATGTGACGATGGAGATGGCGGTCGCGCTGATTGCCGAGAAATCAGCCAAGAAGGGCACCAAGAAAAAGGCCGCCCCGCGCAAGAAGACCACCAAGAAGACCGAGAGCTGACCACGGCGCGGGCGCGGGCGTCAGCGCGCGCCCAACCCCGCCACCAGCCGTGCCATCGCCTGTTCAAAAGGCGCGGGTTCTGCTCCTTGCGCAATCGCAAGCGCGGCGCGATCGAAAGCGGCAGACAAAACCTCGGTCAATGCCTGCATCTCAGCTTCGCCGACACCGCTGACCACAAGATCGAGCCCCGCCCGCAGCGAGGCACGCCCGCCTCCGGCGTCGATCCGGCTCATCTCGTCCGGTCCCAGCACCGCTGGCCCGTCGATCAGCAGCAGCCTGGCGCGGCCCGGCTCGGCCATGGCGCGGAAGAAGGCGGCGCTGCCCGCTTCCATCCCCCCTGCCCCGGCGTCGACGGCCTCGGCATCGATCCGCTCCACCAGCGCCTCGGCCTCCGCCTCGACCACGGCGCGAAACAGATCGGCCTTGTCGGCGAAATGGTGATAGAGAGCGCCGCGCGTCACGTCGGCGGCGCGCACAATCTCGGGTGTCGAGGTCTCGGCATATCCCTTGTCCACGAACAGCGCCCGCGCGGCGGCGATCAGGCGTGCCCGCATCGCGGCGCGGCGGTCGGCATTGGGGACGGGTGTATTTTTCTCTTGCATACATACAGCCTGTATGTTTATTTACAACTCACATACAAACTGTATGCATGTTGAGGAGAAAGGCAATATGAAAACGACCCAGTATTACCCCGTCATCCAGACCGACGACGTGCAGGGCACCGCCGATTTCTATCGCAGCCATTTCGGGTTCCACACCGCGTTCGAGGCCGATTGGTACGTTCATCTGCAATCCAGCGCCGACCCCTCGGTCAATCTGGCGATCCTGGACGGGCAGCACGAAACCATACCGAGCCGGGCCCGTGGCCCGGTGCGCGGCGTAATCCTTAACTTCGAGGTGGCAGACGCGGCGGCGGAATATGACCGGCTGACAGCGGCTGGCCTGCCAATGCTGAAACCGCTCAAGGACGAGGCGTTCGGCCAGCGCCATTTCATCACCGCCGACCCAAATGGCGTGCTGATTGACGTCATCACCCCGATCCCGCCCAGCGCCGAATTTGCCGCGCAATACAGCGCCGAGGCGCTGCCCCAGTGACCCGGCCGGGGCGGTTCCGCCGCCCCGGCCCGTGCCATTCCGTAGAAATACCATCCCCCGGAACCCGTCATTGACTCCGCGCTGACGCGGCGGCAAAACCGGCGCAATCACCAAGTCATTGGGGGAGTTTCCATGAAAAAAATCTATGCCAACGCCACCGAGGCGCTCGACGGTCTGCTGCAGGACGGCATGCTGATCGCGGCGGGCGGTTTCGGCCTGTGCGGCATTCCCGAGCTGCTGTTGCAGGCCATCAAGGAGTCGGGCGCCAAGGATCTGACCTTTGCCTCGAACAATGCGGGTGTCGACGATTTCGGCATCGGCATCCTGCTGCAAACCAAGCAGGTCAAGAAAATGATCAGCTCGTATGTCGGCGAAAACGCCGAATTCATGCGGCAATACCTGAGCGGCGAGCTGGAGCTGGAATTCAATCCCCAAGGCACCCTGGCCGAGCGCATGCGCGCCGGTGGTGCGGGCATCCCCGGCTTCTATACCAAGACCGGCGTCGGCACCGTCATCGCCGATGGCAAGGAGCACAAGGACTTCAACGGCGAGACCTATATCCTCGAAGAGGGTATCTTTGCCGACCTGTCGATCATCAAGGCCTGGAAGGCCGATGACACAGGCAACCTGGTGTTCCGCAAGACCGCGCGCAATTTCAACGTGCCCGCGGCCACCTGCGGCAAGATCTGCATCGCCGAGGTCGAGGAAATCGTTCCGCGCGGCGAGCTGGACCCCGATTGCATCCACCTGCCCGGCATCTATGTGCATCGCATCATTCAGGGCGAGCATGAAAAGCGCATCGAACAGCGCACCACCCGCAAACGTGAGGAGGCTTGAGCCATGCCCTGGGACCGCAATCAGATGGCCGCGCGCGCGGCAGAAGAGCTTGAAGACGGCATGTATGTGAACCTCGGCATCGGGATCCCGACGCTGGTGGCCAACTATGTGGGCGACAAGGACATCACCCTGCAATCGGAAAACGGCATGCTGGGCATGGGCCCCTTCCCTTATGAGGGCGACGAGGACCCGGACCTGATCAATGCCGGCAAGCAGACCATCACCGAACTGGCCCGTACCGCCTATTTCGACAGCGCCACATCCTTTGCGATGATCCGGGGCGGCAAGATCGCCGCTGCGATCCTGGGCGCGATGGAAGTGGACGAAAAGGGCGATCTGGCCAACTGGATGATCCCCGGCAAGCTGGTCAAGGGCATGGGCGGCGCCATGGACCTGGTGGCGGGCGTTGGTCGCGTGGTGGTTGTGATGGATCACACCAACAAGCACGGCGAATCGAAAGTGCTCAAGGAATGCACCCTGCCGCTGACCGGCAAGGGCGTGGTCGACCGCATCATCACCAACCTCGGCGTACTCGACGTAGTCGATGGCGGATTGCGGATCGTCGAACTGGCCGATGGCGTGACCGAGGCAGAGATGCGCGCCGCGACCGAGGCGACGCTGGTCGATTGACCGGGTCTCTTCTTGGGATCACCAACCCGCCCCCGCAACCGGGGCGGGTTTTTCTATTGCATGGCGGTGAACACGCAACCGTCGGTGATCAGTTCTGGCGGTGTGGCGCAGAGCCCGCGCGCAACCTGATAGGCGGCTAGCACCTTGGGCACGTAATCGCGGGTCTCGGCATAGGGCGGCACGCCTTCGTGTTTGCGCACCGCGCCCTCGCCCGCGTTGTATCCGGCAAGCACCAGAACCGGGTCGCGCCCGAATTCCTTCATCAGCCAGTTCAGATAGCGCACGCCGCCCGCGATATTGTCATCCGGCAAAAGGCTGTCATTGACCCCGAACCGGGCCGCGGTATCCGGCATCAGCTGCATGAGACCCTGCGCGCCCGCACCGCTGACAGCATCGGCCCGCCCCGCCGATTCCACCGCGATCACCGCCAGCACCAGCGCTGGCGAAACCTCGGTTCCCACCGTCGAGCGCAGAATCGAGATGCCTTGTGCCCGCGCGATATCCTGCAAGGCCTGAAGGCGCGGCGCATCCACCCCGCCGGCGGATAGCGCGCTCAGCATATCCTCCAACTGGCGGGGTCGGTCGGGACCAAGCGCCGGAGATATCTTGTCCCAGAACCACGCATAACGGCCGGCGGCGCCCGCTGCGTCAGGCACGGGCGCGGCCGCCGCGGTGACGATATCGTCCTCCGCAACCGGCTTCTGCCGCCCGGAAACCGGCGCGCGGGCGTGCTCTTCGGCCGAGATCTGGACATCCACGCGGGGGGGCGCCCCCGGCGCGGGTGCGCGCACCCGCTTGAACTTGACCTCGGGCAGCGGCACGGGGCTTTCCGCGTGCGACTCGCCCACGACCGCAAGAACGGCCACCGCCGCAATCAGAGTGATGTATCTGAGGGCCATCTGCTCGCCTCTAGATATGTTTTTTCACGACTCTACGGTGCAAAAGACCCTTTCAACACCGAAAAAACCACCCAAATAAGGCGATTTCGCCATATTTGATGCGGTTTTGCATCGGCCCTACCGGGGGTAACTAAAAATTTTTCTTTTTTTACCGTTACAAAACAAAGAGTTAGTGAAATTCCGCTAGAAAAATTAAAATCTGGCAAAGAAATCCGAGTTTTGGCCCAAATCCTGCCACGGCTGACCGGCAAATATACACCCATACCGCGACGGACATGAGCCAACGAGAGAGAGCAGGTTCAGACGGACGGCGAGGTTGAGAAACACTCTTGTGATCCTTAGGAGGGACTAACCATGATCAAATTCTTCAAAAACTTCCGCAAAGACGAAGATGGCGCAGTGACCGTTGACTGGGTCGTGCTGACCGCAGCAGTCGTGGCCCTGGCCGCAGTTGCCTACAACGGCATCTCGACCGGTACCAGCACGCTGTCGACCGCCATCAACACCGAGCTGGGCACCGTGACGCCGGATACCGGCCTGTAATAGCCTGGCTGACTACAGCAGATCGGGGCCGCGTCTTTACCCAAGGCGTGGCCCTTTTTCCTGAATCCGATGCGACGGAGGCACTACCATGCTGATTAGCTGGATGCTCTTTGCAAAAGAGGAAGACGGCGCCGTCACGGTGGACTGGGTGGTTCTGACTGCTGCGGTGGTTTCCCTGGCCGGTATCGCCTATTCGGCGATCAACGGTCCGACCGGGGATGTATCCACAGCCGTTTCGACCACAATTGGTTCGGTCAACGTGGACGCCGGGTTCTGAACTGGCGGCAAAGACCGTTTCGAGACAAATGCGCAGAAAAACAAGCTTCAATTGTCTGTCAAAGACGCTGTAGGGGCGCCCTTTGACCCTCAGAATGACATATTTGAAGCGCAAGATTTGTTTCAGATCGCCCGTGCCCGGCCAGAATGGCCGACGCCGGGCGAGCGGAACAGAAGAGAGGTGACAAGATGCGAGCAGTATTCGGACTGGTCCTGATCGTGGGGATCGCACTTGCCGGGGGCGCGGTCATGATGGCCCGCAACTATATTTCCGCCTATCAAAGCGAACTGGCGCGTGAGCGGCAGGCACGGGCACAGATCGTGCCTACAAAGACGGTCTATGTGGCCTCGCGCCCGCTGCGCTATGGCGAACGGCTGACCAAAGAGGACGTGCGCGCGGTCAAATGGCCCGAGAACGCAATCCCCGAAGGCACATTCCTGGATGCCGCCACCCTGTTCCCCGAGCGTCAGGAGGACAATCGCTACGTCCTGCGCGCGATGGAGAAGGATGAGGCGATCATGGCCGTCAAGGTCACCAAACCCGGCGAGGATGCCGGGCTGACCTCGCAACTATCGCGCGGCATGCGCGCCTTTGCCATCAAGGTCGACGTCACCAGCGGCGTGTCCGGTTTCCTGCGTCCGGGTGACCGGGTCGATGTCTACTGGACCGGAGGCATGTCAGGCGGAACCGGCCCGCTGGAAGGCATGCAGGGAGAGATTACCCGCCTGATTCAGACCAATATCCAGATTGTCGCAATCGACCAGATCGCGGGGGGTGACGTGACTGGCGCCAATATCGCCCGCACGGTCACCGTCGCCGCCCTGCCCCAGCAGGTGGCCGCGCTGGCCCAGGCGCAGACAACCGGACGCCTGACCCTCGCGCTGGTCGGCGCCGATGACGATACCATCGCTTCTGCGGTCGAGGTGGATCAGCGTATGCTGCTGGGTCTCGGTGCGCTCGAAGCCGCCCCCGAAAAGGTCGAAGAGAAGGTCTGCACCATCCGCACCCGTCGCGGGGCCGAGGTTGTCGACATCCCGATCCCCTGCACGAATTGATGTGTCGATCTGCGCAGGTTGCAAAAGGAAGGGCCGCACCGCAAGGGGCGGTCCTTCTTGCTTGTTGCTCAATCCACACATCAATAAGGCGCCCAAAAGCATTGATTCTTGCAAAAAAGCATCAAGTCGCGCAAAGTGACCCAAACATCGGGCGTCAAGACCCGGTTCAGAGGCGTGATCGGAAAGGCAGGTCACATGAAAATTGATGGTTTCATCAAAGCGGCCCTGACAGGGCTCGTCCTTGCGTGCAGCCCGATCGCGGGCATGTCGCAAGCTCAGGACCTGCGCGTGGTCAAACAAGGCACCGCCGAAACTCTCGATGTTCCCATGAACCGGGCCATCGTGGTTGAAAGCGAAACGCCCTTTGCCGAGCTTTCGATTGCCAATGCCGGGATCGCGGATATCTCTTCGCTGTCCGACCGTACCATCTATGTTCTGGGCAAATCGCCGGGCCTGACAACACTCAGCCTGTTCGACGCGGGTGGGCGGCTTATCACCAATGTGAACGTGCGGGTCTCGTTCGACGTGGCCGAGTTCAAGGAACGTCTCAAACAGATCCTGCCCAACGAGAAGATCGAGGTGCGCACCGCCAATGACGGTATCGTGCTGTCGGGCACCGCCTCCAGCGCCGCGCGTTTGCAACGGGCGCTTGACCTGGCCGAACGCTATGCGCCCGAACGGGTTTCGAACCTGATGAGCGTGGCCGGCGTGCAGCAGGTCATGCTCAAGGTGCGTTTCGCCGAGATGCAGCGCTCGGTCTCGAAATCGCTCAGCGCCTCGCTTGGCTTCAGCGGCGGCAATGCCGTCGGCGGCCTGAACACGCTGAACAACTCGGGAAGCCTGACCAACGCGATCAACGGCAACATCCCGGTCCTGAACGACAATACCGGTGCGATCCTGTTCGGGTTCAGCGCCGGATCGACCCAGGTGCGGCTGCTGCTCGAGGCGTTGGAGCGCAAGGGCGTGGTGCGAACACTGGCCGAACCGAACCTTTCGGCCCTGTCTGGGCAAGAGGCCAAGTTCCTAGCAGGTGGCGAATATCCGATCCCGGTGGCCCAGCGCGACGGCTTGTTCACGGTCGAGTACAAGCCCTTTGGCGTCGAGATGGCATTCATCCCCCGTGTCGTCGATGGCGATCTGATCAATCTCGAACTGCTTGCAGCGGTCTCGTCGCTTGATCCCAACAATTCGGTAACCGTGAACGGATTCGAAATCGCCGCGTTCCAACGCCGCGAAACCTCGACCACCGTCGAACTCAAGGATGGCGAGAGCTTTGCAATCGCCGGTCTGATCGAGGACGAGTTTCTGGACAACAACTCGCAACTACCCTGGATCGGCGACGTGCCGGTGCTGGGTGCCCTGTTCCGCAGTGCAAACTATCAGCGCTCGCAGACCGAGCTGGTGATCATCATCACCGCGCATCTGGTCTCGCCCACGCGGGGCGAGGCATTGGCGCTGCCGACCGATCGGGTCAAGCCGCCCACCGAGAGCGATCTGTTCCTGCGTGGCAAAACCACCCGGACCCAGCGGGCCCGTAGCGGCGCTGCCTCCGAGGTCGCGCGACAGGATTTCAGCGGCTCTTATGGCTATGTCTTGGAGTGATCAGGGGATGGGACCGATGCGGAACTGGATGATGTGCCTTGGGCTGGCCGGAACGCTTTCAGCCTGCGGTCTCGAAGCGGGCTATCAGGTCGATTCGGGCACGTTCGGCAACGCAACGCTGAACAATACCCAGATGATGAACGGCGAGCGCAGCTATGCGCAGACCCTGGCGGACCGCTTTGCCCGCGAGGTCCCGACCCAGATCAACTTTGCCTTTGACAGCGCCGAGCTGGACGCCACTGCCCAACAGGTCCTGACCCTTCAGGCGGATTGGATCCGGCAGTTCCCCGAGGTGCGATTCCGAGTCTACGGCCACACCGACGCGGTCGGGTCCTCGGGCTATAACAAGAGCCTGGGGATGCGTCGCGCGCGCGCGGTCGTGTCGTTCTTTGCCAGCCGCGGCATCAGCCGGAACCGGCTCGAAGCGATGGTCTCTTATGGCGAAACGCAGCCGCTGGTGCCCACCTCGGAGCGGGAACGCCGCAACCGGCGCACGGTCACCCAGGTCTCGGGCTTTGTCGATGGGCATCAGAACATCCTGGACGGCAAATATGCCCAAGTTGTCTATCGCGAATACATCAAGAGCGCTGAGCCCAAAACCTCGATCGAGATCGACACCACCTCCAGCGCCTTCGAACAATAAGTGGAATCGGGCGGCATAGTCGCCCCATTCCCTACAATTGGTTCTTTTCGGCCCAAATCTCGCCCAACTTACCCGCGACATTGCTTCCAATAGGTGACGTGCGACCAGATTCCCGGTCGCATGCGGGTGAAGGCAGAACGGACACCGTCTTGTTGCCCCGCCCCCGTAAAGAGGAAAAAGGCAATGAGCAGCGCAATGCCGCAACCCGAAACAATGCCGATCCTGGCCTGTACCGTCAGCCGGGACGTGCAGAATTTCGATCTTCTGATCGAGGACATGGAAGCCGCGATGGGCGAAGGCTGGGGCGACCTGGGTTTTGCCGAGGCGCTGGCCTTCTTCGGTCAGCCCGAATCCGACTCACTTGAATTCATCGCCCTGGCGATCGACGCCGATGACGAAGACAATCTGGTGCTTATGGGTGAAATCATCACCCAGGCCAAGGCGCGCGGTATCAAGGTCATTCTGATCGCCGAAGACGTCACCCCGGCCTCGCTGCATCAGCTGTTGCGCAAGGGGGCGGACGAATTCGTACCCTATCCCCTGCCCGAACGCGAACTGCAATCGGCCATCGACCGGCTGAACAAGCCCGAACCCGAACAAACTCAGGCCCATCATAACACCGCGCACCTGAACAAGGGCGCCGCGCGCGAGGGGGCGTTGATCGTTGTGCATGGGCTGGCCGGCGGTACCGGATCAACCACCTTGGCGGTGAATCTGGCCTGGGAGCTGGCCAATATCGGCGGCGACGATGCGCCAAGCGTCTGTCTTCTGGATTTCGACCTGCAATACGGCTCTGTCTCGACCTATCTGGACCTGCCCCGCCGCGAGGCGGTGTTCGAGATGCTTTCGGAAACCGAAAGCATGGACGAAGAGGTGTTCGGTCAGGCACTCTTGAGCTTCGAGGACAAGTTGCAGGTGCTTACCGCGCCGTCGGACATGGTGCCACTCGACATTCTGACACCCGAGGACATCCAGCGGGTGATCGAAATGGCGCGCGCGCATTTCGATTATGTCATCGTCGACATGCCCAAAACGCTGGTGCAATGGTCCGAGACGATCCTTCAGGCCGCCCATGTCTATTTCGCGATGATCGAGCTGGACATGCGCTCGGCCCAGAACGCGCTGCGGATGAAGCGCGCGTTGCAATCCGAGGACCTGCCTTTCAACAAATTGCGCTTTGCCCTGAACAAAGCGCCTAAATTCACCGATCTCAGCGGCAAGAGTCGGGTCAAACGGATGGGGGAATCCCTGGGCATCTCGATCGACCTGCAACTGCCCGATGGTGGCAAACAGGTCACCCAGGGCGCCGATCACGGTCTGCCGCTGGCAACCTCGGCGCCCAAGAATCCACTACGCCGCGAAATCGCGAAACTGGCGCAATCGCTGCACGAATTGGGGCGCAGCGACGTCAAGGCAGCCTGAACACCATAGAAGAGGGGGTCGACCGTGTTTTCGAGATATAAAAAGACCGACAAGGCAATGCCGGTGGCCGCCCTGGCCACCAAGAAAGCCGAAGCGCCCATCGCCAAGGTCGAACCGGCGCCCGTCGCCAGCCTGCGCAAACCGATCCAGAAACAGGCGGCCGAGGCGGCTCCGCAGGACCGGGACCGCAAGCGCAAGGAGCGGCTGAGCGAGCTCAAGATAGAGCTCCATCGCGATCTGCTGGAGAATCTCAACCTGTCGGCGCTGGAACACGCCGCCGAGGCAGAACTGCGCGCTGAAATTACCGCCATCACCAGCGAGATACTAGAAAACAAAGGCGTGGTACTGAACCGCGAGGACCGCATGCAGCTCAACAAGGAGCTGTATGACGAGGTCACCGGTCTGGGACCGTTGGAAACCCTGCTTCAGGACGATACGGTCAACGATATCCTGGTGAACGGGCCGCAGCAGATTTTTGTCGAACGTTCGGGCAAGCTGCAACTGACCGACATCACATTCAAAGACGAACGCCACCTGCTGCGGATCATCGACAAGATCGTCAGCGCGGTCGGCCGGCGTGTCGATGAATCCAATCCCTATGTCGACGCCCGCCTCGCCGATGGTTCGCGTTTCAATGCGATGGTGCCGCCGATCGCGGTGGACGGCTCGCTGGTGTCGATCCGGAAATTCAAGAAGGACAAGCTGGGCATCGACGACCTGGTGAAATTCGGCGCCTTTACCGAGGAGATGGCCGCCTATCTTCAGGCCGCCGTCGCCACCCGGCTGAACGTGATCGTCTCGGGCGGTACCGGATCGGGCAAGACCACAACGCTGAACGCGCTGTCGAGTTTCATCGACAATGCCGAACGCATTCTGACAATCGAGGATACGGCCGAACTCCAGCTGCAGCAGATTCATGTGGGCCGGATGGAAAGCCGCCCGCCAAACGTCGAGGGTAAGGGCGAGGTTTCCCCCCGCGACTGTCTGAAGAACGCGCTTCGGATGCGCCCCGACCGCATCATCGTCGGCGAGACCCGCGGCGAGGAAGTCATCGACATGCTCCAGGCCATGAACACCGGCCATGACGGTTCGATGACCACGATCCACGCGAACAGCGCCCGTGACGGTGTCAGCCGTCTGGAGAACATGATCGCCATGGCCGGTATCGAGATGCCCATCAAGGCCGTGCGCAGCCAGATCGCCAGCGCCGTCAACCTGATCGTGCAGGCCAGCCGCCTTCAGGACGGCAGCCGTCGCATGACCTCGATCACCGAGATTACCGGGATGGAGGGCGACGTCATCTCGATGCAGGAAATCTTCCGCTATCAGCGGGTGGGCCTGACCCCCGACAACAAGATTATCGGCCATTTCACCGCCACCGGCGTGCGCAGCCATTTCTCGGAGCGCTTCCGCATGTGGGGCTATGATCTGCCGCCGTCGATCTATGAACCGACCACGATGTAAGGATCAAAACGATGCAACTCAGTGCAGAACCGATCATCTACGGCCTGATCTTCGTCGGGGTCCTGGTCCTGGTCGAGGGTCTTTATCTTGTCGCTTTCGGGAAATCCATCAGCCTCAACAGCAGGGTAAACCGCCGGCTGGAAATGCTGGACAAGGGCGCCGGTCGCGAACAGGTGCTGGAGCAGCTCCGCAAGGAGATGCAGCAGCACATGAAGTCGAAGTCGATCCCGCTTTATTCGCTCTTGGCGGAAAAGGCGCAAAAGGCGGCCATCGCCTTTACCCCCCGGCAGCTGATCATGATCATGGCGCTGCTGGCGGGTATCGCCTTTGTCGGTCTCAGCGTCGGCACCCAAACCGAGGTCAAGCTGCGCGCCGCCATCTCGGTCGCGATTGGCATCGCCGCCGTCTATCTCTGGGTCAATCAGAAAGCCAAGAAACGGCTGAGCATGATCGAAGAGCAGCTCCCCGACTCGGTCGAACTGATGGTGCGCTCGCTCCGGGTCGGGCACCCGCTGGTCTCGGCCATCCAGATCGTGGCCAAGGAATCCGAGGATCCGATCGCCACCGAGTTCGGCATCATCGCCGATGAGGCCGCCTATGGCCGCGAAGTGGGCGAGGCGCTCAAGGAAATGGCCGAGCGGCTCGACATGCAGGATTTGCGCTTCCTCTCGGTTGCGGTCACCATCCAGCAGCAATCGGGCGGCAACCTGGCCGAGGTTCTGGCCGGCCTGGCCAAGGTGATCCGTGCCCGCTTTCGCCTGTTCCGGCGCGTCAAGGCGATCACCGCCGAAGCGCAATGGTCGGGCAAGTTCCTGTCCGCCTTCCCGCTGGTCGCGCTGATGGTCATCCTGTTCAACGATCCGGGCTATTACGACGGGGTGATGGACCACCCGCTGTTCATTCCCGCCTGTTTCGTCGTCGGGGTCCTGCTGACCGCCAACCTGTTCGTCATGCGCATGCTGACCAATATCAAGGTCTGAGGAGAGCATCATGGAAATCCTGAGCCAGATCAATACTTTCCTGACCGAGCACCTGGGCGAGTTCGGTCCTCTGATCGTGGTTGGCGTGCTGGGCCTGTTCATGGTCCTTCTGGCGGTTCCGTTGCTGATGAGCCAGCCCGAGGACCCACTGAAAAAGCTCAAGCGCGACATGAATCCCAAAACGGTCGCCAAACCCAAGAAAGAGCAGTTGCGCCAGAGCGGGCGCAACGAACAGCTGCAACGTTTTGCCACTTTCCTGGAACCGCAAGACGCCGACGAGCTTTCCGCGATGCAGCTCAAACTGCGCCAGGCCGGCTATCAGTCCAAGGACGCCGTGCGCTTCTTCCACTTTGCGCAGATGGCGCTGGGTCTGGTGGGCCTTCTGCTTGGCGTGCTCTATGTCTTCGTCATCGAAGCGGACAAGGATCTGGATGGCCAGGCCATGCTGATCCGTGTTCTGGGTCCGGGCGGTGTTGCCTATTTCCTGCCACGCTACTGGATCACCCGGCGGGTCGATACACGCAAGGAAAACATCACCCGTGCCTTTCCCGACGCGCTTGACATGTTGTTGGTCTGCGTCGAGGCGGGCCAGTCGCTCGACCAGTCCATCGTGCGCGTCTCAAAGGAGTTGCGGGCCTCGTATCCCGATCTGGCGGACGAATTCGAGGTGGTCGCCCACGAGATGAAAGCGGGCAAGGAAAAGGACAAGGTTCTGCGCGACATGGGCACCCGCTGCGGCGTGGTCGATGTGTCCTCTTTCGTGACCGTGATGATCCAGTCGTCGCAATTCGGGACCTCGATCGCCGAGGCGCTGCGCGTCTATGCCGGCGAGATGCGGGACAAGCGCGTGATGCGCGCGGAAGAGGCCGCAAACAAGTTGCCAACCAAAATGACCCTTGCCACAATGATGCTGACGGTTCCGCCGCTGCTGATCATCCTTGTGGGTCCCTCGGCCAAAGGCATCATGGAACTTGGCAACATGAGCAAATGACGACATGACATCATCGGCTGCGCCGACCCGGCCGCCAAGGCTTGTTCTCGCATGGGCCATCGTCACCGTGGTGACGGTGGCCTCTTGCACAAGAAACGACGACATCGCCCTGCCTGACAGCCCCTTCCCACCCGGCGTGGATCACCGCAAGCAGGCGGTCAGCGGTGTCGAAGTGGGCCAACGCCTGATGGCCGCCGGCGAATACGAACTGGCGCTCGACGCCTTTACCCGTGCCGCGCTGGACGAGGGCATGACCACCGAGATCCTGACCGGCATCGGCACCGCCAATCTGGGCCTGGGGCGGCTGGGGCAATCGGAAACCATGCTGCGCCGCGCCGTCGAAGAGGCCCCCGACTGGCCCGAAGCCTGGAACAATCTGGGCGTTCTGCTGATGGAAAAAGGCGAGATCGCCGAAGCGACAGCCGTCTTTCGCAAGGCCTATGCGCTGGACAATGGCGAAAGTGACTCAATCCGGAACAATCTGCGGATTGCGCTCGCAAAATCCGAAAATCCTGCTATTAATACTGAACAAAAAGAAGAATTCAAATTGGTGCAGCGGGGGCAAGGAGACTTCTTGATCCGCAAGACGCCATAGAGGGCAAGAGCAGCAAGAAGGACGCAAAAATGCGCCACTTTATCCTGGTTCCGGTCATGCTGGCAGGTGGCCTGACCCTATCGGCCTGTTCCGACAACGCGGATGAAACCGTCGAGCGTGCGTTTCAGGACGTGAATGTCGTCGACGAAACCAATCTGAACGACGTGATGCTGACCGTGGCCGACCCCAACGAGGCGGTTGACTACTTCCAGCGTGCCGCAAAGGACAATCCTGACCGGGTCGACCTGCAACGCGGCCTTGCCAAATCGCTGACCCGTGCCAACCGCAACACCGAAGCGGTCGCCGCCTGGAACCGCGTGGTCAAGATGGATGGCGCGGCACCCGATGACTCTGTGGATCTGGCCGATGCGTTGATCCGCAACAACGAATGGGACCGGGCCGAGCAGGTCCTGGATACCGTGCCGCCCACCCACGAGACCTTCAAGCGCTATCGGCTCGAGGCGATGGTGGCGGATTCCAATCAGGAATGGAAAAACGCCGATACCTTCTACGAGATTGCCGTTGGCCTGACCACTCGTCCCGCGGGCGTGATGAACAACTGGGGCTATTCCAAGCTGACCCGCGGCGATTTTGCCGAGGCCGAACGCCTGTTCGGCGACGCCATCCGCCAGGACGGCAACCTGTTCACCGCCAAGAACAATCTGGTTCTGGCCCGCAGTGCCCAGCGCAACTATACGCTGCCGGTCGTACCGATGACCCAGACCGAGCGCGCCCAGCTGTTGCATACAATGGCTCTGTCAGCGGTCAAACAAGGTGACATAACAACCGGCAAGGGCCTGTTGCGCGAGGCGATCGACACCCACCCGCAGCATTTCGAAGACGCGGTACGCTCGCTTCGGGCGCTGGAAACCGGCTGAGCCGATGGCCCTCCCCGCCTATGCGGCAATGTGGTTTCTGCCCTTCGCACTGCCGATCTGCCTCTATGTCGCTTATACCGATCTGGCCGAGTTGAAGATCCGGAACCACGCCGTCGTGGCCCTGGCCGCGATCTTTGTGGCGATCGGCCTGATCGCCTATCCGCCTTTCACCAGCGACTGGGTGTCGGGTCGGATCGGCCCGATCCCCATGGCCCTGCCCACCTATGTCTGGCAATTGCTGCACCTGCCGCTGATCCTGCTGCTGGGGATCGCATTCAATGCCGCTGGCGCCATGGGCGCAGGCGATGCCAAGTTCCTGGCCGCCGCCGCGCCCTTTGTCTGGACCGCCGACCTGATCCTTGCCATGGCGATCCTCGCGGCCAGCCTGTTGGGGGCCTTTGCAACCCATCGCATCGCCAAATACAGCGGTCTCAGACGCTTTGCCCCTGACTGGAAAAGCTGGGACAGCGGCAAGAAGTTCCCAATGGGCCTGGCGCTGGGCCTGTGGCTGGCCACCTATCTGGCGCTTGGCGTGGCCTGGGGGGCTTGAGGGCGGCTGACCCTTCAAACTCCCTTCCGGCGCCCTTGTGCTGCCACATTGTTACATCACTTTCGGCGCCATGCGGGTCCCCCGCAGACATGTCACCAGAAGCACCGCAGGCACTCCGATGAATATGCAACCCACCGCCGTGATCGCCCCTCCCGCGCCCAAGGGCATCGCCGAGATGCAGCTGCCCATCGTCATGATGCGGGACATCCTGTTGAAGACCGTGTTCCGCAAGAATGTGGAAACCGCTCGCGAGATCGCCGAGGCGATCTGTCTGCCCCTGTCGGTGACACAGGAACTGATCGACATGGCGCGCGGCCAGAAACTGCTCGAGGCGACCGGGACACTCAACGCCAACAGCGGCAACGAGATGGGCTATCAGCTGACCGATGCGGGCAAGTCGCGCGCGCTCGACGCGCTCAGCCAATCTGAATATTTCGGCGCGATGCCGGTCCCGCTCGAGGTTTACCGTGAGCAGGTGAAACGCCAGTCGATCCGCAATATCCAGGTCACCCGCGATCAACTGGTCCGCGCGATGGGCCACCTGGTGCTGCCCGACAGCCTGCTGGGCCATCTCGGCCCCGCCGTCAGCGCCGGCCGCTCGATCCTGATGTATGGCCCGCCCGGCAACGGCAAATCCTCGATCTCGAACGGCATCCGCGACGCCTTGGGCGACAATGTCTATGTGCCGCGCGCCATCGAATATTCCGGCCAGGTCATTACCGTCTATGACCCGATCGTGCACACCGCCGTGGAACAGGAGCCCGACGACCCGACCCAGTTGCGCCGCCGCGCCCGCTTTGACAGCCGGTATGTGATGTGCGAGCGCCCCACCGTGATCACCGGGGGCGAACTGTCGCTGTCGATGCTTGATCTGGTCTACAACCCCACCGCGCGCACCTATCAGGCGCCCTTGCAGCTGAAATCCACCGGCGGCATCTTCATCATCGACGACCTTGGCCGCCAAGCCGAGCCTCCGCAGGCGATCATCAACCGCTGGATCGTGCCGTTGGAAGAGGGCAAGGACATCCTGGGCCTGCAATCGGGCGAGAAATTCGAGGTCCCCTTCGACACGCTGGTGATCTTCTCGACCAACTTCCACCCCAACGAGATCTTTGACCAGGCGGCGCTGCGGCGGATCTTCTTCAAGATCAAGATCGACGGCCCGAACCAGGAAAACTTCCTGAAAATCTTCGCCATGGTCGCCCGCAAGAAGGGTGTACCGCTGGACGAAAAGGCGCTGGTGCATCTGCTCAAGGTCAAATACCCGACCATTGACAACATTTACGCCAATTATCAGCCGGTCTTCCTGATCGACCAGATGATCGCCATCTGCGAGTTCGAGGGCATCCCCTATCAGATGAGCCCCGACCTGATCGACCGCGCCTGGGCCAACATGTTCGTCAAGGACGAGAAGATCGTGAAATGATCGGGGTCGCGGGCTGTGGCCGCATGGGCGCGCCAATGCTGGCCGCCCTGCGACGCGCGGGGTTCCCGGCGAAAGGTTTCGACATTCGCCCATCCAGCGATTTTGCAGGCAAAGATCACGGGATTACCGATGACATCGCAGTATTTTCGCAAGACTTGAAGACTCTCATCACCGTCGTCCGGGATATTGCGCAAACTGAGCAGATATTGTTTACGGATCAGAAACTTATTTACGCAAAACATCTCGATTGTGTCATCCTCTGCTCTACCCTGTCGCCCCGCTATGTGCGCGCGCTGCGGGCTAGGGTGCCGAACCATATCGCCCTGATCGACGCCCCCATGTCCGGTGCCCAGGTCGCGGCCGAAGAGGCGCGGCTCTCTTTCATGCTGGGCGGCGCACCCACCGATCTGGATGCGGCACAACCGCTCTTCGACGCGATGGGCAGCCATTTCCACCGTATGGGCCCCTATGGCTCGGGCGTGCAGGCCAAGGTACTCAACAACCTGCTCGCCGCCGCCAATACGGCGATGACACGGCTGGTGCTGGACTGGGGCGATGCCGCCGGCCTCGACGAGGCCGCGCTGCTTCGACTCATCCATACCAGCTCGGGCCAGAACTGGTTCGCCAGCAATTTCGACCAGATCGAATTCGCCCGTGACGGGTTGAGCGAGGACAACACGATCGGCATCCTGGTCAAGGATGTCGAAAGCGCGCTCGATGCCGCGCCTCCGGGCACCGACACCACCCTGCCCCGCAGCGTGCAGGCCGCGATCAGAGCCCTGCGCCCGCGCCCTTCTTCTGTTTGAAAATACCTCGGGGGAGTCGCCCAAAGGGCGGCGGGGGCAGCGCCCCCTTCCCTTGCACAAGGCAGATGCTAGTGTCACAGCCATGCCCGCACTCCCCACTCCCATCACCGACTGGTTCACCGCCAAGGGCTGGTCCGTCCATCCCCATCAACAGGCGATGTTTGATCGCGCCGACCGCCCCGCGACCCTGTTGATTGCGCCCACCGGTGGCGGCAAGACCATGGCCGGGTTTCTCCCCACGTTGGCCGAGCTGGCAGATGGACAGCATCAGGGCTTGCACACGCTCTATGTCTCTCCGCTCAAGGCGCTGGCCGCCGATATCAAGCGCAACCTGCGCACCCCGGTCGACGAGATCGGCCTGGCCGTCCGGATCGAAGATCGCACCGGCGACACCTCGGCTACGCAAAAGAAACGCCAGCGCGCCGATCCTCCCCATATCCTGCTGACCACGCCGGAAAGCCTGGCGCTCCTGACCTCCTACGAGGATGCAACGCGCATGTTTGCCGGGCTGCGCCGCGTGGTGATCGACGAAATCCACGCCTTGGCCGAAAGCAAGCGCGGCGACCAGCTGATGCTGGCACTGGCGCGGCTGCAAACCCTCTGTCCCGACCTGCGCCGGGTGGGCCTGTCGGCCACGGTCGAGGACCCGCAGGCCATCGCCCGCTTCCTCGCCCGCCACCCCGACCCTTGCGAGATCCTGCTGGCCGATCCCGGCCCCGACCCCGATATCGCCATGCTGGAGACCGAAGAGATGCCGCCCTGGTCGGGTGGTGGTGCCGCCTATGCCATCCCCGCCGTGCTCGATCAGATCCGGCAGCACAAAACGACGCTGATCTTTCACAACACCCGCGCCCAGGCCGAGATCTTCTTTCACAACCTGTGGCTGGCCAATGACGAAGGTTTGCCCATCGGCATCCATCACGGCAGCCTCGACCGGGCGCAGCGCGAGCGGGTTGAGGCGGCGATGGTGCGGGGCGACTTGCGCGCCATCGTCTGCACCGGCAGTCTCGATCTGGGCATCGACTGGGGTGACGTGGACCTGGTGATCCAGATCGGCGCCCCCAAGAACGTCAAACGGCTGGTGCAGCGGATCGGGCGGGCCAATCATCGCTATAACGCGCCCTCCAAGGCGCTGTTGGTGCCCGCCAACCGGTTCGAGGTGGTCGAATGCATCGCCGCGCTTGAGGCGGTGCGCGCACACGCACTGGACGGTGATCCGCGCGGCCCCGGCCCGCGCGACGTGCTCTGCCAGCATATCCTGATCGCCGCCTGTTCCGGCCCGTTCGACGCCGATGCACTCTTTGCCGAGATGACCTCTGCCGGGCCTTATGCCGATCTTGCCCGATCCGAATTCGATGCCTGTCTCGAGTTCTGCGCCACCGGCGGCTATGCCCTGCGCGCCTATGACCGCTGGCAGCGCCTGCAACAACGCCCCGATGGGCATTGGCAATTGCGCGACCCGCGCAGTGCCCAGCGGATCCGCCAGAATATCGGCACCATCCAGGACACCGATACGCTCAAGGTGCGGCTCCGGCGCAATCGCGGCGGCAAGCCGCTGGGTGAGATCGAGGAAGGGTTCGCCGCCTCGCTCACCCCCGGCGACACCTTTCTGATCGGCGGCCAGATCGTGCGGTACGAGGGCCTGCGAGAAATGGTGGTCGAGGTCAGCCGCCGCGCCGATAAAAAGCCCAAGATCGCCACCTTCATGGGCACAAAATTCGCCACCTCGACCCAGCTCAGCGCCCGTATCCTCGACCTGTTCGGGCAGGCCGACTGGCCGCAACTGCCGCGCCACACCGCCGAATGGCTGGCCCTGCAACGCCAGGTCTCGCGCCTGCCCGAACGCGGGCGGCTGCTGGTCGAAAGCTTTCCCAAGGACGGGCGCGAGCATCTTTGCGTCTATGGTTTCGCCGGGCGCAACGCGATGCAGACGCTGGGCCTGTTGCTGACCAAACGGATGGAGGAGACGGGCCTGAACCCGCTGGGCTTTGTCGCCACCGATTACGCGGTGCTGATCTGGGGGCTCGAGGCCACAACCGACCCGGCGCCACTCTTTGAAATCGACAGCTTGCGCGCCGGGTTGGATCAGTGGCTGGCCGGCAACGCGGTGATGAAACGCACCTTTCGCGCCTCGGCCACCATCGCCGGGCTGATCGAGCGCAATCTGGGCGGCCAGCGCAAGACCGGGCGGCAGGCGACCTTCAGCTCGGACATCCTCTATGACACCTTGCTTAAATACGATCCCGACCACCTGATGATGCAAATCACCCGGGCCGAGGCGATGCGCGGGCTGGTCGATTTCGGCCGGATCGAAGAGATGATCGCCCGGGTCGGCAGCCGTATCGACCTGGTGCGGCTGGACCGGGTGACGCCGCTGGCCGCGCCGCTGTTTCTGGAGGTCGGCAAGGTGCCGGTACAGGGTGCAGCCGAAGAACGACTCTTGGCCGAGGAAAGCGCCCGTCTGCTGGCCGACGCCGGGCTGACCGTCTGAAAAGGCTTGCGCATCCCGACGTCCCGCGCAAAGAACACATCATGAACGGGTATGATTTCACCTTTGCCGGGACGCGGCTGACGGCGCTGGGGTCCGGCGCGCTCTGGTGGGGCGAACGGCGGCTCTTGTGTGTTTCAGACCTGCATCTGGGGAAATCCGAGCGCATCGCCCGGCGCGGCGGCACCCCGCTGCCGCCCTATGAGGTGGCCGACACGCTGGATCGGCTTTCCGCCGATCTGGAGCGCACCGCGCCCGAGACGGTGATCTGCCTGGGCGACAGTTTCGACGATGCCGAAGCCGCCCGCGCGCTGCCCGAACCCGCGCGCCTGCGCATCGCCACGCTCCAGGCCGGGCTGCGCTGGGTCTGGATCGAAGGCAACCACGATCCCGGCCCGGTGGACATCGGCGGCACGCATCTGCGCGAACTGACATTTGGGCCGCTGCTGTTTCGTCATATCGCGCAAGATGGAGCACAGGGAGAGATCTCGGGCCATTACCACCCAAAGGCGGCGCTGCGCCTGCGCGGGCGCAGCCTGTCGCGCCCCGCCTTCCTGCTCGATCAGGACCGGATCGTGATGCCCGCCTATGGCACCTATACCGGCGGGTTGCGCAGCGATGCGCCGGTGCTGGCCCGGCTGATGCGCCCCGGGGCACTCGCCATCGTCACCGGCGCCACCCCCGTGGCCGTGCCGATGCCGCGCTAAGGCAGTCTTGCTAGATGATCCCCGCCTCTTCCAGTGCTGGGCGGTATTTGCGGCTGACCGGGATCAGGTCGCCATTGGTCAGGCGCAGATGGACCTTGCCGCCGCTGCGCTCGACGCTCTCGATCGCCACATCGGTCACCCAATGCGAACGATGGGTACAATGGCCGCTGATCGGCGCCATCTCGTCAATGGCATCCCCGAACCGCGAGCGGATCGTGTGCACCCCCTTGTCGGTCACCACATCGACACTGTGATCACGGACGGTCAACCGGAGGATTTGTTCCGAAAACCCGTCAGGCAGGCGTTTATATATCCGGGGTTGCGGCGGTTGCTCTGACGCGCTCCCCAAAGACGACACCCCGCGACGCAAAATGATCAGGCCCAAGGCAAAAATGGTCCCATAGCGCGCCATGCTCCACAGGTCGGGCGATGCGGCGGCAGAAGGCAGCGCCAGAAGCCGAATCAACAGCCACAACGCCGGTGTAAAAAGCAGCGTGACCAGTGCGACAATCAGCAGGTCCTTGCCCAAAAGCGCCGCGTCGGGCAAATGCCGCTCGACCAGACGATGGCTCTGGTGCGCGATGCCGCCCGCGACCCCCATGAGCAGCAGCCAGAACAGGAACCGCTGCACAAAGGACATGCTGTGTCCGCCGAACGGAGCCGAGATACTGGCCAAGAGCGATAGAAACACAAAGGCCGGTCCGATCAGACCCCGTTTATCGGCACTCAGAAAGGATCTCAGTGTGGCTATCATGAAGAACTTGCTTGAACTGATCTGACGCGGAACACCGTCATACCGCAACTGGCCCCCTGCGACAAATACCGGGAAGGGTCCATTTTGACAAACTGCGACGCTTTGGCGTCAGGCAGAGCAAGAAAGCAACAGCTTAAAGTTGTTCAATAAAGTTTAATGCGCAGCAGAAAATACAATCTGCTCCAAGTCAGTTTGACGCTCCGAAGCATCAGGGCCACCGGTGCTTGCGCCTTCCAGCGGCCCATCGCTGATCAGAGGATACTCACGGAGTAAGTCCCTTTGGTTCTGTGAGTTTGTTTGCGCGAGTGCATGCGGTGAGGGTGTTGGCGAGCAGGCAGGCGATGGTCATGGGGCCGACGCCGCCGGGGACGG